>JBOGJG010000275.1:0-18821 GCA_050747825.1 Acidobacteriota bacterium | reverse complement strand
CAAGGTCTGCTGGCTGATACCGACCTGGCGGCACAGATCGGCTCTCCGGGCTCCTGCTTGTGCCTGCTTCAGCACCGAGATGATCTGTTCTTCCGTAAAGCGCTTCCGCTTCATCGTGAGTTCTCCTGGCGCCATTTTGCGCGAAAACTCACTCAGCAGGTGGTCCTAATTGTGGGGGGAAAGGTCAGTGAAGAGTGAATAGTGAATAGTGAAAAGTGAAAAGTGGAAGGGCGCGGTTCCTAATTGCGAACAATGTCGGCCCCTGTGAGCCAGTGCGGTGCTATTCACCATTCACTATTCACCATTCACTTTTCACTTCTAAAGCTTCGCCATCATGCTCTGCAGAGTGTTCATGGACTCCGTGGCGATCTTCTCCGCACCCGGTTCGAAGTTGAAGACTTCCAGGGAAACCCATTGATCGTAGCCCAATTCCTTGAGCGCTCTCATAGCGGGGAGGAAGTCCTGAGCCCCAGTGCCGGCGCCCAGATAGCTTCCGTCCATTTCCTGGATGTGGACGTGCTCAATGTATTCAAAATTTTCGCGAACGATCTGCTCGAAGGGTTTGGTTTCATCAGCCGTGTTATGGAAGTCGAACATGGACGAAATCGCCGGATGGTTCACAGCCTTGACCACCGCCACGGCCTCATCCACCGTGTTGACCACGTCGGTCTGGCTGGTGTCCAGAGCCTCCAGCAGCAGAGTGGTATTATTTTCCGCCACGCGTGGAGCGACCTCGCTGAGACCCCGTGTCAGGTTTTCGACGGCCTCTTCCCTGGATATGCCTCGAGAACCCCTCTGTTTGGGAGATCCGAAGATCATGACACTGCCACCCAGATCGCCGCACAGATCGGCCAGTTTTCCCATGTACTCCCATGTCCGTTTGCGCACATCTTCGTCAGGCGTTGTAAAGTGCAGCCAATCGGGCGTTACCAGCAGCCAGTGCAGGCCGATCACCTCAAGCCCCGCAGTGCCGGCCATGTCGCGCATCTCCGAGCGCCGCGCGGCCGAGACCTCGTCCACATGCTGGGCCAGCGTAAAGGGCGCCACCTCCAGTCCTTTGTAGCCCACCTGCGCGGAAAACTCGCACTGTTTCCGCCAATCCCAGTCTTGCATGATCTCGTTGCAGATAGCCCACTTCCAGGCATAATTACCCGCCGACGTCTGTTCACCCTGCTGGTCGGCCAGGCTGGTTTCCGGCGCGTTTTCGTCCTGATCTCCGCAACCGAGAAAGCTTCCCACTGCTGATGCGGCAAGCACTGTGGATGAGGCGCCGAGAAAGCGACGGCGAGTTAGTCTGGTCATTGTTGTCCCTCCGGATCTTTGGATCTTTGGTTTTTTGGTTTTTTAGTTCTTTAATTCCGGTCAATTGGCGTGTACCTGGTTTTCAGAGATTTCTGTATTCTCCTATGTTACGCTTAAGGTAAAGATCGTACTAAAAAGAACCAAGGAAGCAAAGAACCATGATGCCACGCCACGCCCGAATGAAAACCAGAGGTTTCGCCGCAATTGCCGCTCTGCTGGCTGTGTCCTGCTCGGCATTACAAATGGACACAGCTAAGGCGCCGGACACGGCGGCACCGGGGGTGGCGGCCGGGCAGTCGGGCATGCCTCTCTATTTTCGGGAAGACTGGAAGGAGATCCCGGCTGCGCCGGTGACTCAGGAGCACGTAAACAGTCCTGAGCTTGTGCTCCACACCTATGGAAGCGCTAAAGATCAGATTAAGAAGTCCCATCATGAAGAGCCGCCTCTTGACCCCTATTACATCTGGTCGGGAGAGACCACGGGGAGATGGGGAATCACCCTTTCCCGGCAGGGACATGTGCTCGATCTCTCGCAGGGAGGAGTGGTCCGCTGGCGATCGAATCAAAGCGGGCAGCACTTTCCGCGCATACTAATCCGGCTGTTGAACGGGGATTTTTACGTTTCAAACCAGACCGACACCAACGCTTCCGAGTGGCACGTTTTTGAGTTTATTCTTTCGAACGTCACCTGGTCCAAGCTCGATCCTGAGTCGCTGGTCCAGCGGCCTGAATGGGACAAGCCGGATCTCACGCAAGTGGTGGAAGTCGGATTCACGGATCTCGAAGCGGGCGCCGGCAGCGACAGCAGCAGTCGCATCGACTGGATTGAAGTCTTCGGCCAACCCCGGGTTATGCCGTGATTTCGGCGGCTTTACGCCTGCCGCTGAACCGGCTGACCGCTGACTATCTTCGAACCGGTCATTGGTCAGTAGGCGAGCGCGGTGAGCCGAGGTCAGTGGTCAACTCGTGGTACGGGCAAAGGCCACGGCACATCACCAACGTCACTGACGGTGGGTTTCTACGGTGACTTAAAGCCTTCAGCCAACCTCGACCACTTCGACATCAAACTCGAGAGTCTTGCCTGCCAGAGGGTGGTTCAGGTCCAGGGTAACGGTTTGATCGTCAATCGACTGAATAGTGCCGTGGAAGGGCTGGTCACCCATCTGGCCCTTTACCATGTCGCCTTCATTCATGCTTTCCGCATTCTGAAAGGCGTCCTTGCTGATCTGATGAACGGCCTCGGGGTTATGCACACCGTAGGCTTTCTCGGGAGGCACCGTGACCCGCTTCTTCTCGCCTGGCTCCATGTCCTCCAGTTCCTCTTCAAGGCCGGGAATAATCTGCCCCGACCCCTGGACATAGCTCAAAGGCTGCCGGCCATTTGAGCTCTCAATTACTTCGCCATCTACCACTAGTGCTTCGTAACATAAATAAGTGCGCTATCGTCGCGAGCGCCACTGGTCTGATGGCGAGGCGCGACGAGAGAGCATATCGGGAATATGTGACCGAGGAGCAACAAAGCCAGCAGGCCGGTGCCGCCGCGACCCGAAGGGCTGGGGCGATTTGACCCGTCTTCAGCGTTGCTCGTCAGTTGCCTATTCCCGATAGGCGCCTTCCTCGCGCCTTGAATACGGGTCAAATCGCCTCCAGCGATAGCGCACTTATTTATGTTACGAAGCACTAGATTCTGTTGGTTACAAAGTCGCGAAAGATTATTCCGATTGACCATAGAACTCCAGTGAATTTGATCACGGCTGCCCTTTTTGTGTGAATATCTTTCCCTGTGAGAAGATGGCTCAAAGCTGAACTGCACAGTCACACGATCGAAGATCCTGTAGAGGGCGGGGAAATCGTTCTCCATTCACCACAAGAGCTGATTAGTGCGGCGTCGCAGCAGGGTTTCGAAGTCCTGGCTATTACCAATCATGAACAAATGCTGTTCAGTGACGAGCTTCGGGGTTATGCCCAAAGCCGCGGCGTGCTCTTGATTCCCGGAGTTGAGGCGAATATTCAGGGCAAGCACTTCCTGCTCTATAACTTTCCTGGCTACGAACCTTCCTGGAAAGATCCCGAGGTCATCCGGCAGCACAAGGGAACCCGGCAGTTGGTGATCGCCCCTCATCCATTCTTTCCTTCGCGGTCGGCCTTGAGAGGCCGTTTTCGTCAATGGCTTGATCTGTTCGATGCTGTTGAATACAACCACTTTTACCTGCCCTGGCTTAACTTCAACCGCCGGGCCGAAGAGGCCGCGCGCCGACTTGATAAGGCCTTGATTGGAAACTCGGACGTACATCACCTCTTTCAATTGGGAAGGACTTACAGTCTAATTTTTGCCGAGATGACAGTGGAATCGGTCGTGAGTGCGATCAAGGAAAAACAGGTGCAACTGGTCACCAATCCGGTGGAGCCCAGCTTTATCCTTCGCTGGTTCGTGCTCAACGCGGCGTACCGCATCAGGTACATGCTTCGGCAAAAATCATTTGGATCCCGCGCTCATGAGTGACATCCTGCAAGGGGCATCTAACTTTGTCTGGGGTCCTCCCATGCTGGTGTTTTTGGTGGGGACTGGTTTCTTTCTCACCATCCTGCTGCGAGGACTTCAATTTCGAAAGCTCCTGCCCTCGCTCCATCTGGCTCTGGTGAAACGTCGGGAGCAGGGAGCCCAGGGAGACGTGTCACATTTCCAGGCTCTCATGACGGCGTTGGCTGCGACCGTCGGCACGGGGAACATTGCCGGCGTCGCCACCGCCATCGCTGCCGGAGGTCCCGGCGCCCTGTTCTGGATGTGGATCACCGGGCTGGTCGGGATGGCTACCAAGTATGGAGAGGCGCTTCTATCGGTAAAGTACCGGATCGTCGATGACCGCGGGGAAATGTCCGGCGGACCCATGTACTATATCCATCGTGGATTGAATCTGAAATGGCTGGCGGTGATCTTCTCGATTTTCACGGTTTTTGCAGGATTTGGCGCAGGCAATATGGTGCAGTCGAATTCCGTCGCCGACGCGCTAAACGAATCCTTCGGCATTCCGTTTATCTGGACGGCAATCATCATCGCCCTATTGACCGGCATAGTCATCCTGGGCGGGATTCACTCCATCGCCCGCGTCGCCAGCGCGCTTGTCCCAATCATGATCGTGTTTTACATGCTGGCTGGATTAATCATCCTTGCCATTAACTGGCGCGGGATTCCGGATATCTTCACTTTCGTCATCCTGGAAGCCTTTTCGCCCACTGCGGCGGTGGGGGGATTCGCGGGAGCGACCGTCATGCAGGCCATTCGCTTTGGAGTGGCCCGGGGCGTCTTCAGCAACGAGAGCGGGTTAGGCTCGGCCGGCATTGCAGCGGCTGCGGCTCAGACGAAACACCCCGTCAGCCAGGCTCTGGTCTCCATGACCCAGACCTTCATAGACACCCTGGTGGTGTGTTCCGTCACGGGATTCGTGATTATCGCCACCGGAGCCTGGAAAACCGGAGCCACCGGCGCGGCTCTCACGACAGCGGCTTTCAGCACAGGATTGCCCGGGAGCTGGGGAGGCATCATCGTCTCTCTCGGTTTGGCCCTGTTCGCCTTCTCCACCATTCTGGGATGGAGTTACTATGGCGAGAAAGCCCTTGAATTTCTGTTCGGCCACTCCAGATTCGTTCCGTATTACCGACTGGTTTGGGTGTCGGTCACCTTTCTGGGACCCATCCTCACGCTGCAGACCGTGTGGAACTTTGCCGACGTCATGAACGGAGCCATGGCGATACCCAATTTAATCGCCCTGCTGGGCCTGAGCGGCGTTATCCTCGCCGAGACCAGGGACTACTTTAAGCGCCTGTAAACTGTTATAAGTAAATGGCAGGAGGATTCCAATGGGTCGCTTCGCCATCACCATCGGGCTGATACTCCTGGGTGCCGTCAATGTCTGGGCTCAGGGCCGGCAGGCCGAAGACGGGGCCACAGTTGAAGATGCCCAGAACTTTATCCAAGAGGCTGAGGAAGAGCTGTTGCAGCTCTGGATCGAAGCCAGCCGGGCGGCCTGGGTTCAAAACACCTATATCACTCAGGACACGGAGATCCTCTCAGCCAAGGCGCAAGAGAAGGTCATTGGCGCCACCATGGAATTGGCCAAGGAGTCTACGCGCTTTGATGGTCTGCAGCTCCCCTATGATGTCCAGCGCAAGATCGACCTGCTGAAGACCTCCATGGCCGTGGCAGCTCCCAGCGATCCGGATAAACAGGCTGAGTTGACCCGGATTACTACCGCCATGGAAGGCATCTACGGCAGAGGCGAGTACTGTCCCCCCGGCGTCTCCGAGGACGAGCCTGAAGAAAAGCAAAGCGGGTGCCTGGACCTGAACCAGATGAGCCGGATACTGGCGGAAAGCCGGGACCCGGAGCGCTTGCTGGACATCTGGCGCGGGTGGAGAACGATTTCGCCCCCCATGCGTCCCATGTATCAGCGCTTTGTCGAGTTGTCCAATGAAGGGGCGCGTGAGTTGGGCTTCGCCGATCTGGGAGCATTATGGAGGTCCGGCTACGACATGCCCCCCCAGGACTTCGCGGCTGAAGTGGAACGCCTCTGGCAGCAAGTCAAGCCGTTGTATGACTCGCTGCATTGCCACGTCCGGGCCAAACTCTCGGAGCATTACGGCAGTGAAGTGGTGGCCCAGGGAGAGCCACTACCTGCCCATCTGCTTGGCAATATGTGGAGCCAGTCCTGGGGGAACATTTATGAGCTGGTGAAGCCCGAAGAAGAAGAAGAAGACGAAGCCGGGTTTAACTTGACCGAGCTTCTGGGCGAGAAAAAGGTGGATGAGCGGGAGATGGTCCGCTATGGGGAGAACTTTTTTACGTCGTTAGGATTCGCCCCGCTTCCAGAAACCTTCTGGGACCGGTCTCAATTTACTAAACCGGCCGACCGGGATGTGGTCTGTCACGCTTCAGCCTGGGATATAGATCAAGTGGACGATCTCAGAATCAAGATGTGCATCGAGATCACCGGCGAGGACTTCCAGACCATCCACCATGAGCTGGGACATAATTTCTATCAGCGTGCCTACAACCAGCAGTCTCCGCTTTATCGCGATAGCGCCAACGATGGATTCCATGAAGCCGTGGGGGATACGATCGCCTTGTCCATTACCCCCTATTACCTGACGCAGGTGGACCTGCTCGACGAAGTCCCTGAAGAAACCGGCGATTTGGGCGAACTGATGAAAATGGCCCTCGACAAGGTTGCTTTTCTGCCTTTCGGGCTTCTGATCGACCAATGGAGATGGAAGGTGTTCTCAGGAGAGATCGCTGCCGAAGACTACAACAAAACATGGTGGGAGCTGAGGCGGAATTACCAGGGGATTCATTCCGTCGAAGCGCGCGGTGAAGAGTTTTTCGATCCCGGAGCCAAGTACCATGTTCCCTTTAATACACCCTACACGCGCTACTTTCTGGCCCACATTTTACAGTTTCAGTTTCACCGGGCCCTTTGCCGGGAGGCCGCGGCCGCGGGCCCGTTGCATGGCTGCTCGATCTACAAGAGCAAGGAAGCCGGGACGCGCCTGATGCAGATGCTGGAGATGGGGAAGAGCCGGCCCTGGTCCGAAGCTCTGGAGGCACTGACTGGAGAACGGAGCATGGACGCAACCGCCATTCTCGATTATTTCGCTCCCCTGAAGAAATGGCTGGACCAGCAAAATCAGGGAAGAACTTGCGGCTGGTAGGTCCAAGTTCCAAGTTCCAAGTTCGGGCTTTGGTCATTAAAGCCCAGAACTTCTTGCTAAAGCACCCGGGTCAAACGCCCGACCGTATCATCGATCTGGTCCGCTTTCTCGAAGCCGATCGTCATGGCGTCAACCAGGCCGTTGCCCCAGACATAGCGCAGCGATTCATCTCGCTGCTGCGGTTCGATGAGTTGGCCGGCGCCGAAGATCTTCATGCCCACCACGGCCTTGCCATTGGCCCGGGCTTCCTTTAAGACTGCCGCCACCGCATTTGGGTCCTTATGGTCCATGACCTTCGCCTGATTGTTGATGCGGGCAAAGATCACGTCCACCCAGGGATCCCGGGCCGCCACCTGAAGGGCATCGAAGTCATGGCACGAGCAGCCTATGGCCCTGACCACACCCTTTGATTTCAGTTCGCTCAGCTCGTCCCGCATCCGCGCCCGATGACTTGTCCAGTCCGCATCCGTGACGCAGTGGATGAGGCAGATGTCGATCATCTCCGTTCCCAGCTCCTGGCGGAATCGTTCCACGGACGGGATCGCCCGATCCGTCGCCTGCATGACTTCGGTGTCGGTGAACCAGATCTTGGAGAGCAGGACGACTTGGTCTCTGGGGATCTGGTGGAGCGTCTCCTTCATATAGGTATGAGATCCGTATAGATCCGCCAGATCGTAAAAGTTGAGGCCGTTGTCAAATCCATGCCGCATCAGGCGATTGAAACCATCCTGGCCCATCCGGGTCTGATTGGAGACCCGATTGAAGCCCTTGAAGCCTGTGCCCATCGCAATGCGCGAAACCTTAATTCCGGTCTTTCCCAGCGTAATTCGATCTCTAGCCGACGGGCGTGCCAATCCACTCCCGTTCAACCACACCGGTGCTGTAGCCAAACCTGCCAAACTTCTCCCAATAAATTGTCGCCTGGTGCATTTACTCATGGTCGTTTCTCTCCATCAGGATTTAAACAGTAGATTAGCACTAATCGGCTAGGAAGGCACCCGTCTTCATTCGTGTGATTAGCGTGATTCGTTGGCCGAACCTCTTTTGGAACACGCTTTGCATCTCTGTCAGACCGTAATGGTCAGATCCCCTGTCTGCTTGCTTTTCAGCCTCGTGAGCCTGTTTCTATGTGCGCCCCGCCTGTATGCGGAGCCGGGAAACTTTTCCTACCGCCTGATCCAGATCGCCAAGCTTCAGGATCTGAAGGCCCTGCGCTCTGAGTTGGGAGACGAGCAGTTCGAAGTAGTGCTCAAGCTCAATCGGCGGGATTCGCGCCATCTGGGATCAGGCATCAGTCTGATCATACCTGACACGGTCGGCGACCTGATATCTCATTCCCCTTTTCCAAGGCGAATCGACGCCGCTGCGTCGGTTCCAAAGTTAATGTTTGTCTCTCTTTCCATCCAGGCTTTTGCCGCTTACGAGTACGGCGAGTTGGTCCGCTGGGGTCCCGCCAGCACGGGGAAGCAGGAGACGCCCACTCCTGCCGGACTCTACCATGTCAACTGGCGCTCCAAGCGGAGAGTGAGCACTAAAAATCCGAGCTGGATCATGCCCTGGTGCGTGAATTTGCACACGGCGACGGGTATCGCCTTCCATCAGTACAAGCTGCCTGGCTATCCGGCCAGCCACGGCTGCATTCGCCTGTTCAAAGATGATGCTCGTTGGATTTTCGATTGGGCTGATTTGTGGGTGTCCTCTGAAGAGGAGCGTGCTCCGCGCTTCTTCGGGACAGCGGTGATTGTTTTCGGACGGTTCGCTTACGGACAGGATCCTCCTTGGTTGAAATTGGACCGCGATTTGAGCGGCAACCGCATCTACGCGGCCCAGATCAAGCGCGTCCTGGGACGGTATTTCAGCCTGATTGAGCGGCGTGCCCGGGAGGCTTTTCTGTATAATGCTGTCCATGGCGAAGGTAACCAAGGGCGAGCAGGAATGGAAAGAGCAACTGACTCCAGAGCAGTTTCAGGTGTGCCGGCAGAAGGGCACTGAACCGCCTTTTTCGGGAGAGTATTACAACGCCAAGGAGGAAGGTGTCTATCAGTGCGCCTGCTGCGGCAATGACCTGTTCAGCTCCGAGACCAAATACGATTCCGGTACCGGCTGGCCCAGCTTTTGGGCTCCGCTTTCGGAGGAGAGCGTTGGCACTGAAGATGACCAAAGCTGGCTCATGAAAAGAACTGAAGTGCTCTGCAGCCGCTGCGATGCTCACCTGGGCCACGTATTCGAAGACGGCCCTCCGCCGACCCACCAGCGCTACTGCATCAACTCGGTGAGCCTGAATCTGGTCAAAACACCTAATGACTGATTCCAAAGAAGACTTGAAAGGCGACGATCTTCTCAAGTGGCGCAGCGAGTTTCCTTTGTCTATTCGGAACTGAACATGGAATTTACGCGCTCGCCTTTCCGTTTTTTGAATGGAACACCCAGCATTCCGAGCTTCCCGCCGCCCGCTGCGGCTGTAAGATCATCGCTGAGGTCGGAGTCGAATCCATCCGGCGCCCAAGAAGTTTTCCGGGAATTGATCAGTCGCAACTTTATTGTGGATTATCGTCCTGGCGCCGGCATCCGCGTGGCTCCCACGTTTAAAATTCTATGATGAGGTGGACAGAACAATGGCTGAAATCAACTTGATCGTCCGATCACGAGTTCGCAATTCGAGATCTGATTAATCCGTGCCATCCGGGTAATCCGTGGCTGAAAATACCTGACTGAATCAGAAGCTAAACATATAAGTCAGCTTCGTGATCAAGGCCCGCTCGACTATTTCGCCGCTGCTGGAACGTCTCTCGTTATAGACTACGAACAGGTCGCTGAGCGGCTTGTGAATGAGATTGAAACGGATGTTGCTGCTCACTTCCCCCTCTTCGCTGTTGTACTGGATCAGGGCTCTCAGGAACATATGGTTGCTGAAGGAATAGTTGAAACGGCTGGTGACGAGATTGGTCTTGAATTGACCCAGATTGGTTGAAAGATCGATGTCGTTAAGGCTCCAGAGCACGCGCGCGTTGAAGCGGTAACTGGGTTGAAATCTCACTCCCAGCGTGTAGGAATCCCGCTGGCCGCTGAAGAAATCTCCCGTGCTCAGCCTCAGTTCGCCTACCAGGATCTTACTCTGGTCGCTTTCATAAAACAGCGAGTATTCATCGAAGCCGTAATCTCCTATGGGAATGATTCGGCTGTCCGCGATCTCAAACGGCTCGTCCAGGCGTTCGAAGGTAGACTCGCGGGCGATCGAGATAGCGCTCCTGTCGCTGAAGATCATTGAAAAGCGCAAGTCTGCAAGCTTGGTCTCGACGAGACCGTCGGGGGAGGTGATGTAGTCAAATCCGAGAGAGGGCTGAAATTCCCGAATGAACCCCTCCTCAGGGCGTGGGGTCAGCTTGATCAGACCACTGGTCTTGCGCATTCCGGTGCGGGGCGCAAATCCTACCTCGGGATTGAAATCTTCTGCAATCCACAGATGCCTGCCGCGGACTTCGATGAGCGGGTCTTTCCAGGAGGCCTCAAAATTGGCTGCTTCATCGCGGCCGCCCGACTCAGGTCCGTCAGTCTCGAGGAAATAGCCGCTGATATCCAGGTATCTGAAAAAGGTGAAGTTGCTGTCGATGCCGTAGGTGCGATTAAAGGTCCCGTTCGCCCCCTCTTTGTTAACGAAGATCGCGCCGACGTCGGCTTGGTTGGGAAGCTCGCGACGCACGCGCATGACCGAGAAGTTGGTGCTGGGAATTTCTTCAAACGCGGCTGCCTGCATTGAGAGCAGGCCGATATTGTATTTTCCAGCCCGCCCCGTCAGCCGTGCGCCTCCCAGGACGGGCACGAGCCTCTCGTCGGCAATTCCGATTCGCCGGCTGAAGAAGGGAATCAAGTCCGGCTTCGGCGAGCGTCCGAATTCGGTGCGACTGCGCTGGGGACGGCCCCAATCAAAGATCGAGGAATTTTCCAGGAAGAACTCGCGCTTTTCGGGAAAGAAGAGGTCAAAACGGGTCAGATTGATCTGTTCCTCGTCAGCCTCCACCTGAGAGAAATCGGTATTGAGCGTGACATCCAGTGTCAACTGCGTGCTTACTCCGTATTTCACATCCAGACCGGCCTCGGGCATGAAGTCGATGTCATCGTTGGCGCGGCGGACGATAGGAGCGGAGATATAAGGCTTAATGTACAGATTGCGCGCCTGTTTGAGCCCCTGCAGTCCATCCAGAGTGCCGGCCAGCGAAATACGGCTCAGGCGATAGGGAGATGGAATAGGCGACCAGTAGGAGTCTTCAAACTTACGCCTGACTCGGCGTTCGAAGTTAATCCCCCATACCTGGTGTTCCACTTCCCGAAACCGCAGTGTCTTGAGAGGGATGGCCATCTCGGCCTGCCATCCGCGGTCGGTGACCCTGGTCTCCACGTACCAGAGCCCGTCCCAGTTGCTGTTGCCGGCGTTTCCATCGGCGCCGGTCTGCATATCGAAGCGTCCGCCCTTGGGATTGGTGGCAAATAGAAAGGTATTGCGGTTGTCGTCAAAGGTGTCGAGGACCACCTGAAAACCGTCACTGTCGAGCGTGTAGAAATCCTTGGAAATGTCGTTGACGAGAATGCCTTCGGCGCCCGCCGAGTCGAAGCAATAAACTCCCAGGTAGATATTCTCGTCGTCGTAAAGGATGCGCACTTGGGTCTGCTCGGTAGCCAACTCTCCCATCTGAGGAATCTTCTGTATAAAGCCGGTGGCGGGCTCAGCCAGATTCCAGGCGGACTCATCCATCTCCCCATCAATGACAATGGGCTCCTCAGTCCTCACAGCCGTCATTCGGCGTTCGGCGCCGACTGGAGCAGGGTCGCTTTGGGCAGTCAGCGGGCCCGAATCGGAGAGGGCCAGGCAGGCCAAAAAGACGATTGATCGCCTCAAAGTTAAACGGAATGCCCCCGACAGGGCACGCAGGACTTGAATTATCTTAAATCTCCACACGCGCAAGAGCGCGAAATTCTACTTCGTGGGCAACCTGGGGTCAAGGAACGAGGCCCTGACTGTCGCTAGCAAATGATATGACCGGTAGTCGTAGCAAGTGAAATGTGATTGACAAGCACTGGGCATCGCGCTCACCCGCCACGAAGAGCGATGGCGACGGCGACAACAGCTCCAATGACAAGCTGTGCCGCCTGCTCTTTTTTATCGGCGCGCTCAGAGACGCCTCCGCGGGCAGGGTGACTGCAGTTGTTCCCTACCTGTGCTACCCCCGCAAAGATCGCCAAACGAAAGCACGAGATCCGGTCACTACTCGCTACATTGCTCAATTATTCGAGGCCGTCGGCACAGACCGGGTCATCACGCTGGATGTTCACAATCTGGCAGCTTTTCAGAATGCTTTTCGCTGTCAGACCGATCACCTGGATTCCCGGAAATTATTCGTCGATCACTTCCGAACACTCCTGCCCGATGAAGACGTGGTAGTCATCTCTCCCGACGCGGGAGGAATCAAACGAGCGGAATTATTCCGAGAAGCTCTGGGTCGAGCGTTTCAGCGGGGCCTTCCCAGCGCTTTTATGGAAAAGCGACGAAGTGAAGGTAAAGTGACCGGCGATTGTGATCACCAATACCATCTTTCCGCTTCGGATAGAGCCTCAGGTCGTGGCAGGTAAGGTCACCGTCCTGGATGCCTCAGGATTGTTTGCGGAAGCCATTCTCCGGACACACACAGGGGGGTCGAACAGGGAGATCGCGGAGACGTGATCAGACTTCGGCAACCGGCACGACAATTGCGCATCAATCTTCCTCGATCGGAGTCACGTCCACGATAATCTCGACCACAACTGATTTTCCTTGCGCTCACTTTTCATGGACCTTACCTCGTCAGAGACGCACTTGTCGGAGGCGGAGAGCGTTTCCCACGACCGAAACCGAACTGAAGCTCATGGCCGCCGCGGCGATGATCGGGCTGAGAAGAATGCCGACGAACGGGTACAGCACTCCGGCAGCGATAGGCACGCCCAGCGCGTTATACACGAAGGCGAAGAACAGGTTTTGCTTGATATTTTTCATCGCTGCCCGGCTTAGCATCCGGGAACGCACGATACCGCGCAAATCGCCCTTCACCAGTGTGACTCCCGCGCTTTCCATCGCCACGTCGGTGCCGGTGCCCATGGCGATTCCGACCTGCGCCTGCGCCAGCGCCGGCGCGTCGTTGATGCCATCGCCGGCCATAGCAACGAATCGGCCTTCGCCTTGAAGCCGCTTCACGATGCTGACTTTGTCCTGGGGCAGAACCTCAGCGATCACCTCGTCGATCTGAAGCTTACCGGCAACGGCTTGAGCTGTGGTACGACTGTCACCGGTCAGCATAACGACTCGGATGCCGTCTTTGTGAAGCTGCTGAATCGCTTCCGGCGTGGTCTCCTTAATGGGGTCAGCCACACCGAGCAGTCCAACGACCTTGTTCTCCACGACCACAAACATGACGGTCTGGCCGTCGGCACGCATCGCTTCCGCCTTCTGGGCGATCCCCCCGGGATCCACACCGAGTTCTTCGAGAAGCTTCTGGTTGCCCAGGGCCACCTGAGAGTTGCCCACGCGTCCACGGACGCCCCTGCCTGTCAATGATTCGAAGCCCTCCGTCGAGGTTAACGCAACTGCCTGCTCCTCCGCGCCTTTGACAATGGCTGCGGCCAGAGGATGCTCGCTGCCACGTTCGAGACTTGCTGCAAGGCGCAGGAGTTTCTGCGAATCAAATCCGTTGGCAGGTTCCACGGCGACCAGCTTCGGTTTGCCTTCAGTGAGCGTCCCAGTTTTATCCACCACGAGGGTATCCACCTTGCGCATATGTTCAATCGCTTCCGCGTTCTTGAACAGAACACCGAAGGTGGCGCCCTTTCCCACTGCCACCATGATCGACATGGGAGTTGCCAAACCGAGGGCACAGGGACAGGCGATGATCAGCACCGCGACGGCGTTGATGAGAGCATACGCCATGCGGGGCTCCGGTCCCCACAGCCCCCAGATGACGAAGGTGAAGACCGCTGCCAAAACCACGATGGGCACAAAATAGCCGGACACCAGGTCCGCCAGCTTCTGGATGGGGGCACGGCTTCTCTGCGCTTCAGCCACCATATGCACGATCTGAGAGAGCAAGGTTTCACTGCCTACTCGTTCGGCACGCATGACCAGCGATCCCGTGCCGTTCACTGTCGCCCCCGTTACTCGGTCGCCCGGTTCCTTTTCCACCGGAATCGGTTCGCCCGTAATCATCGATTCGTCCACGCTGCTTCTCCCCTCAAGCACGGTGCCATCGACGGGAATCTTTTCTCCGGGGCGGACACGCAACCGGTCGCCCACCTTAACCTGATCGAGCGGTTCGTCTGTTTCCCTTCCGTCCTCTCCGATCAGCCGTGCGGTCTTTGGCGCCAGGCCGAGCAGAGCCCTGATCGCTGCGCCAGTCCGGCGCCGAGCCCGGAGTTCCAGCACCTGCCCGAGAATGACCAGGGTCGTGATGACGGCGGCAGCTTCAAAATATACGGCGACCACTCCGCTTTGGCTGCTAAACGAGGCTGGGAAAATGTTCGGGAAGGCTGTTGCGACGACGCTGTATAAGTACGCAACCCCAACGCCGAGCGCAATGAGCGTGAACATGTTCAGGCTGCGGTTCACAATGGACTGCCAACCTCGAACGAAAAAGAACCAGCCGCCCCAGAGAACTACCGGGGTTGCCAGGACCAGTTCGAACCAGACCCAGAACGTGTGAGGCGCAATTTGCTCCAGCGCAATCCAGGGAACATAGGCCCCCATCGCTGAGATGAGGATCGGAATAGTCAGAACCGTCCCCACCCAGAGGCGCCGGGTCATGTCTTTCAGTTCACTCTCGTCTTCCTCCCCCGCGGTAACGGTCCTCGGTTCCAAAGCCATCCCGCAGATGGGGCAGTTCCCGGGTTCGTTCCGCACGATTTCCGGGTGCATGGGACACGTGTATTCCTGGCCCGGCGGCTTGTCCTCTCCAGTTGCGGGCCCGAGAGCAGCAGCGGCTTCTGCAGAGGAGGCAGAGGCGTATTGCTGCGGATTGCGACGAAACTTTTCTGCACAGCCAGTGCTGCAAAAATAGTAGATTTGCCCTTGATGCGTTTCCTGACCAAATGCACTGTCCGGACTCACATCCATATGGCACACTGGGTCCTTCATGATCTCCTTCTTTCCCTCCTGTTCCGGCCGCTCGGTTGCTTTGCCTTCTTACCGGCTCACGTGTTCCAGTTTCCGCTCATATTCCTCTTTGTCAACTCAAGCGTCTGAAAACGGCTCAGCTGAGGTGTTGCAGGATGCGCAAGTGTGCGGAGCGCGTCAGCCATGAATCCGGCTCATGGATTTTGCGCCAGAGGAGATCGTAGGCCTCTTCATCCATGGGCCGCTTGAGTTGGAATTGAAAATTTCTTTGGCTGCCGAGAGCGGAGTCTTCACGGACTGTAGTTCGCAAATTGTAGTCGGACCTGCGTCCGATGCTTTCAATGTCCGAGATCGGCCACACGCGCGAATGTTGTGCATGAGCTGAGGTGACTGCACACGTCAGATCGCCCTGGCAGCCCCCGCTCAACGCATGCTGGTGTTTGACCGGAAGAGAATAGAAGACGTGTGCCTCAAGGGCGTAAAAACAGCCGACACCAGAGGAACGGGTAAGCGGTCACGGAGAAAACGCACGATCTCGGGCGTGATTTCTCCCCCGCGTAATCGAAAGTGAAAGTTTGAACTCATTTCGAAGTTTTTGCGACACTGGGTCGTCTTAATATGGCGACAGAGAAGTGGAGAGCAGAGACAGAAGAAGGACGAGTGGATCCAGAACTGAGCGAAGTGACCGAGTGTTGCCGGAACGGAGACATCCAGCCGCTGCTCAAAGGCCATGGTTTCACGCACACGGATATCCCTTCGGCCCTCGGGTCCACACATTTGCCCCGGCCGCGGGACGAGGAGGGTGAGCCATAAGCATCTGGGCAGCCATCCTACTGCTGATCGTCGGAGTGGCCCTCGTTGTCACCTTCTCCGGCAGACTCGTACGAGGCGCTGTCGGTACCTCCCAGGGGTTCGGTGTTTCCGCGTTTCTGCTCAGCGTCATTTTCATCGGGTTTGACCCCGAGAACCTGGCCGTGGGCGCAGCGGGCTCGTACGAGCAAGTAGCCGGCATCGCTTTAGGTTCCATCATCGGCGCAGCTATGGTCGCGCTGGCGCTCGCCTTCGGGATCACGGCACTCATCGCGCCTATGAGGTTTGAGAAGGTTCCAAAGCCGGTACTCGGCGTCCCCATTGCTGCCGCAGCGCTCTTCGGCGTCCTCATGCTGGACCTCACGCTCTCGCGTCTCGACGGGGCTGTGCTGCTGGCCGCGTATGCCCTCGCGGTGCTCTTTCTCGTCTGGTTGAGCCGACAGGGCGTTGACATAGAGGCAGCGGCGAAAGCGCGTGAGGTGAGAATCGACGGCAAGTGGAAGGCGGCCGGCCTGATGGTGCTCGCGCTCGCGGCCATTATTGTGGGAAGCGAGATGCTCGTTGAGGCTTCAAAGACGCTCATCCAGAGGCTCGGGCTTACCGACACCTTTTACGGGATGGTGATCCTGTCGCTGCTGGTGAGCATCGAAGAGGTGGCGCGCGAGTTGCCTGCCGCCCGGAGCGGCC
Source organism: Acidobacteriota bacterium (assembly GCA_050747825.1). Classification (GTDB taxonomy): domain Bacteria; phylum Acidobacteriota; class UBA6911; order RPQK01; family JBOGJG01; genus JBOGJG01. Next base: position 2,185 of record JBOGJG010000275.1, on the reverse strand, counting down.
ACCCGGAGATCAGCTTCGGCAATATCGTCGGCTCCTCGCTCGCTTTCTTCCTGTTCAATGGCGGCGTCATTGCACTGGTACGGCCCGTGGAGATTGCGACGCCTGCCCTGTATTTTTACTTTCCGATGGCACTTATCGCCGTTATCCTGATCTCGCTTTTCATGTGGGGAAAGGCTGTCCCGCGTTGGGCCGGCGTGATGCTGATGCTGCTCTATGCCGCCTTTGTTGTGGGCGGCTACTTTGTGAGTCAGACCGGAGCCCTTGGCATGTTTCAGTAGCTGCGCTCGACCAGAAGAAGATCCGGCGAGAAGACCAGCGATAAGGACTCCCATGCAACTGTTCCAGAGTTACCCGCCTGTGGAAGCTCGCTAAGGCGTTTAGGCTCATTGCTTGCGGATACCTTGTCAAAATGGTCCGGTGATCCACCTGTGAAAACCTGGTGCCGGAGGGGGGAGTCGAACCCCCACGGGCTTGAAGGCCCGCCAGATTTTGAGTCTGGTGCGTCTGCCAGTTCCGCCACTCCGGCGTCCTTTATCAGTAAGTTACTGAAATGACCATTTCTCAAACTGTGAAAGTGTGTAAGAAAATGTGTACGTTTTCATGGTTTTATTGAGATCTTTGACTTCATCACTTGGTGTCGGTCTCGAATGATAGCCGCATGTTGATGTGATTCGCAAGGATCCCGCTTGTGCGTAGTTTGTGCTCATGCCTGGAATTCAAATTACCACCGTCTGCGGAATCTGAACAAGCTGTAGCGCCGGGCACCGTCGTTGAGATTGGCGTCGGTCTCCAGCCTTTCGAACAGCGGCGGCACATACGCGCCCGTTTCCTTCGGGCGCGGGCGGCGCGGCTTCTCAACACCCTAATTAGCGTTATGTCAAAGACCGCGCCTGTTGCAAACAAGACGCCCGATGGGCCTTACGGAGACAGAGTGGGAGAGACAAAGAGGGCCGGCCCCCGTAAGGAATATTCCCTGTTGACAGATATATATACAAAGTGTATATATAGAAAAAGGACTGAACCACCTGTACCGATACATGCCGGCAGAGTTTGAATGGGACGAGGAGAAGAACCAAGCCAACCGTGCAAAGCACGGCATCGGCTTTGACGAGGCCAAAACCATTTTCGACGGCCCGGTTCTGACCGCTCCGGACGACCGAGAAAATTACGGCGAGGGGCGTTCCATCAGCTACGGCCAGCTCGGCGCGGCGATTGTCGCCGTAGTGGTTCACACCAGCCGCAGCGGGCGTATCCGGTTTGATTTCAGCTCGCAAGGCGAACCGGAAAGAAAGGCAGGCTTACTATGAGCATCTCGAAGAAAAGGCTGAAGGAAATCGAGGCCATCAAGGACAAGGACATTGACTATTCGGACATCCCGGAAGCCGATGAGAGCTTCTGGCGCCGTGCCGAACTCCATATGCCGGAGCCGAAAAAGGGCATTTATGTCCGCCTTGATCCCGATGTTATCAAATGGCTCAAATCCAAGGGGAAGGGCTATCAGACCCGCATGAATGCCATGCTGCGGACCCTGATGGAAAGCGAACGTCGTACACGATGAACAGGGTACCCGCAATTCATCCCAGCGAACATCTCGCCGAAGAACTGAGAACGAACACGTCCACGCCTGAACGAAACAAGATTGAAGAACGGCTCGCCATGCCCATGAACGAGACCATTCTGATGTCGTCTGATCTCACATTTCTGACGAATGAACCCTTCGTGACCGTTTCCATGTTCTCCTAGTCTAGGGGACAACACGCGGTTTTTTGATGTCCTGGTTGGCTATTTCTTCGCCAGCGGTTTCCAACCCGCTCTACCCTCGCTGGAGAAGACCGAGAAATCCGCGTCCTTGTCGGGCTGAGAGCAGACCGGACCACCGTTCCACTCGCAGGCGGAAGCCAAGGAATCCTTTCGAAATATCACGAAACTTCTGGTTGAGGGATGCCTCTTGTTGAGGGATGCCTCTTAATATAGTGGACCCAAAAGAGACGGGCATCCGAGCGAGCCTGAGAAATCAGGCGGTCTTGCAAAATCCAGTCCTAAAGGCAATTTAAGGAATGTTGCAACCTCCCTGCGCTTTCGGTATCATAGGAGTTTCGCTGGCAGGATGAATGATCCTTGTCCGGCAGTGATCTTTGACAACCAGACAGCGACGAAGAATTGAGCCTGTTAATTTCAAGAAAAG
>JBOGJG010000274.1:0-1278 GCA_050747825.1 Acidobacteriota bacterium | reverse complement strand
CTTATGACGGCACCCAAGGCTTCAACGGAATCATAGATTTTGAGCAGGCATATCAGCAGGCAACGGCAGCCTGGAAGGCTCTCAAAAACGTTCAGATCGATAGCGCATACACTCCTCCCATACAATTTCACCGTCCAACAAGAATTCTGCTGGACGAGCTTAAGGGACATGTGGAAGCAATAGCCAAATACATGCAGTTCCTGAAGGACCAGCAAAAAGGCACAAAAAATCCAATCGAAGTGCCCCGTGCCAGAGGTCCATTCGAATACTATGAACGAATGCAATTTCTAAATCCGGGCCAGGTATATTGGCCACGAACCGTTGTGCAATAAGGGCCACAGGTGAAACCGATTCTAACTAAACCGAGGATGCGACCTCCTATGCGTCTTATCGCGCCCATTCGCGAATTTTCCGTTCCGGCCGGCCGGTCGACCACCGCCAGGTGACCGATGTGCCAGGACCTGTTGAAACTCTGCATCGAATGCGCCGCGCTGATGCCCGTAATTTGCCGCTCGAGGTCCGCATGAGAAGCAGCCGTGCGATTGCCGATCTTCTTCGCTCTCTCCCTGTCGAATGCCGGACCCTGGCGCGCACCCGAAGCGATCTGGAGATCCTGTGCGTCCGGACGGGGGGAACCAAGCCCCCGCCTGTCTTCATAAAAGCCGGCAGTCACGCCAACGAGATCGCCGGGATCTACGCCGCCCTCGAGCTCGTTTCCCGCTTGAAAAGCGAGCATCCGGTCTATATCGTCCCCTGCGCCAATCCCTTCTCCTTTGACGGCTACGCCGCCGCCTTGAGTGATGCCTCCGGGGTGCCGGTGGCGCCTCCGCATCGGGAAGAGATTTCAAGGATGCTTGAAAGGTATGGCGACCCGGTGTATGAACAAGACGATTTCGGCCTGTTTCTAGTTGGAGATATTGGCTTCGTGTCTGTAGATCCTTCAACGGACCTGGGCTGGGAGCTGGAGAGGAGAGGGCTGGAAAGGCTGTTGAAGGAGCGGGCGGAGTTAAGGAGTAAGCTGGCTGGAAAATGGATCCTGATACCCGAGTGTGAAGCCTGTGTCCGAGACTGGAGTCCCTATGAGACCGGGGCCAGAACCTCTGTTGTCGATGCCCAAGGCTGGGCGGGTAATCCAAATCGCTTTTATGACCGCGACGATGCTCCGGTCGAAGTCGCCTGCATTCGCGAGCTTTTGGAAGAGATTCGTCCGGCGATGGCGCTGGACCTTCACGAGTCCCTGGGCTTGCCTCACGATTACTTCGTGGTTCTCCCTCCGGC
>JBOGJG010000273.1:0-5717 GCA_050747825.1 Acidobacteriota bacterium | reverse complement strand
TTTGGGGGCCGTCAACTGCAGCGACTGGTTAGGCGAACGACGCCTCCCAGCCCCGAACACCCACCGACCCCCCACCACCCAGACCGCTGCTGCTTCCGTGTCATCTCGCTGTCACCGGCTTCAGTTCGGCCTTGCCTAACGGGGAGTTGGACAGAATTTGTGGAAACGTGATTCCATCTAACACGTTGGATATCCTGCCTAAACCGAAATGCCTTGTCAAACGTTTTCCTGTATTTTTTGGAGAGGTTCTCATGGGGCCATCCCAAGCGGCAGGGTGGCTGGGGCCCTGTTGGGTGTGATTTCTATCAGAGTGCAAGAGTCGTGGAGTCCGTGTTGTTGGAGCGAAAGCCCTCATCGCCCCAGCTCGAAACGACTCAAGGCTGGGACCATGAGGGGTGACTCTCGATTCCTGGCCAACCCAGGCCCCAGCCACCCCGCCGTCTCTGGAGTCAGGACCGTTTGAGATTCCCCCCTGGCTGAATCCCGTGGCGCAAAGTGCGGAAAAGCTGCCTTCTACCAAGGTCATTCTTCGTGGAAGCGTAGTTCCGAATTACGTGGCCAGGGCAGAGCGCAGCGCCGCCCGGGGTAAGCGATGGGCCGTGCGAACCTACTCAAAGCCTCGCGGCTCATCGATCTGGTTTACGGTGAATTTCCGGGTTCCGCGTCGGCATCTGGGCGTTCACTCCCTTCCGCCAGGCGTGCAGGCGGTCGCGTAGTTCCTTCACTTTCTCCGGTTCCTTCGCCGTCAGATCCTTCGCTTCCGCCAAGTCGTCATTCAGGTTGTACAACTCGACCCGGTCGTCCTCGTGGTACTCCAGGAGCTTCCAGTCGCCGGCCCGGATCGCGCTCACGGGCGTGGTCTGGTAGTAGTGCGGGTAGTGGAAGTACAGCGCCTCGCGGTCGAGCCGCGCGTCGGGCTTCTTGAGCAGCGGCACCAGAGTCTGCCCGTCTCGCTTGGCGTTGTGCGCCTCGTCCCCCGGCACTCCGGTGACTTCGAGCAGGGTCGGATACAGGTCCGCCACGGTGACGGGTTCGCGGCAGACGCTCCCTTCGGGCGCGACGCCGGGCCAGCGGACGATCAGCGGAACGCGCACGCCCCCTTCGTAGAGCGATCCCTTGCCGGAGCGGAGCGGGTGGTTGTTCGTCACCGGCATCCCTTCGTAGGAGCCGATGTGGCCGCCGTTATCGGAGAGGAAAAGCACCACCGTGCGGTCGGCGAGTTTCCGCTTCTCCAACCGGTCCAGAATCCGTCCGACGCTCTCGTCCAGGCTGTGGACCATCGCCGCGTACTTCGGGTTCTTGTGTCGAAGCCCCCCTTTCAATTTCTTCTCGTAGTGGGCGACGAGGTCGGGCTTGGCCTCGATGGGCGTGTGCGGGGCGTGGTGGGCCAGGTACAGGAAGAACGGCTTGTCCCCCGCGCGGTCGATGACCGTAAGCGCTTCGTCGGTCAGCCGGTCGGTGAGGTACTCGCCCTTGGCGCCCCCTTCCAGGTGCGGGACGTACCGGAACTCGCTCCCGAATCGCCCGGAGCCGCGGTAAGGGTGAAAGTACGTCTGTGGCGCCCCCCACAGCGTGCCGCCGACGTTGATGTCGAAGCCGTGGGTCTCCGGGTAGTGTTCGGCATCGCCCAAATGCCACTTGCCGACCAGGGCCGTTCGGTAACCAGCGGACTGGAACGCCTTGGCCAGAGTCACTTCCGTGTGCGGCAGGTCGCTGACCGAGGCCGGGGGGAGCAGCTTGCGGTTGCGTGGCGGGTTGAGCGAACCTTCCCGCCAGATGGTGATGTGGAGCCGGGCGTGGTGCTTACCAGTCAGAAGACTGGCCCGCGTCGGCGAGCAGACCGAGGCCGCGTAAGCGTCCGTGAACCGCATCCCCTGCTTGGCCAACTTGTCGAGGTGCGGCGTCTCGTGCAGGTCGCCGCCGTAGCAACCCAGGTCCGACCAGCCCAGGTCGTCGGCCAGGATGAGCACGACGTTGGGAGGTTTGGGCTTGCCCGGCCGGGTCGCCGGGAAACAGGCCCCTTCCGACAAGCCCAGCCCTATCCCCGCGAGGAGCGACAGGATCAGTAGTGTTTTCGTCATGGCGTTCACTTCCGTTTCTTCAGACGGAAGGCCAGTGGTACCCGGCGGTCAAGGCTCAATGGCTTTGATGACCATCTCCAGCGTCTTGCGCAGCGCGGCCTGCTTTTCCACGGTTTCCTCCCAGCCTTTTCGCGCGGCGACCTGTTCCGGCGGCGCGGGTGAGGGTGGCAACCCGGTGTTGTCTGGCGAGTATTGATCGTCACGTCCGCCGAGCTTCCACACAACGAGGTCCAGTGACGGCACGACGTAGAGGGCGTGGCCCCCGGAACCGCTCTTCCAGAACGCATCGCGCGGAAGCTCCGGGATGCCGCCGTCCGTGTTGACGTTGAACTGAAGACTGTAGGGGTAGTGCAAATTGTAAGGCGACGTGCGGGCGCAGTGGCGAACGTACTCGACGGGGACCAGTTGCTGACTCTTCCAGCGGCCTTCATTCAGCAGCAGGTAGCCGAACCGGAGCATGTCCGTGGCCCGCACGGCAATGCCGCCGCCTCCGGGAGTGTGCGTCACCTCCGGGTGTTGCTTGTAACCGTAGCCCCAACGACCCCAGCCCAGTGGCTTGGCCAGGTGCTTGTCCACGTACTCTTGCAGCTCCATGCCCGTGACGTGCCGGAGCATGGTCGACGCGAGATGGATGGACGACGAGGCGTAGGAGTAGCCTTCGCCGGGATTGCACCACAGCCTGGCGGTGCTGAAGGGCTTCTTGCCATAGGTTCCGTCTCGCTTGCCCAACGCAAAGGCCTCCACTTTCGCCTGCCAGCCGTCGGGACCCACCGGATCAATCGTCGTTTGCTTGCCGTTTACGTAAGACGGGTTGTTCCCGCGAATGCCGGCCGTCATGGCCAGCAGTTGCCCCAGCTTGATGTCTTGCTTGCGCGGGTCGCTCAGGGGAAAGGCTTCCGGTGGAAAATACGTCGGCGTGAAGATCTTCTGGTCCAGCCCCTTGGGAAACAGCCTCGGCCGCTCGGCCATCAGCATGCCGACCGCGATGCTCGTGTAGCTCTTGCCGACCGAGGCGAGGTTCGGCGTGGCCTCGCGGTGGCCCAGACCGAAGTAGTCCTCGTAGACCAGCCAACCATTGCGCAGGACCAGCAGGCCGCCGTTCTTCGTGCTGCCTTGGATGAACTTGAACGCTTCTTCGAGCTTCTTCTTGTCCATCCCAGCGACGCGGCGAATCTCCTCGGCGTCTTGGAGCGTGCGCCAGCCGCCATCGGCATCGGGGGGCGGAAAGTAGGCAAGGCCGTCCGCTGTTCGTTGGCCGATCGGCGCGCTGACTGTCGGCGGGTTGGGCTTCTCCCGGCTGACTGCCGCGCACGCCCGGCGCAAGTATTCGTCAGGCTGCCATGGGCCCCTGCTCCCGGTCTGTCGCGTGATGACCAGATCGAGGCTGGGGACGAAGCTCATCAGTTGCCCGCCGGAACCAGGCTTGTAGCGGGCGTCGGTCGGAATCCCCTTGCCGCTGCGGCCGCTCTGGCCGGCGTGCAGCGCGGGCAACTCCCAGCCGTGGGAGAAGACTTGCGGATTCAGCTTCCAGCGCATCTCCGGCGTCTTCACGTCGTGAGTGGGTGCGGCGGTTTCCTCGACGAACCACTCGGGGATCACCTGCTGGTCCTCCCAGCGCCCGTTGCGCATCATGCAGTAAGCGATCCGGGCCAGATCGCGCGCCGGCATGCCGATGCCGTGCGAGGGATGTTTACCGATCTCATCGCTCCCCTCGAAGTACTGGAACGTCCACTTCTCGACGCCGATCGGCTTGAATAACATCTCGATGGCGAACTCGTCGTAGGGTTTGCCGGTCACGGTCTCGCACACCAAAGCTGCGTGGAAAAACGCATGCGTGGAGTAGCCGCAAGCCGTCCCGGGCTCGAAGGCGAGCTGCGCGGCGACCGGGTCGTCGGTGTGACCGAGGATTTTCTCCCACGTCCTATCGCTATGCTCCTTGAGTGCCTCGGGACAGATCCCGGACGTGTGATTCAGTAGTTGCTTGACGGTGATCTTGGCCTTGCGTGGGTCGGAGAGCGGTCGCGCCCACGGGATGAAGTCGAACGCCGGGTCGGCGAACGTCATCTTCCTGGGCGTTCGCCCGTGTTGGCTCTCCTCCGACGCGATGGCCAGGACCGTGGCGCAGACGGCCTTGGAGACCGACGCGACACGACGCGAGTCAGTCTTGGCGCTGTTGCCTCGTTCCACTTCGAGCACGACGTAGCCGTTGCGGATGACGACGGCGGCGAAGTCCCGCTTGTCGCTCTTGAGCAGCCATTCCTTGAGTTCGGCCAGCTTGTCGGGGTCCATGCCGGCCAGCCGGCGGATGTCCTCCGGCCGGTCCAGCTTCCGCCAGCCGCCCTGCGACTCGGGAGGCGGGAAATAGGTTTCCTTCTTGGCCGTCGTCAAGCGCTTCAGCATCGCGTAAACAATCGGGTCGTCCGCCGCGCCGTTAAACGAGAGTCTGGGAAAATTCTGGTTGACCGCGCTGTGCATGAATCCCCACGACGCGCCGCCCGCCACGCAGAGATCTGCCGCCTTCGCGCCTTCATCGCCGACCTTGTCGTCCTCGTTGCACACGATTGGCTTGCCGTGTTTTTTCAGTGCGGCGATGCGCGCGGGGATGTCTTCCAGCTTGGTGGTGTTGAAGTGGATCAGCAGAAAGTCACTGGCCTTGGCCACTTCGTCCGGCAGCGTGCCGCTGCCCATGCCGCTGGTCGAGACAAGCAACTCGGGGGCGGTCTTCTTGGCCAGCGCGATCAGTTCCGCTTCACCCTGGCTGCTCTTGAGAATCTTGTGGTCGAAACCGGCATGGGCGAACTCGTTGGCGACCTCCAGCATGACGTTCGTGAACCCGCTGTCCTTGATCCATTTCGCCACGTTGGTCACGCCGGCGCGCACGGCATCCTCGTCCTGGAGGATCTGGTCCTGGCGCTGGTAATAACACCCCAGGATCACCACCGCGCCGTGGCGGTCACACGCCTCGATGACCTTCCGCACGCGCTTCAGGTAGGCACCCTGGAGCGAACCATCGGGGTTGAAGGCGGAATTCACCGCACCCTCGTAACCGGGATGACCGCCTTGCAAACAGAGCGTGAACGCGCGGACGCCGTGGGCCACGTAGTCGGGAATCTGCTTGATGAACTTGTCCGTGTTGGCGTCGGCATCGAACCCCTTCGGACGAGTCTTGTCGTTGGCGTCCTCGAAGACCGAGTTGACCATCCGCACGTTTATGAGCAACCCTTCCGATTTCGTGCCGCGGTAGGTCAGGGCACCGCCGAGGTGCCACTCGCCATCGACGACGGACACCTTCGTTGACTTGGGATTCAGGATGCACTGGTCAATCGTCCCGGCGACAGGCTGTGCCTGGAGATGAGTCGCGGACAACAACAGTGGCAACAGTGTGAACAGACCGAGTTTACGCATTGTCGTCTCCTGGACTGTTGGAGGTGGATCTGCTCTTAGGCTGCTCAACTCGCAAAGGGCATCAAGATTTAACTGCCCAACGCCCGAGCTCAGTTGCGGCCCGCTTTGGGGGCCGTCAACTGCAGCGACTGGTTAGGCGAACGACGCCTCCCAGCCCCGAACACCCACCGACCCCCCACCACCCAGACCGCTGCTGCTTCCGTGTCATCTCGCTGTCACCGGCTTCAGTTC
>JBOGJG010000272.1:0-14525 GCA_050747825.1 Acidobacteriota bacterium | reverse complement strand
AGGCAACGGAATTTTCCTCTGTAGACCAGATTACCGCTTTTCGGTTTCTAGACATCTTTTCTTTTTGCGGCGCCGATGGCGCCGTCTTGATTTTTCGAAAGGCCCACCATGTAGAGGTTTTGTGCTGGATCAATGCCGAAGAAGATGAACGCCAATGCCTTTGTTCCGAAAATCTGCTCAACAGAGAGCCTCCAGGATGGAAGATGTTGACCAAGAAAAAGGGTCTTTATTCCATTTATTTATATTTGAAGAATCCAAATCCGGAAGCTATCGGGATCATTGAGCCGGTGGCTTCAACTCGTTTATCGCAATGGCTGGCGACCAAGCGCTATGATATTCCCTCGATTCAATAGAAGTCGGTACGGGTCGGGCTCCCGCAAATTCGCCTAAGCAAATTACATGCGCTCAGGCTACGGTGGTCCACTCGGCTCAAACACCGAGATTGGTGATACCCGCTCAACGCGCGGATCCCGAGCGACAGCTTGCGCAACCTGATCAAACATTAGCACTTCGGCGGTATCCGGCGCTCCCCTGAAGAAATTCTTAATTGTAAAGCCATATTGCTTCGACATTTCTTCGGCCGTTTCCTGAAGATTTTCAATCGGTTTGAATTTCACCAGATAGCCCGCAATCACATCGATCCCCGTAACTTCGGCGCCCCAGAAATCAGTCCCCCGCGTGTACACCGCCATCATTGCAAACGCTCTCGCTATTTCCAATCCCGTGTATTCCACAGTAAGAGACCCCAGGCTAAAATTAGAGGGCAGGTTGGGAAATAAGTCAGTAACAAAAGTAGCCAAGTGCGTTGAAAAGTCTCTCTCAAGAAGATTCGATAAAGAGGCGGTTAGCTTTCGTGACGCAATGATCGCCCCTTCCGAATCACGCAATGTAAATAAATACGTTCCTATCTGCGCAGCAGCCAGCGCAACAGCAGTGTTTTCAATGCGAGCCTGGCCATTTGGTGCTAAACGCACCAGGATCACCGCCTTGCTTACAGGTCGCTGAGCTAGGATAGTTAGCTGGAAAGTGGATTCCACTGGCGCAGAACTCGAATTGGCCATAATATGCGCAACGGCCGCAACGATGTCCGTCGCTTCCAATCTGACCCATCCTTGCAGCAAGTCACCTTCGCCGGCAATTCGAATTTCGTGGGTCTCTCCCGGCCCTAACACCAGTACTGTTGAAGGCAGAAGAGCTTCAGGACCGGAGCTTATTGTCACTTCAACTATCTCTTGGTTTGGATTGGAAATAAAAATCGACGTTTGAGTTCTCTGATCTCCGAGTGCTCCCTTCACCACTTGAGGAAAATAAGCTACGAAACTATCATGGAGTCCCGCAAGAGCCAGGTCCAGGCTAAACAAAAGAATGATAATTAGCCAGGCCCAGGAAACAAGGCGGTAAAACATAGCTCCTCCTATTGTGCGGACGGAGTCCAGCCGCCAGGATAAGCAACATTGCTCTTGATGAACCGCACATCGCCTGTTTTGTTATCAGCGATATACATGGTGTAAGAAGTGTCATGGTAATCAACCACGATTGAAATTTTGTTAATGCCGAACAAGTCGATCAGATCAGGATAAAAAGTTTCAGTGTAACCCCCGGATGGGGAATCAAAGAAAATGAAAGCCCTCACGTTGTCTGGATGTCTGACGAGTGTGTTCGGATCAGGCGCATTCATCTCGATACCGGCAAGCGAGGATATCCCAAAGGTGATCTCCGTGTAATCCTCGCCCGTGGGAGAACATAAAAAGGTCATTCGTCTGCCCTGTCTTTTCAAGAACTCCGACCCCGATTCTTCCCTCTTTCCCGGTAAAGTCACTTCCATCGGGCGTATTGACACGGAGAAAAACTGAATGAGGCGGGCTGTTACTTCCAGGTGGGTAGCCAGCTTCATAAGTCGCGAGAGTATAAGTTGAACCGATCACTCCGGCCTGGCCCGAAAAAGTTACTTCAGCCACCCGATCGTTAGTACCGCTAACCGTGTCTACAAAAACATCGCATCGCGCATCGCCGTTCTGTGCAACAGCCCAACGAGTACCCGTCACTTCAATGTCAGAGAAAAAGCCGTCAGCGTCAGCGGCATCATCAAAGCTGTCGCCAAAAGCTAACATCGCAATCCAGGCATTGAGCATACCACCAGTGTGAGTTTTCCCATCTAAAGCGCCTGTCGGTGTTGCCTGAGTTGCCAGTAACAAGTTTTCCTTGATCTGGTCTGAAGAGTAACTTGTGTGAACCGTTCTCATAAGGCTCGCAACTCCCGTTGTAAAGGGAGCGGCCATTGAGGTCCCACTCAAAAGACCATAGTCCTCAGTTCCGCCAGTCAGTGTACTTAAAATGTCAACACCGGGTGCGCCAAGATCGACGCTTTTTACACCAACATTCGAGAAATTAGCTAAATTACCATTATGATCGACGGCTGCCACGCAGATTATGTTTGAATTTGTAAAGCTACAGGGATAGTGGGGAGTCGAATCATTATCCGACTGAAGATTCCCCGCGCTGGCAACGAAAAGTATCCCGGCGGTATCCAACCGCCCAATTGCATCTATTAAATCCTGATCAAAAGGGCCCCTCCAACTTGCGTTCACAACTGTGGCGCCATTCTCTCTGGCGTAGTCAATTGCTCTAACAACATCCGCCGTTTCACCCGTGCATTCCCCCTGTGGGTTTAGGCCAAACCATCTTAGAGGCATGATTTGAGCCGACTGCATCACACCTGTGACTCCCAAACCATTATCTCCAACAGCAGCGGCAATTCCAGCAACATGTGTCCCGTGACTTGAACTTGATCCACAAGGGTCATCCATAGGATCGTTATCTTCGTCGAAGAAATCCCAGCCCCGGATATCATCATTGAAGCCGTTTCCATCGTCATCCACTCCGTTGCCGGCGACTTCGTCAGTGGTTCGTCCACATGTTTAGCGGATAGGTCCTCATGATTGTAATCCACACCAGTATCAGTTATCGCGATTACCTCAGAAGTGCTTCCAACACTCTCGTCCCATGCCGCAGGCGCATCGATATCCACGTCATTCGTCCCTCCGGTTTGTCCTGTGTTGTGTAGACCCCAGAGCTCGTCGAATCTTGTATCATTCGGGACGAAATCAGGTCTATAAAGGAAATTCGGCTGTGCACGCTCGACGCTGGGCTGCCGTTCATAGAAATCGATAGCGGCTTCAACGCTTATATTTGGGGGTAATTCAATCTGGTATAGGTCTGGGTCTCCACGAAACGTCCCAATAATAGTCGCTCCTATTTGCTCGTTGATTGCATTGATCGTACTTAATGGAGTATCTGGTTTGAATTTGACCAGCACCTCGCTCGGAACAAAATCCTCTCCGGAGACCAACTCTTGGCTGTAGGCTGTTCCGAAAAAAGTTAGCAGAAAAAGTAATTGGAAGATTGAATATGTCTTGCTCTTGCTCATCATTCTCTTCCTTGAAGACAAATAGGTTTACTGTCAGAAACTTGCATCTGATTGTAGTTGAGAGCCAACACTTCGGAAGAGAAAACCCGTGGGGCTGGATTTTTTAAAACTGAAAATCCAGTGACGCTGGAATCTACAATTTATTCCGATGGCTTTCCCGGTGGTCCTACCCGATGGGAACTTTTCAATCTCTTCGATCGCCGACTTTTTCAGTATTTTTAGCCATTACTTATACTCCCACTGCCGGGATCTTCTCTCAGCTGTGCTGCCTCTAACTAACCCTGGACTTTCTCAACGGGCGTGGTGAGGGCGAGAAGGAGTGCCAGCATCACACAGACTCGGTTGAAATGCCGCGCCCCCATCATTGATAGAACGGAAAAAGAGGTTGGAACGGATGCGGAAATCCCGGACGGAGCAAAAGCGACGCACCGTGCGAGCCGCTATGCTCTTGGACTCGGTCGCCGGGCTGAGTGACCAGGCTATCGCGCAGGCCCACAGGGTCAACCGGAATACCGTGGTCCTTTGCATCCAGAAGTGCCTGCGCTTTGGAATCGATGCGGCGCTGGGAGAATTGCCGCGATCGGGCAAACCGCGCCGGGTCTCCGACGAGGCCATCGTGTGGGTGCAAAACTGCGCGTGTCAGCAGCCGAAAGACTTGGGCTACGCCCAGGAGTTGTGGACGTACAGGCTGCTCACCAGGCACGTGCGCCAGCATGGCCCAGCGGCCGGGTATACGGAATTGGAACGGTTGAGCCGCTCCAAACTCCATAAGATCCTGACGCAAGGGAAACTTCGGCCGCACAAAGTACGCTACTATGTGGAGCGTAGGGATCCGGAGTTTGAGCAGAAGATGGCGGCGGTCTTGCACGTCTATAAGGAAGTGGAGATCGTCAACCAAGGGTTGCTGCGAGGCACGATCCGAGAGCCGGGTATGGTGACGGTCTCCTACGATGAGAAGCCTGGCATTCAGGCGATTGCCCCGACGACGCCGGATCGACCGCCGGTACCGGGACAACATGCCAGCCACCTGCGGGATTACGAATACAAGCGCCTGGGTACGGTGTCGCTGCTGGCCGGGCTGGATCTGCACACCGGAGTCGTCACCGAGATTGTCAGCGACACTCACAAGAGCAAAGACTTCATCGAATTCCTCAATAAACTGGACGGCATCTATCCGCCCGCCACAACCTTGCGTTTGATCCTGGATAACCACTCGGCGCACATCTCCAGGGAGACTCAGGGCTATCTGGCCAGCCGACCGCAACGGTTCCAGTTCGTCTTCGTTCCCAAGCACGGCTCCTGGCTGAACCTGGTGGAAAACCTATTCAGCAAGATGACCCGCAGCATGCTGCGCGAAATGCGTGTGGGCAGTAAAGCGGAACTGATTGATCGAATCCACCTCTACTTCCAGGAAGAGAACGCCTTCCCCGTCATTTTCCGGTGGAAGTATAAGATGAATGAGATTATTGTCTAGTTATTAAGAGAATGATCAGCTAGCTCGAGTTCGTCGGTCGTCACTGTAACTTGTTTACGAGAATCAGATCGACGGCTATTGAAAATAAAGCAGTTAGCTCACCTCTTCAGGCGAAATACCGACTAAATGCCCCTCAGACCGACGAAGTTGGGCTAGGCGGCACTGGCTGCGGGATTTTGCTTCCCCATTGCGTTCGGTTAAACTTGACTTCGTCGAACTTCTGCGAATAAACATAAATCGGCAGAAATTACGAGCCGTGCGGCCCCTCGAAGATGCTGGGCAAGCAGGGAGATTCAGATGACGAAGGAGACGACTCTGGCGCGGATCCCCCGCAAGTGGTTGGATGAGTTTGAGGCAGCCTCCCGGCGCCCGCTTTCGGTGAGAATGCGCTATGGATTCATTAAGACCTACAAACCTGTTCTCGACGACGCCTCGTATCGTGCCTTCGACACCATGGGAAAATATCGAAGGTGGTGCGAAGAAACGCTTCCCGTTTGGCTGGGCTATAGCCGCCGGCCGCTCGATTCACCGGATCCCGCAGATGCCGGCTTTTGATTACCGGCAGGCCGAGGAACTACGGGAAGCCTTCCTCCAGCACGCGGTCCGGTACTTGTTCATTGGCAAGAGTGGGGCCATCCTCTTAGGCTTCCCGGACACGACCCAGGATGCCGACCTGTTCCTCGACAAAAGCGTCGAGAACGGACGGGCTGTTGTTGCCGCACTTCGCGCCTTGGGATTTCAAATCACTGACACCCAGGCGGCCGACATCGAGCGGGGAAAGGACTTTGTACAATTGAAGAACGGACCATTCGATGTAGACCTTGTCTTCGCTCCCGATGGGATCGAACGCTTCGAGGACGCATGGGCTCGGCACATAGAAGTGGAGGGCTTCCCCGTTTGTCACATCGATGACATTATTGCCAGCAAAGAAGCGGCTCATCGAGCAAAAGATCGCGAGGTTCTTCCCAGGCTCCGAGCATTCCGCGATTATCTGAAGGCAAAGGGTTCAGCGTGAATGCTGGATCATTGTTTACGTGGAGATCTCATGCCCGGTTCCTGAAGGCGCACCTCTGAATTCTTTACGAAGTTTGAAGGGAGAACCCGTGAGTATCCAAGTTGTTCGCGCATTTGTCCGGATGCGAGAGCTCACCTCTACTCACAAAGATCTTGAACAAAAACTCACGGCACTTGAAAAGAGATATGAGAGGGAGAACAGGAACGCGTGCCGGATTTCTTGCGCCTGGCTAACGCTCTTTCAGCTCTCGATCCACAGGAAAGCGAGAAAAAGCGTCTTTGGATGCCATGTTGTTGGCCGTGCCGAGGTAAACGATGGTCAGAGATGTCGCCGGGGGACCTGAAAGCGAATGAAAATCGTACTATCCGTTGCCGGTGTGCCGATCCGGCTGACTCCAGAGCGTTGGGCTCACATCACGGGAAGACACCCGGAAATGAGCAACCAGGAGGAAAAGGTGCCAATACAGTAGTGATGCCCGATTACATTCAGAGAGGAGACGTGGAGACTTTGATTGCAATTAAGCATTTTTCGAGAACTCCCTTGACCGAGAAATTTTGTGCTGTCGTGTATCGAGAAATCACAGCTCTTGACGGCTTTGTAATCACAGGCTACTTGACCTGGGCACCCAGCCGGGAAAGGAAAGTGGTATGGAAGCAGTAAAAATATTCGACAAAAAGGATACGCCTCTAAACTGGGAATATGACGGCGAAGCCGATGTGCTTTACATCAGTTTTGGCGAGCCCAGGGCTGCGACTGGCGTGGACATGGGAGAGGAGATCATCCTGCGTTACGATGAGGCGCAAAAAGAACTCGTGGGATTGCTTTAGAACAAGTGGTCGGCGGGACAGCACCGGACGATGACAGGAAGCCGGACTTGGCGGAGGGAAAACTCACACTCTAGCGGCCCTCTTTCATCTCGCTAAGAACGGTAGCGGGAGGTTATTCAGTGGAAATTCCTAAACAAGACATCAAATCCCTCACCCTTTCCGAAACCTCCCTTATGACGGAAGGGCTTTTAAATAATCTCAACCGAGACGAGATTATCGACCTGTTTGCTTTCATGGAGAAGGGGGCAAGCCCTGATTAAAGAGTACATACGTCCCGGACTTGCCGCTGGAGACGATATCGATATGGCCGTCGCCGTCCAGGTCGGCGGTGCGAAGTTGAAGGCCAGTGCCTACGCTGCCACGATCGATCACATGGCGGGTAAAGCTCAGTAACTCGCGGTCCCAGGTGTAGTAGTAAAGACCCGGTGGATCAGTACCTCCCGGATCTTTGCCGTTGTGTGCCCACTTCCGCTTCCCGGTGAGTAAATCTGCCTGCCCGTCGCCATCCAGGTCCACCCACACCAAACAGTGCGTTTGTGAGTACTCCTTGTCGATCAGATGTTCTTCCCAATGGGTTCTACCATCAGGGCCCGGTTCCTGCTGTTTCCACCAAAAGAGCCCGAAATCGTGGCCGGCGCCCCAAATGAGATCATTGCGGCCGTCGCCGTCCAGGTCCTGAACCAGCATGGGGCAACTGGCATGAATGTCCCAGTCTGGGTGGTACGTCCAGGGGCCTCCCAGGGCGTCGCCCTGCGGTCTTTGGTACCAGCCGGTACCGACGAGAATATCCTCCAGCCCATCGCCGTTAATGTCGCCGAAGCCCATGCCGTGCCCGTTGCCCTGCTCGCCGATGATGATCTTTTTCAAGGCCGGCCGGCCGGTCTCATCCCGGCTTAACTTCCAGGCCAGGGTGGGGGCCTTCTTATTCCAGCTATTGACGACCCATTCAGGCACTCCGTCGCCGTCGAGGTCGTGCATGAAGGTGATTTCGTTCTGGGTTGCCTGAGTATCCTGGAGGAGATGCTGCTTCCATAAAAAGCCCTTTTGCAGACCCTCCGGACCGGGGTTCTCGTACCAGTACACCTCAGTTGGGAGGAATGATCCGGAGATAACGTCCACCCATCCGTCTCCATTGACATCATAGGCATGCTCACCATTGTTCTCCAGGTAGCCATTCCACTCCCCGATCTGCCGAAGGGGCCGGGGCACAAAATCCGGGGCGGCATACCAGTTGCGGCCGGCGATAACGTCAGGGCGCCCATCGTTGTTTACATCGGCAATTGCGCATCCTTCGTTGGGGTCTAGGTAAAGCAGTTTCCTGGTGAATTCCAGGGCAAGCGGTTTCTCTTCGAAGTCCGAGGGGTTGACCCAGCCGGGCTTCAGTTCTTCTCCGCTCATAAAGCGCTCATAGAAATGCCGGAATTTCTCGTCGGAGTAGGGATAGTTCTCGAAGACATGACCGTTGCCGAACATGCGCGGGTCCTTTTGTGCCTTTAGCTCGCCAAAAAGCTGGTGCTTGAGCTGTTGTTTAAGTGCGCCGTAGCCGGCCTCCCCGGCCAGGTTAATGAGGCAGTCGGGATCTTTCCTCAGATCGTACAGTTCCTCCTGTGGACGCTTACCAAAAGAGCTTTGCCAGAAATGCTTTTGATTTGGATCAGTCCGGGTCTCCAGGATGGCCGTTTTGGTCGGACTCCCGTCACAGTTCAGGTAACCTGTCTCGGGATTGCCTGCCGGCCAGCGAGATGTCTCAAAGTTATGAATATAAAGCATGTCGCCTTTGACGATTCCACGAATCGGATACCCCCAGTCGTGCGGCCGGCCGATATCGTGCCGCTCCTTGCCAATCAGCACGTGGTCCCGCTGTGGATTGATCTGGCCCGATTTATTGGAGAACAGGATGACTGTTAGACTATCCCCTTCGCTCGGTTGCATGCCGGTCTCTCCCCACTCGAGACCGGCCAATTCGATAAAGGTGGGGGCGAGGTCGATTAAGCTGACGTAATCATCAACAACCCGGCCCGTTTTCTTGATTCCTGCCTTCCACATCATGGCCAGGGGAATATGGTTGGAGGAATCATAGGCCTGGCCTTTGACGCGGGGGAACGGCATGCCGTGATCGGAAGTGATGATGACGAGGGTATTTTCGAGTTGACCTCGCTCTTCAAGCGTTTCCAGCATCCGAAGTAGGTGCCGATCGAAATGCTCGACCTCATATGCGTAATCGAGCATGTCATTGCGGATCACCTCGTTGTCCGGCCAGAACCCGGGCACGCGATCAATGTCGGAAATTTCCTTGCCGCCTCGGGCAACCCCGGAACCGTATTCATATTCTCGATGCGGCTCGAGGGCGCCGTACCAGAAGAACCAGGGATCGCCTTCCGGTTTGGCGCTCAAGAAATCTTCAAAGTTGCCCGCGTAGTCATTGGAAGCAATGCCCCCTGCCGGCGGCTGTAATTTACGCTCGTCGAAAGGGCGACCGGTCATTGCACGCTGTCTTCCCCTGCTATCGTTTGCCACTCCCGGTCCCCACCCCTTGCCGGTCTTGCCAACAAAGTATCCGTGTCCGGCCAGCGCTTCAGCAAAAGTCTTGAATTCAGGAGGGAAGAAACAGATGTGATTGGCGGCTTCTTTTAACTGCCATGAATTGCGCCCGGTCAAAATGGATGCCCGTGATGGAGCGCACTTGGCGTTGGGCGTATAGGCGCGCGTAAAGAGAATGCCTTCCCCTGCGACCCGATCAAACCCGGGCGTGTTCACCCAGTCGCTTCCATAGGCGGAGGCGTACCCGTACGACCAGTCATCCGCAATGGCGAAAAGGATGTTCGGGCGGTCTGACGCAGGCGCTGCTGCGACCGTTACCTCCAGGCAGGAGAGGATAATGACCGGAAACATCCCCGCCAGGATTGACATCCAAAACTTGGAACTTGGAACTTGGAATTTGGAACGTCTCATTCGGTACCTGTGGCTGCGATCTTTAAAATTCGAAGCGCAGCGCGAATTGAATCTGACGGCCGGTGCCCTTCACATTCGTGATTTTACCGAAATCGCCCCGGCCATGCGACAGGCTGGGAAGGTCGAAGTTCGGCCGATTGGGAAGATTATAGAAATCCGTTCGGAACTGGAGCCGCCGGTCCTCATCGAAGTTCCACCACTTGTGCACAGACATATCGATTCCGATAAAGCCCGGACCGCAGCAAATATTTCGGGGCGCATTGCCGAATATGCCCGCTCCCGGTGACTCGAAAGCCGAGGTGTCGAACCACTCTTCCACCTGTTCGCTGCGCAGCCGATCGGAGGGTAACGTGGGGTTGCCCAACAGATTGGGCCGCTGGACATGCGAGAAAGTGTTGGAGCGGTTGGTCTGCTCGACAATTCCGAAAGGCGGGCCGGCGCGAAACTCGGCAATGAGGTCCAGGCCCCAGTTTCCGGCAATGGCATTCAGCACCGGATTCTGGATGAGCCAGGGCCTGCCGGTCCCAAAAGGCAGCTCGTAGACGCCGCTGGCGACCAAACGGTGCCGAACGTCATTTCCCCCCAGCGCCTTGTCCAGGTGGCGCAAGGCAATATGGGTGTAACGGTTGCCGGACTCGCCGCCAAGCTCGTTGGGGGACTCCACGTCGTCCAGGAACTTCGACCAGGTGTAGTTGGTGAGGAAATTCAGCCCGGACGAGTAGCGCTTCTCAATCTTGATATTCATGGAATGATGGCTGGAATTCCCCCAGGGCGGGCTCTCCAGAAAGACTCCGTTGAATTGAGGAAACGGCTTAAGCTTCTGATCCTGCCTGGCTGGGCCCTGGCCATCCACCAGCGGAATCATGTTGATGTTGACGTTGGCTCCGCCCAGCTTGTGCGCCACATTAGCCAAATACGCCACCTCAAAGAGGTAGTCTTCTCCCATCGACTTCTGAAGAGTCAAGTTCCGCTGCTGGGCATAGCCGTTGACGTGGTTCTTCCGCATGAAATCCACATCGCTGCGAGGCCTTGACCCGATGGGAACGGCCCCGAATTCGGGCCCCAGCTCTTCACGGGTGACGGCGGGCATGCCGTCTCTGAAAAGAAAGGCCGGGTAGAGCTGGGCAATGGCTCTTCCAATCGGATCCATCCGCTCTACAGGGATGATATTGTTCGGAAAAGGCTCTCCGGTGAGCGGATCGAGGATAACGACATCCTTCCGGGCGGAAAAATCGCCGTTAATTTCCGGCGGGTGAGGCACATCGATGCCCGAGCGAGTGACACCGTCTCTCCTGCGGGCTCCTTCGTAATTAAAGAAAAAGAAAGTGCGGTCCTTGATAATAGGCCTGCCGACGGAAGCGCCGAAAATGTTGTAGCGCAGGGGCGCCTTGTCGCGGGCAAAGAAGGTCCGCGCGTCAAAGACTTCGTTTCGCAGATATTCATAAACGGCGCCATGAAACTCGTTTGTTCCCGAGCGGGTAGTCACAAGGATGTAACCGCCTCCTGAACGGCCGTTTTCATCGAAGTTGTCGATCATGCCGTAAAAATCGGCCAGTTCGGGAGGCAGGCCCTTCTCTCGATAAAGCCGGCTGTACTCATCGGCGACCTGAAGCGGGCGATGAGGCACATTAGTTGGAACAAGCAAAAAAAGGATGATCTCTGTGGTCTTCGATAAATTTCAATGCGGCGTCGAAAAAGACGTCGGTGCAGTAGCCGTTGGTCTCGATCCATTTGTGGATTGTCGAGCAGAATTGACTGCCCCCAGCGATCGAACATGTGTCCCCAGGGGTTGGAAGCCCGGTAATCGGCAAAAACATTAAGTTCCATGCTACGCGCGCGAAACTGGAACACTCCTCCATTCTCCATCCGAACCAGCCCGTGAGGAGTTTCGACCTGAGCGTGAAGAAAGGTGCCTTCCTGAAAATAGAGCCAGCCGCCCGGACCCCAGCGCCAGGCGCTGATGGCGTGATGGTTATCTTCCGTGCCGAAGCCGCTCAGGACAACGCGGCGCAAATCGGCTTTGCCGTCTCCGTCTGTATCCTTGAGAAAAAGCAGATCCGGGGCATTAGCTACGTACACGCCGCCATCGCCCAGTTCGAGGCCGGTAGGGACCAATAGGCCGTCGGCAAAGACCGTGCTTTTGTCGGCGCGGCCGTCATCGTTGCTATCCTCGAGTACGATTATCTTGTCATTTGGCTCTTCGCCAGGTGTGACCTGCGGATAGACCTGCGAGCAGGCGACCCAGAGCCGTCCCTGCGAATCCCAGGTCATGTGAACAGGTTTGCCTATCATCGGTTCGGAGGCGAAGAGATTCACCTCAAATCCAGGCAGCAGCTTGAAGGTGCGCCGCTCGGCTTCAGGATCGTGCGGATCCAGGGAATCGCTGTACGTCCAGACCAGGATACCTATCAGGACGACGGCCGCAGCCCCTGCAATAGCGGCAACTTTCACGTAAGTTTATCCCATGGCTGAGGCGGCGTCGGATCGTACCTGGGCCGGGCATCCTGTTTCGGGAACGACTTCACGACCGCTTCCAGCTTACGGCGGGCGGCGACGATCTTCGGATCTTTGCTATCGATCAGGTTGTGGGCTTCCGCGGGGTCGGCGGTCAGATCAAAGAGCCTCGCGCTTTTGCCGCCCGTTACCCAGAGTTTATACCGCTTGTCGCGCACCACGCGGTCGCTAAAAGGCGTTTTAGACCCCACTCCCTCGGAGGTGCGCCTCATCATTCCGGCCCCCATTGCCATGATCCATTCACGAGACGAGTCATTCTCCTTTCCGAGAATAAGCCGCGCGATGGAACGACCATCTAAAGTCACCTTTTCGGGGAGTGTGGCTCCGCCCAACTCCGCAAAGGTGGGGAACAGGTCCGTAAAGTCGGTGAGCGCCTCGGTCTCAGCCCCGGAGGGAATCAGCCCGGGACAGTTAGCGATAAAGGGGGCTCGCACCCCGTTTTCGCCATAGCTGTTTTTGCCGCCCCTGACCTCCCGTCCATTTAAACGTCCGGTGATGCTTCTGTCCGAACCGTTGTCGCTAGTGAAAATAATGATGGTATTGTCGCGCAGGCCAAGATCATCCAGCTCCTTCGTCAGCCGGCCCACCGCGTGATCGACGTATCTCACCATAGCCTCATATCGTTCTTCATCACTGTCGGCGTCAGGCTCGAGCGGAGTATGGACCAAGGGTTTATGAGGTAGGCACATAGGGAAGTACAGCATCATGGGCTCTTCCTTGTGCCGTCTCATGAAATGGATTAGAAAATCTAAAAAAACATCGGTGCCGAATTGTCCCGCGTAAGTACGGCTGCCTTCTCTGGTGTGGATGTATGCATCCCAATAGCGCTCGGCGCTGGGAGGATGCTGAGATTCAAAGCCGGTCCACATGCAGCATTCATCGAAGCCGTGCTCAAGCATGGCGTCGGGTTGGACCCGAAAATCGTTGATCTGCCACTTGCCGGCGGCGGCTGTGGCGTAGCCGGCGGATTTCATGACGCGCGCAAAAGTGAGATTGTGCTTCCAGTCGAAATGGCCGCCCGCTCCCCAGCGGGGAACGTCCCAGTGGCCGCACCAGCCATGCCGGAAGGGATACTGGCCCGTCAGGAGAGTGGCCCGAGTAGGAGTGCATACGGGCATGGAATAGGCGTTGGTGAAGCGCAGCCCGTCCTGAGCCAGCTTGTCGATATTCGGGGTACTGATCTTCTCTCCGCCATAGCTGCTGATCCACTCCCTGCCCAGATCATCAGCCATGATGAAGAGGATGTTCGGTTTGCGCCGGTCCTCAGAAAGGAGAGGAGAAACAGCCATGCCCGCCGTAGCGAATCCGCTGATTTTAAGAAAGTCTCGACGTTTCATAATGTTTGAATCACCTGGGCCTCGGCTTTGGACCCGTCGGAGCTGGTCATGAGAATTCGAGTTCCGGGAGCAATATCCACCAGGCCTGTCAACGGGATGATACCATCCGGTAAGCTGCGGACGCCGCGAATGGGCTTTCCGTCCGCCGTGATGAAAAGTACGTCAGCATTGGCCAGCGTCTGCAGCCGGGGCAAGCGGCAGCCAGGCAGCCGGCCCGTTTTTGAAACTCGATCTTCGACAAATCCGCCACCGCGAGGAACCTCGCCAGGATGATCAATGAGATTGCGACCTTTTAAATTAAAACTGGGGTCCTCATGGCGGGGATCAAAATGCCTCTCCAGAAAATTCCAATAGGTGGGGCCGGTCTGGGCCTCAAGGGTGGGGGATTGATACTCCCTGTGGTAAAGCGCATGGACCTCCAGCTCGCGCCCATCGTAGTCCTGCATCTTCGGACCAAATCCGGGCTTGACCGCCCGGCCGCCGGTGCGGCCGATAGGACCAAAAGAACACTCATAAAGGCGGTGCTTCGTGTTCCTCATGATGCAGCCGTTGTGCACGTCGCCGTATACGCTCACAACTCCATTGCGGCTGCTGAGCAGGTCTATGACCCGGTCGCAGCCTGCCTTGACCCAACCGGCATGGTCGGCGGCCACGCGAACTGCTCTGCACTCGGAAAGCTCTCTCGGCGCTAAGTGCGTGAAAACCTCCGCCTGCGCTGCCCTTCTTGACAGCGCAACCGCAATTTACTGCCATTTCACTGCCCAAAAATCTTGATGGATTGAACTGATCGATTAGAATGCTTCGTTGAAAGCGATTCCGAGACGAAAACTTTAAGTCAAGTCCGACAGGCTGCTAGTATTACTATGTTAAGTAGTATCGTCCACAATGTCACCGAACTTGGTTCCGCAGCAGTAGCAGAAGCCGACGAATCTCAGCAAGAACGGGCGGATCGCGTGGAGCGTCCGTTCCCACGTGAGCC
>JBOGJG010000271.1:0-1218 GCA_050747825.1 Acidobacteriota bacterium | reverse complement strand
ACGTTACACTGCCGTACGTAAATAAGCCTAAGGGCCCAGTCGTGTAAATCGCGTGGACCGGTCCGCAGTGGCCAGCTGTCATTATGTACCAGTCCTGCCATTGGGGATCACCCCAAGCCAAGCCAGACGTACAAAAGCTGCTGCTCGGAGGCTGTTTTCCAAGGCGCGATCCACCGTTGTGCGGGCTTAGATCTAGATCTCGTGAGACGGCTTGCGGCAGATCCGGAACAGATGAATATGTCGCAGGGAGCGGACCAGTTAGCTCCTCAATTATCGCTTGCTGCTTCGAAAGGTCGCCGCCCCTTGCTGTGACGACAACCCTTAACGCGTTGTCCTCGCTAGCTACACCCCACTGCGCTAACCAAACGCCTCGTTCGACGAGCTTTGTCAGGGAAACGTCCAGTTTTGTCTTCGCGTCCGACAGCTCCCCAAGAGAGTATTGAACCCCGCGTACCGGAACGCCGGTCGGCATCGTCCGTGGCAGAGGAACGCCAGTCTCCTTCACAAAGACCGATATTTGACCATTGACCTGCCCAATGCCAGCATATCGGTCGCCGAATAGCCGTTTGCCTAGGTCAGCTTCTTTTTGTCCCGGGCTGGGAATAGGTTTGGCGGGCTTAGGCGTCAGGCCAAGACTTCGAACTTCTTCTGGACTGTAGACTCGAGGCGAAACCGAAGGTGGAACCGAGTCCGCTCCTGCTGGAGCTACGGTCAAGAAAAGTATTGAGACGGCGCTCAACACACCCGTTACCAAGACTATTTTGAAGTTGGGCCGATTCACGGTGGTCCTTTCCTGCACGGTAACTACCTGCTAATTGTGTTGGGGAATACTCATATATCGGCACGTTTGGGCACTCTTAAGTGAATATTTGGCATCCGTTCATCTTTCACGAGTTTTCTGACTTTCGACCTCAGCCTGTCCTTGCGTCGGCGAGGCTGTGGAGATCCCGTTTGACCCGACGGACCGTGTCGGGTGCCAAAACCCGGTTTCGAGCACTGAACCGATGAGGTCTGAAGGCACTCCCGAATTGTGGCTGAACTAGGATCTTAACCATGCCAACCGCCTCGGCACCTAAGGAAGCCCTCCCCGTTTACCTGGTGGTGGGAGACGATCCCCACCTCACCGGGGAGGCCCTCCAGAAGCTCCTGGAGGGGAAGGACGCCGCGTCGGTCAACGAGTTTGGCGCCGCCGACGAGTTCGACTCGATTCTCCAGGCG
>JBOGJG010000270.1:0-4258 GCA_050747825.1 Acidobacteriota bacterium | reverse complement strand
AGGCGTTTGCCGAGTCGCGTTCTTTGCGCATGCGCTCTTCCCGGTCATCGAGGGCCTGGAGCAGCCTCTGTTCTTCATCTGCGGATAGATAGCGAACGCGGGCCGAACGATCGATCTTCGCCTTGAGTGGCTTCTCCAAGCCTGCTTTGTTCAATGGATTTTCTTTAATCATTTTCCACTCGACTGCCCTGTTGAAACAGGCTTTTAAAGCCTCAAGATCCCGCTTTACGGTTTGCGCCTTCACCTTTCTCAATCTTTCAGAGTTTCGCTCTTGTACCATCCTGGCGGTAATCTCAGTCAGCTTCTTATCCAACAACTCTGGGAAGGCAGCCCGGATCTTTTGAACCTGCTTGGCCCCCGTTTTCCAGTGCGTCTCCATGTATGGTCGATAATGCTTCTCCAGGAAATCGTCCAGGTTGCAGACTTCTATTTTCTCCTCCTGAGGATCTTGCCCGAGTGAAGCCTGCGCCAGCTTCTCTCGCGCCTTTCCTCGGGCCTCGGCCGGCTTTAGTACCCCCGCCTGGCCGATTGTGATACGCTTCCCGCGTCCGTATTCGGCGATATAGGACATGACCCCAGAGGGTTGAACGCGGAGTATGAAGCCCTTCACTTGCGTGTCGCGGATTTCGTAGGGCTTCTGTGGAGTATCGAGTTTCTTGAGTTCCTTCAAAAGAGTGTTGGAAATGAGGGCCTTCATAACTAATAGGGTCCTTTCCCCGTAAGTGCACCGTAAGTGCAACTCGATTGTAAAACTGTGGACTGACATGAACAAGCGTAAACGGAAAGGACTCCGTAAGTGGTTCATATTTAAAGCCATTATGGTTTACTGGTGTTCATGGACGTTTTCCGTGATTTGTGCTAAAATAGCCTTCCTAACCCCTGTGCCGCAGGTTCGAGTCCTGCCAGGCGCATTTATTTCAGATTCGGCGGATTCGATGGAGAGGTAGTTTATTGGGAAGAAGACTCACTCGAAAAGAGATTGTCCAGGAGGACAAGATACACAGCACCCTGTCTCACTTGTGGGACTGGTCAGCCCGCAATAGCAAGCTGCTTGTCGCCGGACTGGTGTTGATCATGTTGTCCATTATCGGAGCTTATTTCTGGCAGGGTTACCAGAGAGGCCACGATGAAGAGCTTCAGGCACAATTCGCTCAGGCCCTGAAGATCTATAGTACACCGGTCGTCCCCAACTCCACGGAAGAAGCAAACACTGAGGCGACAACGGATTCCGCCAGTGACGCTGCCCAGGAAGCCGCCGTTGAGGCCGAACCCGAGCTTCAATTCAAAACAGCGCAGGAACGCGATCAGAAAGCTCTGGAGGCCTTTCAGAACTTGGCTGAACAATACTCCGGCACTCGAATAGAGGAATTATCGCTTTATTACGTGGGACTGACACAGCAAAGGCTGGGCCAGCCGGAGGAGGCCGACACGACGATCGCTGCGCTGATTGATGAAGCGGCCAGCACGGAAATCAAGAACCTGGCCCGGAAGTTCCAGGCCCAGTTGGCCCTGCTTGAAAACAATCACCAGAAGGCGATTGAGCTGTACCGGCAGATCCTCGAGGACGCGCCCTCCGAATTCCCCAGGCAGACCATACTCATGCAGCTTGCACAAAGCTACGAAGCCACAGGCCAGCCCCAGGAAGCCGTCAAATACTACAAGCAGTTGACCACGGACTACCCCTCCAGCGAATACTCTCGCCAAGCCCAAACCCGCCTCGACCTCTTAGGAGGCTAAATAAGTGCCAGACTGGAGCTTGAGCCCTTTATTGACGGGGCTTTCGGGCGGAATTATGTGCGTGTCACCAATTAATACTGCAGCATGGAGAAGATTTCGTAGCCGTCGAGTTTTTGGCGTCCGTTGAGGAAGGTGAGTTCGACGACGAAGGCCAGGCCTGCGAGCTGGCCGCCCAGTTGCCTGACCATCTGAACTGTGGCTGCGGCCGTTCCCCCGGTGGCGATGAGGTCATCGACGATGAGCACGCGCTGGCCAGGTTCGATGGCGTCACGATGGATTTCAAGGGAATCTTTTCCATACTCAAGGTCATAGGAGACCTTCAGGGTTTCAGCCGGGAGTTTACCCTCTTTGCGAACGGGCACGAAGCCGGCGCCGATGTTGTAAGCCAGAGATGGGCCCAGGATAAAACCTCGCGACTCGATACCCACAATCTTCTCGATGCCCTGCCCGCGGTACTTCTCAGTCAAGACATGGATCACATCGTGAAGGCCTTCCGTGTCTTTTAGAAGCGTTGTCAGGTCATAGAACAAAATGCCGGGTTTGGGAAAATCCGGAATCTCACGAATTTTTGTCTTGAGCTTGTCCATCTCTACCTTTCGATTGAAAAATCGGAATAGTTCTGGTCAGCAGCGACTTCGCGCACTTCGATATCGCTGACAACTGACAGCGGTGGGCCGGAGCGGATCCGGTTCAGAAATTGAGCCATCTCTTGCTCATCCCCCTGGGCGTGGATCTCCACGTCTCCATTCTCGAGATTCTTAGTCCAACCCTTGATTCCCATTTGCTGGGCTGCTTCATAGGCGAAGAAGCGAAAGCCGACTCCCTGAACGCGTCCCTTAATTATGAAATAACGGGCCAGCATGATCGATGCACTGGTCGGGGCGAGAGGATTTGAACCTCCGACCTCACGGTCCCGAACCGTGCGCGCTACCAAACTGCGCCACGCCCCGACTCAGACGAGAAGTACTAGATAACATATTTCAGTATCATAAATCCACCCACCAGCAACACAACAAAGATAATAGTGAGCAGGTTAAAGTAGCGATCGATGAATACCTGAATACTCGGACCAAACCAGCGAATGAGACCCCCAATCACAAAAAATCTAACGCCGCGACTGGCAACTGACGCCAGAATAAAGATGGCGAAGTTGATCTTGAAAGCGCCTCCGGCGATGGTAAAAACCTTGAACGGGATAGGCGTCAAGCCGGCAATCCCCACAGCAATGGCATCCCAGTCCTGATAAAGCTTCTGAACGCCGTCATACCAATGCTGGGCAGCATAAAATTCAATGATCGGACGGCCGACCAGCTCGTAGAAATGATAGCCGATCAGGTAGCCTAACGCTGCGCCAACTACGGAGCCCGCCGTGCACACGCCGGCAAACCAGAAGGCGCGCCCAGGCGCCCCAATAGCCAGAGCGATCAACAGCACATCAGGAGGAATCGGGAAAAAAGAAGACTCCATCAGCGCAACCAGGAACAGGGCCCAGGCGCCGTGGGGACTTCGGGCAAAGCTGAGGACCCAGTCATAGAGCTTGCGTAACCAGGTGAAGGGGGAGTAGGGCATGGATTCGTTGGTTCTTTGGTTCCGTGGTTCCTTGGTTTCTAATGATTATCCGTTTACTCAACGAGGGCCCGGATCGCTGACACCTGTGGATCCAAAGAACCAAAGAACCAAGGAACCAAAAAACTACTCCACTATGTGCATCCGTTCCTGTTTTTCCGTGTACTCCTTCAGGCTGCGATAGTCGGTTTGATCGTGGTGGAGCGGTGTGATGGAGACCACTTTGTCCTGTATGGCATGATAGTCAGTGTCGGCTTCGATCACCCACTCGCTCTCGTCTCTTCCGATCCAGTAGTATTTTCGGCCGCGGGGATCGTGCTTCTCTTCAATGGCACTGTCGGCTACCTTCGTGCCCTGACGTGTGAAGCGGTACTCTTTGATCTCACCCTCAGGAACGTTTACATTGAGGAAAGTGCCCGCCAGGAAACGCTCCGGATAGAATTCCCGTATCAGTTGCCGTACGAAGCCGGCCGCCGGCTTGAAATCGGGAGATGCCTGGAGCGCTGCCAGGGATACCGCCATGGAGGGAATTCCGTAGAGTGCCGCCTCTCGTGCTCCAGCCACGGTGCCGGAATAAAGAACGTCATCTCCGAGATTCGGGCCGTGATTAATACCGCTGACTACTATATCGGGCATCCGGCGCAACAACTTCCGCACTGCAAATATCACGCAATCAGCCGGATTTCCGGTAAGCGCATAGTGATTTCCGGAAAGCTCTATCACTCGAATCGGATGATGAATGGTGAGCCCATGACTGACAGCGCTGCGCTCTTCAGATGGAGCAACAACGACGACCTCTCCTAGAGCGGACAACTCCTCTTTCAAAGCTATTATCCCAAGCGCCCTGGCCCCGTCATCATTGGTCAGCAGTATCAGTAAGTCTTTCGCACTGGTCATGGTCGAAGGTTCGGATTATAACCTAGTGTCGTGTCTCCGAAATAGGTCGACCTATTTC
>JBOGJG010000269.1:0-17392 GCA_050747825.1 Acidobacteriota bacterium | reverse complement strand
ACGCAGGACCTGACCCCCCCTCTTTTTCTTTAGAAACCAACCTGCTACAATGACATCACCATTTGTGTAGGTGGAATTCCATGCCTCATTTGCCTCATTTAAAGTTTATTGTCGCCGGTACCCTCATCATTGGAGCTATCAGTTACCTGATGTTCAGCGGTGTCAACGA
Source organism: Acidobacteriota bacterium (assembly GCA_050747825.1). Lineage (GTDB taxonomy): Bacteria > Acidobacteriota > UBA6911 > RPQK01 > JBOGJG01 > JBOGJG01. The sequence continues at coordinate 17,223 of JBOGJG010000269.1, read as the reverse complement.
CTCTATGGTTTATTATTACGATGTCTCAGAGCTGATGGCCAAAGGACCCGAACTGGAGGGCAAGGGGGTCCGCCTGAGTGGATTCGTCTCACCGGGTTCGATTGTCCGGGAAGGGAGCAAATCGAAAGTGCAGTTTCTTGTCTTTGAGAAAGCCGGCGATCGAACGGTTCAGGTAGCTTACGAGGGCATCATTCCAGACACTTTCCGGGACAACGCCGAAGTCGTAGTGGAAGGCACCTACCAGCCCGCCCAAAACAGTTTTCAGGCCAACACCCTGCTCGCCAAGTGCCCTTCGAAGTATGAAGCCCTGGGCGACGAACACCCTGAAGATATCCCTATCAGCAAGGCCGACACCCGGCACCCGGCACCCGCCACGCAATATGATTGAGCTTGGGCATTACTCCTTAGTTGCAGCGCTGCTTTTGTGCAGCTATGCAACGGTGGCCGCTTCGGTCGGAGGATACAAAAAGAGTCTGCCGCTGGTGCGCAGTGCCGAAAACGCCCTGGTTGCGCAATTTTTGATTTTAGCCGTGGCCTCAGTCTGTCTATGGTACCTGCTGTTCACTGACCAATTTCAGGTCGAGTATGTGGCCGGATACAGTTCTTTGGCCCAGCCTACGATATACAAATTTACCGCCTTCTGGGGCGGACAGCAGGGGAGCCTTCTGCTGTGGTCGCTGGTATTGGGTTTCTTCTCGTTTCTGGCCGTGACCCAGAATCGCCACAGGCATCGCCAGATTATGCCCTATGCCGCTTCAGTCATGGCCGGGACGTGCCTGTTTTTTGCCTCCCTTGTAACCTTCGCCGCCAATCCCTTTAAGACGCTGGGCTTCGTTCCGCCGGACGGGCAGGGCCTGAACCCACTGCTGCAGAACTGGTACATGAACATTCATCCGCCCATGGTGTACCTGGGGCTCGTCTGCCTGACGATTCCCTTTGCCTTTGCCATGGGGGCATTGATGAGCGGCCGCATGGATACCTCCTGGATACGCATGACGCGGCGTTGGACGCTCGTCTCCTGGATTTTTCTTCTGGCCGGTTTCACACTGGGGGGCATGTGGGCTTACGAGGAGCTGGGCTGGGGTGGATACTGGGCCTGGGACCCGGTTGAGAACGCCTCCTTCATGCCCTGGCTGATCGCCACCGCCTTCATTCATTCGGTGATGATCACCGAGAAGAAGGGGATGCTCAAAAACTGGAATTTCATTTTGATTCTGGCCGCTTTTGAGCTATCCATCTTCGGCACCTTCATTACCCGCAGCGGCGTGGTCTCTTCGGTGCACTCCTTCGCTCTTTCCAATGTAGGGCCTTTCTTTGTCCTCTTTCTGGCCATCAGCACTTTCTTCGGGATTTTCTGGATTTTTTACCGTTCCAGTGAACTGCGCAGCGAGCAGAGGATGAGATCTTTCCTGTCGCGGGAAGCCTCCTTTCTCCTGAATAATCTGCTCTTCGTTTCCATTTGTTTTGCCGTCTTCTGGGGTACCGTGTTTCCAATGCTGACGGAGTGGGTGCAGGGCGAAAAAGTGACGATTGCCGCTCCTTTTTTCAATAAAGTCAGCCTGCCGCTGGCGGGGGCCCTGCTGGTCCTGACTGGCATTTGCCCGCTCATCGCCTGGCGCAAAGCCTCCGGGAAGAACTTCCGCAGGAACTTTCTCTATCCGCTGACCGGAGGTTTTCTGTCTGGAGCGGCCGTTTTTGCAGCCGGTATCACTCAGTTCTACCCGCTGCTCTTCTTCTCGGGCTGCGGTTTTGTGGCGTTGACGGTTTTCTTTGAATTTTACAAGGGCGCCAGGGCGCGCCAGGTCATCCGGCCCACCGGTTTTCTGGTCGCGCTCAGAGACCTCACTCTCATGAACAAGCGCCGCTACGGCGGATTCATCATTCACATGGGTTTTGTCCTGGCCATCCTGGGGATCATCGCCAGCTCTTTTTACAACATGGAACACGTCTTTACGGTTCAAAGCGGGCAAAGCTTTGTGGCAGGCGATTACACGCTGGCCTTAAAGAGCCTTGATCAGAGAACGGATCCCGAAAAAGACGTGGTGACGGCGCGGCTGGACGTTTTTCGGGATGGAGAGAAAATCGGCGAAGTCTTGCCCGAGAAGCACTTTCATCACAAGAGCGAGCAGCCCATGACCGAGGTGGCAGTGCGCTCCGGTTGGGCCGAAGATCTGTACGTCGTCCTTTCCGGCTGGGACGCCGAGGGGAATGTGTCTTTCCATGTATTTATTAATCCGCTTGTCCAGGTGATTTGGGCCGGCATTGCCATTATGGTTCTGGGAGGCGTGTTTGTTCTTTTCCCCAACCGCAAGCCTGCGGCCGTGGCGCTGAAAAAGCCGCAAGAGGAGGCCAGAGATGAAGCGGCTTAGAGTGCTTGGATCCATTTTGCTGATGATGGGGCTGGCTTTGATCGCTCCGGCTCTAGCCGATCTCACGGAAGATCAGGCGAAGCTAGCAGGCAAAATTGCCGGCCAGTTGTCCTGTGTCTGCGACACCTGTCCGCACGTCGTGGTGGCACGCTGCGGCTGTGGTCAGGCCGCCAAGATGAACCAGGAGATCAAAGCCCTGGTGGCCGAGGGGAAGACGGAGCAGCAGGTTTATGCCATCTTTGAACAGAATTACGGCGCCGGTGTGCGAGGAGCCCCCAGGGCCGAAGGTTTCAACCTTCTGGCCTGGGCGATGCCCTTTGCAGGGCTGATCCTGGGGCTGGCGGTGGTCATCGCAGTCGTCAGGAGGCTCAAGCCGCCGGCTGCTTCGGCCCAGGGTGAAGACCAAACGGCCTTTCACATGGACGAGAGATATCGCAAAATGCTGGAAAGGGAATTGAGGGAATAGGCGGAGATTGATTATGCGCTTTGCTCAGCGATTGGAGCGGCCATGGTCCGGGCCACTGTGACCGGCAACGAATGACGAGCGACCTGCTATGACACTAATCCTAGCGCCAATCATCTTCATCGCCGCCGTGCTTTACGTCGCTTATCCCTTCCTGCGCGAGAGCCAGGAAGCCTCTCGTGACGAAGCGGAGTTATCGGAGCGGGAGAGAGTACTGGAAGAAAAAGAAGAGATCATCTCCAACATTAAAGATATCGAGATGGACTACCGAATGGGCAAGCTCTCTGACGAAGACTACGCCCGGTTGAAGACGGATTTCGAAGAGCGGGCTGTTGAAGTCTTCCAGCGCCTGGAGTCACTGCCCAAGAACCAAAAGCGCGTGTCCGAATCCTGATGAGCCCCGATCAGGAGAACGGTTCTCTCCCGCTGCTTCTCCTCTCTCATCTGACCAAGAAATTTGGCGCCCTTACCGCCGTATGGGACGTCAACATCGAGATCCATAGAGGAGACTTCCTTGCCATCTTCGGTCCCAACGGGGCGGGAAAGACCACTCTGCTGCGAATGATCGCCGCTCTGATCAGTCCCACCCGAGGGCAGATTTCGTTTGCCGATGGAGCCGTCTCCCGCAGCCGCGTGGGCTATGTGTCTCACCAGAGCCTGGTCTACAACGAAATGACGGGACGGGAGAATCTGCAGTTTTACGCCACTCTTTATGGATTGCCCGAGCCGTGGGGCCAGGCGGATCGGATGCTGGAGAGAATGGGACTGACTCACGCCGCCGGCCGGCTGGTCCGGGAGTATTCGCGAGGTATGAAGCAGAGACTTACATTGGGACGGGCCTTGATCCATGATCCCCATCTCCTGCTGCTGGATGAGCCCTATACTGGACTGGACCAGCAGGGCAGCCGCCTGCTCACCGAAAACCTGCGCGGTCTGAGGGATGAAGGAAGGACAGTCCTGATGATCACGCACAGTCTTTTCGAAGGCCTGAATCTTTCCACCCGCGTCGCCATTCAGAATCGGGGGGAAATTGTTTACGAGGCCAGGCGGGGGGAGATTGATGGAGCGGAGTTTGAGAGAGTGTACTTTGAAATGACAAACTGACCGCTGACCGCTGACCGCTGACCACTGACCGCTGACCGGGATCTCGGTAGCCGTTTGTCAGCAGACCGAAAGATAGACTGTCGCGATTTTTGAATCTAATGGCCAGCGGCCAGCGGTCCGTTATTACCTATGCGAAATCTTTCCCTCATCTACCTCCTGGCATCCAAAGACCTGCGCATCGAATTCCGCTCTCGCCAGGCCTTTCTGACGACGCTCTTTTTCGCGCTGCTGATCCTAGTCATCTTCAATTTTGCCTTCGACCCGGGCAGCCAGGCCAGCCGGGAGGCCTCACCGGGGATCCTTTGGGTGGCGCTGCTCTTTCCGGGAGTGATCCAGCTCAATCGCTCCTTTCAATCGGAGACGGAGGAAGGGACGCTTTACGGAATCATTCTTTCCCCGGTGGACCGGGGCGTGTTTTTCCTGGGGAAGTTTGCGGCTAACTGGATTTTTTTAATGTCCATCGACGTCCTGATCATGGTCGTATTCGTGATCTTTTTCAATTTTCAGTTCGCCAGCGAGCTCTGGTGGATACTTTTACTGATTGTGTTGGCCAGCGCCGGATTTTCAGCCCTGGGAACTTTGTTTGCCGCCATGGTTAGCAGTATCCGCACCCGGGAAGTGCTGCTGCCTATTTTGCTTTTCCCCCTTATAGTCCCTATAATCCTTGCCGCAGTGAATTCGACTCAGGAAGTGTTGCTGAACAAGGAGTTAAATGCTCTCTCCACCGGATTGCAGATCCTGGGTGCGTTTGATGTGATTTACCTGTCCTTGTGTTTTATCGTGTTCGAATATGTCATCGGCGATTAATGCGGGCTTGAGCCTGGCGGGCCGGTTCCTGCGCATTTCCAACTGGCTGCTCGTCCCGCTTTACCCTCTCTTCATTTTGGCGCTATACGGGGCCTTCCTTTACGCACCCACCGAGCGGGAGATGGGCGAAGTACAGCGCATTTTTTATTTTCATGTGGGCGCTGCCTGGAATGCCTTTTTGGCCTTCTTCGTGGTATTTATAGCCGGCATTCTTTATCTCGTCACTTCAAAGCCTGTCTGGGACAAAGTGGCGGCTGCCTCGGTCGAGATCGGGGTAGTTTTTACAACCATTGTCTTGACGACTGGTCCCATTTGGGCTAAACCTGTATGGAATACGTGGTGGCCATGGGGGGATCCACGGGTCACTACCACGCTCGTGCTCTGGCTGATCTACATCGCCTATTTGATTTTGCGGTCGAGCCTGTTGGAAGGCGAGAAGAAGTACAAGTTCAGCGCCGTCTTCGGGATAGTAGGATTTATCAACGTTCCAATCGTATGGATGTCTATCCGCTGGTGGCGGACCATTCATCCGGTCGTCATCACCAGCACGGGCGCCAAGTTGGAGCCGGAAATGGTACAGGCCCTGGCGGTCGCAGTCGTTGCCTTTACGTGTTTATATGCGACCCTGCTTCTGCTGCGAACAGCCATGCGTTTGCATCACAGCATAGCTGAGGAAATCAGCGAAGACACCCTCGGAAGGAGGTTGGAGGTGCAATGAATGCTTACCTTTTTGCCGGATACGTTGTCATTTGGACGATCCTCTTTGTGTTTCTTCTCTATCTCAACCGGAGGCAGAGGTCTCTGGGAGAGCAACTGAAGAGTCTGGACGAATCGACACGGAGGGGCAAGAACAGGCCTCAAGCCTCGGGTCTCAAGCCTCAAGCCTGAATACATGAAAGACACCCGCGTCGCATCTGTCCAGTTCGAGCACGCGCCGGGCCATAAAGAAGCCAATCTTCGAAAGATCAGGGCCTTTGTTGAACAGGCGGCCGCAGAGAAGGTTGAGATAATTTGCTTTCCGGAGTGCTGCATCACCGGCTACTGGCACTTGCGCCATCTCTCCCGCACCGAATTGGAGCATCTGGCCGAGCCGGTATGTGAAGGGCCTTCCTCCCAGGAATTGATCGAGTTGGCACGCCGTTATCGCATGACAGTCGGCGCCGGACTGCTTGAGTTGGCGCGAGATGGTTCTCTATACAACACTTATGTAGTGGCCATGGCGGACGGACAGTGTCGCCGCCATCGCAAGCTGCACGCTTTTGTCAATGAGCACGTCAGCTCGGGTTCGGAGTTTACTGTGTTCGACACGCCACATGAGTGCCGGGTGGGCGTACTCATTTGCTACGACAACAACCTGGGCGAAAACGTCCGCATCAATGCACTGCTGGGAGTGGAGGTCTTGCTGGCTCCTCACCAAACAGGTGGATGCGGTTCGATTAACCCCAATACGATGGGACTGGTGGATCGCTCCCTCTGGAATGACCGGCACAAGAATCCTGAGGCCGTCGAGGCGGAGCTGCGGGGTTCCAAGGGCAGGGGTTGGCTCATGCGCTGGCTGCCGGCTCGCGCCCACGACAATGGTCTCTTTCTAATCTTCAGCAACGGTGTGGGTGTGGACGATGATGAGATCCGCACCGGAAACGCCATGATTCTGGACCCCTACGGCCGTATCCTCAAGGAAACCTGGAAAGCCGGCGAGGACATGGTTATCGCCGACCTGGAGGCTTCACTGATTGCTGAATCAACCGGACGGCGCTGGATCAAAACCCGGCGCCCTGAACTCTACACCCCTCTCACCCAGTCCACCGGCCGGGAGCAAGATACCCGCAGCGTCCGCTTCGATAAGAAGGGGATCTGAGGTATTCTTGACACCAATGGATCCGGGTCTTATATAAAACGAGATAAGAGGCCAAGAGAACGGAGATATCAATGCCCAAAATCATAGGAATTGATTTAGGAACGACCAACTCGGTGGTTGCGGTCATGGAAGGCGGAGAGCCGACTGTCATCACCAACCCGGAGGGCAGTCGTTTGACGCCTTCAGTGGTGGCGATCACTAAAAGTGGCGAGCGGTTGGTCGGCCAGGTGGCCAAGCGCCAGGCGGTCACCAATCCGGAAAATACGGTTTATTCAATTAAGCGTTTTATGGGGCGCAAGTACGGCGAGGTTCCAGAGGAGATCTCCATGGTCCCCTACAAGGTGAAGAAAGCCTCCAATAGCGACGCCTGGGTGGAGATTGCCGGCAAGGAGTATTCCCCGCCGGAAATTTCGGCCATGATTTTGCAGAAGCTGAGAGCCGCCGCGGAAGAATACCTGGGAGAAAAAGTCGAGCAGGCAGTGATCACCGTCCCCGCTTATTTCAACGATTCCCAGCGTCAGGCCACTAAGGACGCCGGTAAGATTGCGGGACTGGAGGTTCTGCGGCTGGTGAACGAACCTACGGCGGCCGCTCTGGCTTACGGACTCGACAAGAAAAAGAACGAAACAATCGCCGTTTTTGACTTTGGTGGAGGTACGTTTGATATTTCCATCCTCGAAGTCGGTGAAGGGGTCGTGGAAGTCAAATCCACCCACGGCGATACGCATCTGGGCGGGGACAACATCGACCAGCGCGTCATTGACTGGATTGTCGAGGAGTTCAAGAAGGACCAGGGCATTGACCTTTCCAAGGACAAGATGGCGCTGCAGCGGCTGAAGGAAGCGGCTGAGAAGGCCAAAATGGAGTTATCGACAACTCAGGAGACCGACATCAACCTGCCCTTCATCACGGCTGACGCCAGCGGTCCCAAGCATCTTCATTTGAAGCTGACTCGGTCCAAGTTCGAGCAATTGGTAGAAGATATCCTGCAGCGGACTTTGGGTCCCTGCAAGCTGGCTCTGGAGGATGCCGGAGTGAAGCCGGAGGGCATCGACGAAGTTGTGCTGGTAGGCGGATCGACGCGAATTCCCCGGGTACAGCAGCTTGTGCGCGAGTTCTTCGAGAAAGAGCCCCATCGAGGCGTCAATCCGGACGAAGTTGTCGCCATCGGCGCCGCTGTTCAGGCCGGAGTGCTGGGGGGAGACGTCAAGGATGTCCTGCTGCTTGATGTGACTCCTCTGTCACTGGGTATCGAAACGCTGGGCGGAGTGTTCACTCAGTTGATCTCTCGCAATACGACCATCCCCACCCGAAAAAGCGAGACTTTTTCCACGGCTGCTGACAATCAGACGTCGGTGGAAATTCACGTCCTGCAGGGTGAGCGGCCCCTGGCGCGAGACAATAAGTCACTTGGAAAATTTCATCTGGTCGGCATTCCACCCGCTCCGCGAGGCATGCCTCAAGTCGAAGTGACCTTCGACATCGATGCCAACGGCATCCTGAACGTCAGTGCCAAGGATCTGGGTACGGGCAAGGAGCAGAAGATCACGATCACAAGCTCCAGCGGTCTCTCTTCCGATGAGATCGATCAGATGGTCAGCGAGGCCGAGTCTCACGCTGAGGAGGATAAGCGCAGGAAAGACGAAATTGAGGCTCGCAATCGGGCGGACAATCTCGTTTACAGCACTGAAAAAATGTTCAACGAGAACCGCAGCAAGATTGGCGACAGCGACGCCAAAGCCATCGAAGATGCCCTGACTGACGCTAAGAAGGCCATAGAGGAGGGAGGAGTCGATCGCATCAACAACGCAGTCGAGAACCTGACCCAGGCCTCTCACAAGCTGGCGGAGGCCATGTACCAGCAGACACAGCAAACGCAGCAGGAACAGCAAAAACCTCCCGAAGATGGCGAAGCGAAGCAGGAAGAAGACGTGATCGACGCCGAGTACGTGGACGTCGAAGATAAAAAGTAATTAGAGGCTGTAGGCTAAAGCGGTTTCCGGTTTTTCCTTCTCAAGCCTTCCCTGATCCGTTTGTACACCCTGCGTAGAGCTTGCTGGTGCTCTGCTTTGGGGTAGTCTTGCTGGAGCAGGAACTCTTTGATCCGAAAAAAAGGCGTTTCCAGATCCGGCAAGAGACGCGCGGTTCGCGTTGGGTCGTAGGGAATCCGGATAGAGTCCATCCCAATCTCGGCGAAGATTCTCAGATAACGGGCCGTGCTGATGTCCGGGCAGTTGATGCGTTTGCGGCCGAGCTTCAACTCAAAGCCAAGGAAAGTATACATAATTCTCGGCTCGCACTTGCGCCCCAAGAGGTGCACGGCCCGGGTCTTTTGGGGAAGAATCTCTTCGCGGTAGATTTGGATGAGTTGGCTGAGTTCGTTATTAAGGCCTGAGGTTTTAGAATTTCCGCTCATCGATTATACCGGGATAAGAAGTTCGCCCTCATTTACAAAAGCCCTCAAACCTCAAGCCTCAGGCCTTTAATGGTAATCTGGAACTGAGCCCATGACTACAGAGGTGATGAACATTTTGCGCAGCATTTCGAGCCAGTTGTATGCGTTTGCGCTTGGCCTGGGAGGGCCTGGACTGTTTTTTATCGCCCTGACTGATTCCTCCTTTCTCTCCATCCCGGAAGGCAATGACATCCTGATCGTGATCCTGTCCACCGGCCGGGGATGGGACGAAATGTCCTACTATGTCGCGATGACGATCCTGGGCTCAGTATCGGGATGCGCATTACTTTACCTGTTTGGACGCCGTGGGGGGGGGTACGTTCAAAGTTGGTTCAGAAGACGCAGGATCGAGGATATCAAGCATCTTTACCAGAAGTGGGGATTATGGACGATTTTTGTTCCAGCCATCCTTCCCCCGCCTACGCCCTTTAAGATCTTCGTGCTCTCGGCAGGCGTTTTCGAGGTTCCCTTCTCCAGATTCCTGCTGGCCGTGTCTGTCGGCAGGAGCATCCGCTACTTCATGTGGGGAGTTCTGGCGGTGTTATATGGAGAAGCCGTCCGCGAGTTCATGGTGCAGAACCTCCACAAGATCGGGACCATCCTCATCATTCTCTTCCTGGGAGCAATCGCAGGATATATTATCATTTGGCTCAGGACGAGGCGAAAGACGCCTGGGCAGGAAACGACGTGAAATCATTCGTTTCAGCAATTTTACTGATATTTTTGGCTGCCGGTTGCGGCATAAAGAAAAGGACTACGCTGGATGTTCCTCCCGCTTACGCGCAAGCTCAGACGGCAAGCGCTCAGGAACTGATCGAACTGATCAACGATCGCTATGCAGGCGTTCAAACGCTCAAGATTTCCCGTTATGAGGTGGAGTTTGAAGGAGGGTCACTGGAGCAGGGTTACCTGGAGCGGTATCCTCGGGCCAAGGGCTATCTGGTGGCGCAGCGGCCGGAATCTATCTTCGTGAACATCTTGAATCCCCTGACGAGTTCAACGGTGGCGACTATGGCCGCTCAGGGTCGGGATTTCCAAATCTGGCTGCCGCGTGAAAACAAGTACGTCACCGGCCGCACCAACTTTGTTACTGAGGAAGAGAAGGAGCCGATTTACAACGTCCGGCCGGATCACCTCCTTACCGGAATACTGATTGAGCCGATTCCCCTGAATGATCCCGGAAAACGTTACTTTATCATCGAAGACCAGGACCTCCAGACCAAGTACTACGTGATTGGAATCATTGAAACGGATCCGCAGTCTCAGCAGGCGCCGCTCAAGCGACGGCTGTGGATCGATCGCAGTTCATTGGCGCTGGTTCGGCAGCATTACTACGAATCAGGTGAAGTTATCAGTTCAATTCTGTATAGTCGTCCTTTTGAGTTGAACGGCATGCTGGTAAACGGGAGCGTCAAGATAGAGAGGCCGCAGGAGAACTACAGCATCCTTCTGGAGTATGAAGCGGAAGCCACCGAGACTAATGAGCCGATTCGGGACGACGTCTTTGAGGTGCCGGTTCCACCTGGAGCGGAACTGGTCGTCCTAAAGCAGGAGGAGACGCCGCAAAGGCCCTGAACCTGATGTTCAAGCTGATTTATTCAAACCTTCGATTGCGCCCGACACGGACGGTAGTGAGCATTCTGGCGGTCTCGCTGGGGATCGTGCTGGTGCTGGTGAGCGTCGGCCTTTCCTACGGGCAGCTCACCGACACGGCCGAGCGCACGCGCCGCATCGGCGGCGACTTCATGTTCCAGCCTTCGAATGGATCATTCTTTTTTGCCCTCAACAGCGGGACTCTGTCTCAGAAAATCGGCGAAGTCATCAGCGAAGTGGAAGGCGTCGGCGCCGTGACTCCCATTCTCGCCAAGTTCATCAGTGATAAATTTCACCTCATTTTCGGGATTGACAAGGACAGTTTCGAGCGGGTCAACCAGTCTCTGAGGTTCATCCAGGGGCGGATCTTTGAAGCGCCGGACGAGGCAATCATCGATGACATCTACGCGCAGTCCAATCACCTGACAATCGGAGACCATCTGGAGTTGCTCGGACAGACCTTCGAGATCTCGGGGATCTTTCGAGCGGGTACTGCCTCGCGTGTGATGGTTAGCCTGGATACCTTACAGCAACTGAACGGCACGCCCGACAAGGTCACGATGTTTTTCATTCGCGCTGAGGAGGGGGCTTCCATCGACCCCGTGAATGAGCGGTTGATGCAAAGATTTGAGGGCTATAAAATAACCAAAACAGCCGATTTGCAGGAACTGATGGCGAATACAACGCCGGTCTTCAAACAATTTGTCTCGGCTGTGGTTTTTATTTCCAGCATCGTCAGCTTTCTCGTAATCTTACTGGCCATGTACAGCACCATCACCGAACGGACACGAGAGATCGGCATTCTGAAATCCCTGGGCGCCTCCAGGTCCTACATCGTCCAACTCATCCTCAAGGAGTCGCTGCTCATCTGCGCCATGGGCGTGGGATTTGGTTTTCTTTTGACTTATATGTCCCTGAAGCTTATTGTACTGGCCTTTCCGAGCCTGCCGATTACGATAACACCTTTGTGGCGCCTGGCGGCCGCAGTAATAGCGATTGGGGGAGGGACCATCGGAGCGCTTTATCCTGCCTATAAGGCCGCCCAGTTGGATCCCATAAGAGCGTTAGGTTATGAGTGATAGGCTCGGCGCTGGACCCGCCGCTCGCAATGGTTCACAGCAGGATCTGGTGGTCGCCGAAGACCTGCAAATGACCTACAGGGTCGGCAAGATCAATGTTCCGGCGCTGCGCGGCATCAGCCTGATCATCAGGCAGGGCGAATCCGTCGCCATCATGGGGCCGAGTGGGTGTGGAAAGTCCACTCTGCTGCATTTGCTGGGCGGACTGCTAAAGCCGACTGCCGGTCGCATCTATATGGGCGGGACCGATCTGGCGTCCGTGAGCGATGCGGAGCGTACTGAAATCCGGCGTAAGAAAATGGGGTTTGTCTTTCAGCGCTTTAATTTGCTTCCGACCCTGAGTGCCAGGGATAACATCGAGCTCGCCAGGGAACTGCACGGCAATGGACATTACCAGAAAGAGCGTGTGGACGAGATCCTGACTCTGCTGGGCCTCGAGAGCAAGATGCATCACAAACCTTCTGAGTTATCCGCCGGGGAGCAGCAGCGAGTGGCGATGGCTCGGGCCGTCATTAATCGACCCGCCCTTATCCTTGCTGATGAGCCTACCGGTAATCTCGATTCTCAGAACGCCCGGATGATTCTCCAGATGCTGCAGGAACTCAATCTGAAATATGGCCAGACCATTATCCTGATCACGCATGATTCGGAAGCGGCGGCTACCGCGGGCCGTATTATCGAAATGCGTGACGGCCAGATTCTCAACCAGGTGGAGAACCTGCTTTACGCCCTGGAATAGGAGGACGCCTTACAATGAGGTCAAAGAATTGAAGGTCCTTTATCGTGTCCTCTTCTGGACATACGAGAGAGGCACCTGGCAGTACGACATCCTTTGTGCCTTGATACTGGCCTTTATCTTTCTCACTCCCAAGGCGGTCTTTAGCGGGTCCAATGGCCGGTCGAGCAACGATTTCATCAAACCGCAGTCTCTACATTCAAATGAAAAGCATTCTTATCCCCGTACTGGCCGTGCTCTTATGCCTGATCGCCGCGCCGGCGGGTAGCGCCGCCCCTCAATCGAGCCTGGAAGAAGTCCTGAGCAGGATGGATCAGGCCGGAAGCAGCCTTCGCTCAATGAAGGCTGAGATCTCCCAGCGCAAGTGGACCGACATCCTGGAGGAGTTTGATGAGGGGGAGACCGGCTTATTTTATTTGCTGAGGGACAAGGGTCAAATTTACCTGCGCAAAGACATCCAAGCCCCTCAGGCCAATTCGCTCATTATCGCCGATGGCGAAGTCCTGTTTTACCAGCCCAGAATTAGACAAGTCCTGAAGCGAAGCTTGGGCCAGAGCAACCAGAAGGCGGAGTTTCTGCTGCTAGGCTTCGGCTCGGATAAGCAAGCTCTGAAGCAGGCTTATAAGATTAGCCTGATCGGCAGGGAAGAGATGGACGGGCATCAGACTTATGTGCTGGAGCTAATCCCAAGATCGGACAGGGTTTCCGCTTTTTTTACCAAGATCGTACTCTGGGTGGACTCCGAGCGCTGGATCCCCGTTCAGCAAAAGCTGGTCGAGCCCACGCGTGACTACTTGCTCTTCCACTTCCAGGACATTCAGCTCAACCCTAACATTTCCAAATCCCGGTTCGAACTGAAAACGCCCAAGGGCGTCAAGGTGGTGGGGCAATGAGAAAATAGGTGACCGTCCCCCTATTTTCTCCCCTATTTTCGGTCAGGCTTACTTTGAACTTGGAACTTGAAACTTGGAACTGGTATGCGGTTGCTGGCCAATAATGGGAGTCGTGCTGGTGGCTGATGAGTGGTTCTTCCCAGGCTCCTCGGTCAGAACAGCCACCGGACGGCCGGTGATCTGAGCCCGGGTGTAGAGGATTCTGTGAACAACCGTCCAGTTGGAGAGGACCGCCAGGACCCAGAGCACGGGATCCATAAAGTAAAAGGATCCAATGATGAGCAGGACGATGCGTTCGGGCCGCTCCAGAAAACCCACCTTGCATTTGGGGATGATGGATTCCGCGCGGGCCCTGGCATAGCTGGTCAGAACCGAGCCCATCATGACGATGCCGACCAGAGCCACATAGGTCAGGCGCCCCTGCTGTCCATACCAGACGATCAGGCCCAGAAACATGATGAGGTCCGAGTAGCGGTCCATGACCGAATCGAAGAAAGCGCCAAAAGGGGACACGGCATTGAGTGCCCGAGCCACCATTCCGTCCGTCATATCAAAGAGTCCGGCGATGATGAGTAAAAACCCAGCCCAGCCAAAACGCCCCTGAGAGAACGCATAGGCCACGGGGAGACTCATGAGAAAACCCAGCAGAGTCAGATGGTTGGGACGAATCCGAAGGGAGGTGAGAACCTTGACGATTCTCCTAAGAATGATCTGTCCTCCGACGCCGATCTTATCCGAAATCATAATCGATGCTAAAAGAGCTCAAACTTTATGGTCAGGAACTTCTTCGGATTCTGTCGAAAGTCATACAGCAGTTTCACCACTTCAGAACTGAGTTCGTTTACGTTTCTGTAGAGGCTCTCGTCTTTGGCCAGCATTCCCAGGGTACCCTCGCCCTGCTCCAGGTCCGTTAAAAAGGCGGCCATTCGCTCCAGCGAGCTGTCCAGGTCCCTGTAAACCTTATCATTGGTTACCAGTTGGCCCAGCGTCCCCTGTCCGGATTGGATTCTATCCGTGATAGTGCGGACATTGGACATGGCCCTCTCGCTGCTTTGATAAAGCCTCGGATCCCTGATGAGCTGTCCGACCGTGCCCTGGCCCTGTTCGACGCCTGTCAGCACCTGTTCAAGCCTCATGGTTGCCGTTCTGATGTTATCATAGACCTCCCGATCCTGGATCAGCCTGGGAACCGTACCCTGGCCCTGGGTGACGTCCTGCATCATGTCGGATGCCTGCTCCACCGTTTGTCTTGCGCCGAGAACGGCGGCGTTTAGATTGTTGTAAAAAGCGGGGTCGCTGAAGAATTTCCCGATGGAACCTTCACCCTCCTGAAACGTATCCATGATTTCAGTTAATTTGTCCGAGAGCGTTTCCAGGTTGGCGAGGATATCGTTGGCGCCCGTGATCAACTCCTGGAAACCGGCCTGTCCGGTGCCCGTAACCACGACGACTTCGCGTTCCTCGGTCCCAATCCAGGCGTCCCTTTCCTCCCTAATCACGGGAGGAGGAATATCAGTGCGACCGAGCGAGATTTCAATGTACTTATCGCCCAGCAACCCTACTGAACCCAACGAGATACTACTGTCGTTCTTAATCCAGTTGCGGTACTGCGAGGTAATCTCCATGTATACCTCGATGTTCTGCAGGCTCGCGTGCACATTTTGAATGTCATCCTGGAGTTCCTCAAGATCCTCTCTGAGATCCTCGACCTGCCCTTCCCCCTCGGCGAGCTGCTCCTGCAGCGCCAGCACTTGCGGCGCATCGGCTCCAAGGACGCCGGCTGAGCTCTGATAGTTGGTCTCCAACTCCGCAAGTTCCAGCTCGCTTGTATTAAGCCGCTCCTGTAGTTGGGCCGCCTCAATGGTGAGCTGGCTGATCAGTCGGAGATTGGCCTGGTTGGCGGGGGTAGGAGGCAGGAAATCAGGATCGCTCTGAATCTCGACCTCCTTCACGTTCCCTACTTCTACCCCACCCAGCAAAACGATATCCCCGGGCTT
This sequence comes from Acidobacteriota bacterium, assembly GCA_050747825.1. Classification (GTDB taxonomy): domain Bacteria; phylum Acidobacteriota; class UBA6911; order RPQK01; family JBOGJG01; genus JBOGJG01. The sequence continues at coordinate 1,869 of JBOGJG010000269.1, read as the reverse complement.
CAGTCCGGAGACATTGTTCAGGTAGGTCTTGGCAGTAAACGTATCCTCGAATATGCCCACCTGTGCTCCTATGGTGAAAATTGCCACCGCCAGAATCAGGACGGTAATGACGACAAAGATCCCCACCTTTAATTCGGATAGAGTTGCTCGGCTTCGTGATTCCATATGCGCTCCTTTATAAAAGGCCGCGGGCCTTTATGACAAAAGTTCCTGTATGTACTCGTCCTTTGCCTGTCTCATCGACTCGTCGGTGCCCTCGAAGAGAATCTTCCCATCCTTAAGGATGACAAAACGAGTATTGACTATGCAAAAGCTGCCACTTTCTTCCTGAAAGATGACCTGGTCCTCGGTCGGTCCGCTGAGGGCGATCTCGCTGGCCATGGTAAGGGCAGCCTTCAAGTCGTGGGTTACGAAAATAGAGGTCACTCCCTGGAGATCGCGGAGCTTGATCATCAGCTCGCAAATGGTCCGGCTGGTGATCGGATCCAGGCCTGCCGTAGGTTCATCATACAACAGGATGCGCGGCTCCCCCACCAGGGCACGCGCGATGGCTACTCTGCGCCGCATTCCGCCTGACAGCTCGGAAGGCATCTTATTGATGGCCTCCTCCAGTTCCACAAATCCCAGCACTTGGCGAACGACGGCCTCGATTTCATCATCCGGCTGGCCCCCGTCTTCCCGCAAGCGGTAGGCGACGTTTTCGGCCACATTCAGAGAATCGAAAAGGGCTCCTTCCTGGAACACCATCCCAATCTCCTTCCGGATCGGCATCAGCTCATCTTCGGTCAGATCCGTGATGTCTCGGTCTGCCACAAAAATCCGGCCCGAGTCAGGTTTGACCAGGCCAAGCACCATTTTCAGGATCGTGGATTTCCCAGAGCCGCTGCCGCCCAGGATGACCTTGGTTTCGCCTTTGCGAACCTGAATGCTGAAGTCCTCCAGGACAGTCTCGCCGCCATATCTCTTGTTGACCTCCTGGAAGCGAATGAAATTCAAGGCCGCAGCTCCTGAATCAACCGGGTGACGAAGAAGTCGGCCACGATGACCATGATAGAGGCCGTGACCACGGCGGAGGTAGTCGATCTTCCAACACCCCGCGTGCCTCCTCGGGTGCGCAGTCCGAAGTAGCATCCGACCGCCCCAACAATGAAGCCAAACACGATTGGCTTGACCAGGCCCTCCAGAGCGTCGTTGTACGTGAGTGCGCGGAGGGCAGTATTCCAGTAGAGGGAAGTGTTGAGTCTCAGCGTAAACAGTGCAACGATCCACCCTCCGACCAGACCGAACAGGTCGGCAATTACCGTCAACAGCGGAACCATGGTGGTGCAGGCTATGATACGGGGTGTTACCAGCTTTTTGATCGGATCGGTGCCCAGAGCCCTCATCGCATCAATCTGCTCTGTGACCAGCATCGATCCGAGTTGAGAGGCGATTCCGGAGCCGATTCGACCGGCGATCATCAGCGCAGTGAGGACCGGCCCCAACTCTCTGACCAGTGAAAGCGCCACCAGTTGGCCCGTCAGATTCACGGCGCCGAAAGCCTGCAGGGACTTGGCAGACTGCAGCGCCAGCACTCCACCGGTGAAGAATCCTGTCAAAATAATAATGGACGTTGAGCCCACTCCGATGACATCCATCTGAATGAGCGTGTCCTGGATGTAGCGAGGCCGTCGGAAGACGTTGAGGACGGCTCTGGTGGATAGCAGCGTGAATTCTTGAACCTCGTAGATTGCTGCGTAGAGGAAGTTCATCGGATGGTACACTTTACCAGAAATTTCAGGCGCCAGGTGACGGGTGGCAAGCTCGCTTCGCTCGCGGTGGCCGGTGGCAAGCTCGCTTCGCTCGCGGTGGCCGGTGGCAAGCTCGCTT
>JBOGJG010000268.1:0-1359 GCA_050747825.1 Acidobacteriota bacterium | reverse complement strand
ATCTGCGAGAGCTCGGTTTCAGCCCCGAGTAGTCCCCCGGGAAATCGGTCTAAGATCACGGAAAGGCGATTACTCAATCTGTTTGATCCATTGGCTGGCGATTTGATTAAGATCGAGGCTGTCGGCTGTCGAGACAACCGTGAAGAGGGTTTTACCGGAACCCCACGAAATCAGATTGAAGTGCTGGTCCGCAAATTTCGTGCAGACCTGATTTCGTACGAATTCCTTCTGAATTTGACGATTGCCGAAATCCAGGGAATGCCGGCTCGATTGCTGGAAGATACAGTAATGCCGGCCTCCTTCATCCGAATCCGAATAAAAGGTCTGAAGGACTGGTTGACCGTGCAGTCGATGGAGGTAAACACCCTCTCGTTTCCATCCATTGACGGCAGGAGGTAGGTAAGTCGGGAAATCCAAGCCGATGCCTGCAATCTCCTCAGCCGTCAGCTTGGAGCTGAGCACGCCATCAGCCGTCCCGGCCAGAAGATACAATCCCAAATAGGACTCCACATCGGTGCTCGGATTAGGGCCGAAAGGCCAAAATAGACTAAAGCTGAGTACCACCAGGACAGCCGCAGCCAGGGGAAGCCAGCGCTTCCAACTACGCTTCTGCCCGGTGTCTTGGTCTTGGTCTTGCGGAGCCTGGAAAAAAACCGGGGCTACGCGCTCCCGCAGCTTCCGGTGAATCTCCGGCCATTGTTCGGGAGCTTCGGGAGCAGCCGCAGTGCTCTGAAGGACTTGACTGACATCCCGCAGACGAGCCAGTTCCTGCCGGCAGTTCGCGCAATGTTCGAGATGCACCTCAGCCTCTCGTTCATCTTGCGGCGCTAACTCACCGTCCAGATAATCAGAAAGGCGCGCTGAGATCCTCTTGCATTCGCGATTCATTGTGTCTCGCCTGCCATATACCCGAGCCGTTTCGCCAGAATCCGCCGTGCTTCGTGAATCCGAGAGCCGACCGTTCCTTCCGGAATGTCCAACACCCGGCTGATTTCGGCGTAGCTCAACCCTTCAAATTCCTTCAATATCAGAACGGTTCGAAGGTCAGGGGTCAGTTGATTCAATTCCTGCCACACGGCCCGGCGTTTTTCTTTTTCCAGCAGCCTCTCCGAAGGATCGGCGCCCGAGTACTCCTCTGCAACCACTTCCAGGGAGCTTTCCCTCCGACTCGCTTTCTTTAATTGATCCAAACAAAAGTTCACCGTCACTCGATAGAGCCACGTCGAAAATTTGGCCCGGCCATCGTAGCTTCCCATCTTGTCAAAAATCCGGAGAAAGACTTCCTGGGTCCAATCTTCTGCTTCCGCCTGGTCCCTTGCCATCCGGTAGCACAATCGGAAGACCAGGTCCCTGTAACGC
>JBOGJG010000267.1:0-3124 GCA_050747825.1 Acidobacteriota bacterium | reverse complement strand
TCAACCAAAAACTGATGTAAACCGAATCCGTTTCCGCGAAGAGATGGCGACGCGGTGTGCCGCCACTACAGCCGCTCGCGCCGGGCGCAAAGCGACATTCAAAAGACATTGTGCTGCCGGGTATGTGCTCGACGGATGAGAGCGCGGCACTAGGGCTATCGTACCAGCCTCTCGAAGCAAAATCCGCGTCTTCGAAAGTCTCTTCGAACAGCAACGATCCGCGGGCACCATCTTGAGCGGCAGATACGGGCGCCACAAGTAGAGCAGCCACAAGCAACAGGAAAAACGCGAAGAGGGCTCGACCGGATCGAGTGCCCCGCAGAGCGGCACCACACCGGCCCCGGTCGCGGCGTTCTGACAAGGTAAACATCATGTCCATTACTCCTGTCCCCGAATGGGTAGATCCTCCTGGGTCGAAGGTTTGCAGACGGGGGTTCACCACTCCAATCTGACGGCGGCCCGGAACGCTCTGGTGCCGGGCTGATCACCCGTCGATGCGCCGTTGACCCCACCCACGGCCCTGATGATACCGACGCTGGCTGCCTGTGAAATGTTGGTGGATGGGTTACTGAAGTTTAGGTGGTTGAAGGCGTTAGTCGCGGTCAGTTCCAGGCGCAGCCGGAGGCCTTGGTTATCCTGCAAGACAAAATTCTTCATGAGTCCGAGGTGCCAGACGTTCACCGCCGGGCCCTTGATGACGCCTTTGGAAGCAGTACCGTACTGGCCAGGCTGGGGGGGAGCGAAGGCTGAGACGTTAAACCAGCGACTCACGGAACGCTCACTGTCGGGCAAATTTGGATCCCCAACCTGATCGGGCCGTATCGTGACGAACGCAGGCGTACTACTCGTGGTGAAGGCAGTCCCGGTCGGATCAGGCCCCGTCCAAAATGGCGTCAAAAAGGAACCGGAATGGTAACTGTAGATGACGCTGAAGTCCCAGCCGCCGACGGCCCAATCCAGAGGCTTGGACGCAGAGGTGAGCCAGCGTCGCCCTATTCCAAATGGCAGCTGATAGAGCGCGTTGGTGGTAACCCGGTGAGTCGGGATGTCGGGCGATACGGCTCGTTCGCGGCGCCGGTCAAAGGGATTCTCAGCTACCTGGCCTCGTTCCAGATCGTAGATGTCTCTCGCCCAACTCCAGGAAGACTGGACCTCCAGGCCGTGGGCCATGTGGCGCCTGGCTTCGACGGTCAACGCATCGTATCGGTGACTCGCTCCATTGGTCAGGAAGGTGATACCGGAAAATTGAGGGAAGGGTCTGGGCTTGTCCACAAAGGGCCGCGTGTCCGGGACGGGTGAATTGAAGTTGAAACCATACTCGCCCTTGCGCATCGTGGTGCCGATGTAGGAAATTCGAAACCCCGTGTCCCATTGCTCTCGCTCGATCGTAAAGTTGTACTGCATGCTGTACGGTGTCACGAGATCAGGATTTACTGCCGCCGGCAGCGCCACACTGGAGGGTCCGGCCGTGCCCGCGGTTGGAAAGACCCTCGGCAAAATCACGTCGGGGTTTTGCAAGGGATTCGTGTAGGGCACCTCATTCAACACGAACGGAGAAATCGATCCCGTGGGCAAGAGCCACGGCACCACGTTGTAGAAAACGCCGAAGCCGGTTCGAAAGACGGTCCGGTTGTCCCAGGGGCGATAGGCGACGCCGATTCGGGGGGCGATGTTGTTTTTATCCGCCCGGAGCAGGCTCCTCTCCGCCAGCCCCAAAGACTTGGCTTCCACGATGTCAACAATGCCAACCGGGAAAAGCGGGCTGACCCGGGAGAGGGCGCCGTCAGGCACAACGATCTTCCCCGTGACCACGTCGAACATCGCGATGCGGTCGTTGTCTTCCCGCCAAGGGGGGTGGAGCTCATAGCGCACCCCGAGACTCAGGCTGAGGTTGGGAGTGACCTTGAAGTCGTCAGTGATGAAGAGGGCGTACTGCCAGCGCAGGCTGTCCTGGCGTACGGGAGGAAACGCACGTGCGGCCGTCGTCGGGATGCCCAGCAAAAAATCAGCATACGGATGACCCTGACCTGACTGGCCACCCCCGGTAAACCGGTTCGAGAACGAGACCGCACCGAACAACCAGGGGTGCGCACCGAGGCTGTCGAGCTGGACGCGTGTCAGGCTGAACCCCATCTTGAGGTTGTGTCGTCCCCGGAACCAGGTCAGATTCTGGTGAAAATCCTCGAGCTGATTGCGAAAGCCGGGATCCACATGCGTGACCTGACTGATACCCGTCAGACCAATCCCAGCGAAACTGACGGCCGTGACCCCTGAAAGGTTCGGCAGGTCCGGGGCCAGCCCTACCAGGCCCAACTCGTTTACGAAGGATGGCCCGTTGATTGGCCCCTCGATTAGGAGGCGGTTGGTCGCCAAGCCTCCTCGCGATTCGAAGATCAGAGTGGGCGTGATCGTGTGGCTGAAGGTGACGGCTAGACCAGTGTTAAAACGTCCAAAGCGCCATTGCCCCTGGGTGGGTAGCGCACCAAAAAGGAAAGGGTAGTCGACCTCCCGGTGCGTGAACCGGCCGAACATCGAGGAGCGGTCGGAAAAGCGGTGGTCGATCCGCGCCGTGAGATTGTTGGCGTAATCCAAGGGCCGAGACTCAAGGACCCGATGATTCCGCGCAGCAAAGGCATTCGGATTGGCGCTGTTGGGCAGAGGATAAAAGCGCTCCTGGAGTGTGCGCGAAACCGGATTAATGCGCGCTTCGGGAATCTGGTTTCCAGGAAAGGGCTGCCCTGTCTGCGGATCTATGATTTGCACGCCGGCCGGGAGACCGGAGAAGTCGCCTTGCCGCCATGCCGGGATGGGCACGGTAGGTTGCAAGAACTGATTGACTTGGCCGCCGCGCGCCGTCTCAAACGAGGTAAAAAAGAAGGTCCTGTCCCGGCCGTTGTACAGTTTGGGAAGATAGACCGGACCGCCGACGCCGTATCCCAGGTCGTGTCTCGTGCCGCCGGGACGGGCGCGGGAGAATGGGTTTCGGGCCCTGAACCTGGGAGATGAGTAGTAGTCGAAGACGCTGCCATGGAAGTCGTTGGTTCCGGACTTCGAGATGATGGTGACTTGGCCGATCGGCCCGACGTCGGCGGTGTTGTTGGCCATATCGATCTTGACTTCCTGG
>JBOGJG010000266.1:0-17723 GCA_050747825.1 Acidobacteriota bacterium | reverse complement strand
AACTTTGGCAATACGGTTATTTTCTCTCATTAAAATAGACGCTCCGAAAGCGTGTTCCGGATGACCTCTCCTCACTGGATAATAAACCGAGCATTGCGATAGCGATCATCCATGGGCGCGCTTCGCTCCTGTCACTTACATGCGCGGTATTATCCGCAGATGCATAGGCGATTGTGCCAAGCCTAAATACCAAGCCTAAATACTTTCTTTCGTTTCCGACCGCCGACTGCCCTGGTCCTTTGAGGTGTCACCATTCCAGATCAACCTCAAATCTGCGCCTTGGATCTCCAGGGCAGGGTAGCCATCGCCGCTGCTGCCTAAAACGAGTTCCACTCGCATTTCCAAACAAGTCAGCTTCACGATATCGGCGATATCTGAATCACCACCCGTGATCCATACTTTCCTATGTCCTGCGGCTTTGAGCTCTCGAAGCAATCCTTGTGCTTCGGCTCGGGTACGCCGGTAGAGCACGAAGGAAGCCTCAATGTATTCACCAGCTAAACGCGTCTTTTCTGCAATCCCTGCGGGGGTGAGAAGATAATGCCAACGCCAGCGCCCTATTCGGCGCATCTTGACGTAACCTTTGGCCGCCCAACGTTTGAGATACCAGTTCACCGTTCCTACGGCCACACCTACCCGGGCAGCCAGGTCGGATTGAGTAATCTCGGGCTCGGACTCCAGGATATTTAGGATTTCCAGCTCGGGTTGTCTTTCCGCCACTCTCCACCTTCGTTAAATTCAGCAATTGAATTCAACGACTGAATTGTAGAGCCGCAACCCCGCTCTGTCAAGAAGGGAAGCAGGTACAAGTGTGTAAGTGACTCGATTTACTCAGGCGGACTGGGAACCCACGGAAATATGGGGACGTCCCCCACGTTCACCATATTTCCCCAGGGGGGAGGAATCCCCGAGCAGAACATGGGTCGGATTGTCGAGGGAACCGGTGTGAGTCAGGTTCACATGTACATCGGAACGTAACCGAGCTCGTGATCACGGCCACCGATCATCGCTGCTGTGCTCGGTAAACCCTCTGGGCACCGGCGGCTTGCCGACCACTAACGGTCGCCGAATACGGTGGGTAGCCCCCTTGCCACCTCGTGCCGAAGTTCACCGTGATGGTAACGTCTCCATGGTTCAGGCGGAATGCCGTCCGCTGCACGAGGCGATCCTCGCTCAGCCACTCGAAACGAATCAACGGTGCAGACGCCAAGTCGCGGTGAAGCGGCGCCCAGAAGGCCAAGTGCTGGAGAATGCGGTCACGGCGCTTCGGCCAGGTCTCACGATTGAGGTGATACATCGGCGGAACCATATAGAGAATTTCGAACAACTCACGAGTCGTTGCGACATTATCAAACTTGAGCGAGTCGAAACTCCAGTGATGTGAAACAATCACTTCGTCCCCGAGGGCCGCGCGATACAGGGGAACTCTGACGGTCGGATCGAAATAGGGTGTTACCAGCGAGGGCGGAACCGGAACTGCCTTGAAGGCATTCTCCGGCGTGTCGGGCGGCCAGTAGGAACCCAAGAAATAGGGGCTTTCTCGGTCCCGAAAGGCCGCGTCCAGATGTCCAATATAGGGGGTATGCGTTCCATGGCCGAAATGAGTCGCATCCGCAAATAAGACGGATCCGCCCTCGCTGCCGACAATCAGTTCATGCTCCGATTCCAGCCAATGCAGCCGCCGGCGCCGCGCATCGACGTCGTCGACCCGAGTCGCTTCATGCCCGGGACTGTAATCATCGAAAGACTCAGCGGTGGCGTCGCAATCAATGAACCACGCCGAGTAGGGCGTGTCGCTGATTATGCGGTTCACGCGCTCCTGCACATAGGGCCAGGCAGCCAGGGGCGAAAAATGATACCCCTTTCCACGAAATCCTCGGTGTCCGAGACCATTGGCGCTCAGAACACGGCCCTGCTCGTAGGCTGCTCGATCGAATTGGGCCGTCTCCCAAGTACTGGCCGGATCCGCTTCTGGTGAATGGACGGAATGGTAGGAATCATAGGGTCCCAGCAGATAACCCAACTGGTTGGCGTGGGCAGCGACATCAGGCCGGGGCGATCGGCTATACAGGTCGCTCAATACCAGCAAAGCCCGGTTGATGCCGGCATCCCGGAGTTCATCGAGCATGGGCACAGACGGTCCGTCACCCCAAGACTCCGGCGGATGGACGAAATCCGCAAAGGCATGGGCGAGAGCCTTCCTGTTGCGGCTGATCACCTCGGCGGACGCTGTTTCGGCTGGCAGATTCAACAGAGTGCGATTCGCCAGGACATCTTCTACGGCGGCCGCCACATCGACGGTGAGATGTCTCATTGGCCATTCTGCTTCGGCCAGCTCCCGAAGCGCCCTTCGCTGGTCGCCGGTGAAAAGTTTCACTATCCGGTTGCGCAAACTCTCGCCGGGAGCTTCCTGCAGGGCGCGGGCGAATTCCAGCCAGTTGGCCCGGGGCACGTCGTGGCGGCTGAACAATGCCGGCCCCCAAAGATAGATATGCGGTGCACCGAACAATCGGGACACGCCTGGAAGTTCCTTCGCCTTTTCCGTGAGTGGCCGTGGACGCGGGATGGCGCCGGTGTTTGTCGAGGTTCGGCGCCATTCCCTGAAAACCCGCGCCACCTCGAGGGGGTCAGTCCCGCTCCGCACCGCTACGATTTCGCAAGCCGCGGCTTTGTGGCGGCCCTGCGGGAACAAGAACCGAATGCCCAGACGATCTTCCACGACCAATTCCGCGTAATGCGGCCAGGGCACAATCACGACGATCATCCGATCAGCATAGCGGACACCCAGCACTGGGAGCTCCGACAGTGCCCAAGGTGAGCCTTGCCGAAGCCAGCGCATCAGTTCGGGCCGTGATGTGTCCACCATCACTCCGGCTGAAATAGGCAGGACATACTCATCTGCCCCGGAAGGCAGCCACCACGTCATTTGGCCGGTTTTTCCAACATCGGATTTAAAGGAAACCGGATTACCAGTGAGATCCGCAAAGCCAATGTGTTTCTCTTCGGATACCGGGGTGCCGTAAACCCATGCTATCGAGCAGAGCAGGCACATGAGAGTTTGGAAGACCCGGCTTGCCGGGTTGCCTGGCTTTTCCATCATTTCGATAATCGCCTTCTTATAGAAACCCATGAAGTAACGAAAAGCCGCGGCTCCAGGAAGGCGCGTCTTGAGGCGCGTCTAACGGAGGAACAGAAGGATCTTCTCTCCAGGGTCGCCGCATTGCTCGCGCGCTCTATCTCTGATTTCGTTGTCAGCCAGGATGCCCGCCGCGATGTCGCCGTGCCTTTTGTCCTCGTCGATGAGCATTCACCGAAAACCATCCTCGGCTATTATACGCTCTCCGCGTTCAGCGTTGACCTTGGCGATCTGCCGGCGGACATGATCCGGAGGCTTCCTTCTTATCCCGTGGTGCGGGCCACGCTTCTCGGCCGTCTCGCCGTTAATCAGCGTCACCAGGGCCGAGGAATAGGGGAGTTTCTGCTCATGGACGCACTCCAACGCGTCCATACCCAGTCCTCACAAAATCGCTGCCGTCGCCGTCATCGTTGATGCCCTCGACGAACAGGCCGTGCGCTTTTACAAGTACTTCGATTTTATACAATTCCCGGAACGGCCAGCCCGCCTTCACCGCACCATGTTTTGATTTGGAAGGCAATTGCAGGATACAATGCAGGCATGAATAGAAGGCAGAGTATTCAATATACTATTCGAGCCGTCCCGGCGCGCGTGGACCGAGAGCTGAGAAGAAGAGCCCGGCAGGAAGAGAAGAGTCTCAACGAAGTCTCTATCGAGGCCTTGACACGCGGAATAGGACTGGCCGAAGAGCGCCCGCGTTTTCATGACCTGGACCAACTGGCGGGGTCGTGGGTGGAAGATTCGGAATTTGAGAAGGCGATTGAAGAACAGGACCAGATCGATCCCAGCCTCTGGAAATGAGAATCGCCCTGGATACCAACCGCTATGTGGATTTTTGCAAGGGCGTTGAACTTGCCGTCCAGATCGTGCAGGAAGCCGAGCGGATATTCCTGCCACTGGTGGTCATCGGGGAACTTCGGGCCGGGTTTTTGTGCGGAGACCGGTCGGTGCAAAACGAGCGCACCCTCGTCCGGTTCCTCAGTTCATCCAGAACGGAAGTGCTTCATCCCGACGAACAGACCACCCATCATTATGCCCGCCTTTTCTTTCAGCTTCGCAAGCAGGGAACTCCAATTCCGACCAATGATCTGTGGGTCGCTGCCCTCATGGTCCAGCATGATCTGACCCTTTGTGCCCGGGACCAACACTTTGATCGCCTGCCTCAACTTTCGCGTATTTGAGCCGCGAAAGTGCGCCGCTCTGCAAATTCGTCAACCTGCGGGCAAAGCTCTCCTGATACTCAGGCGTATTCCTCTCCTGCCTCCATAGCGGCCACGACAGCCATGAACCGTTCTATCGTCTCGAGCTGATTGAGAGCTTCCACCACGCGATCCAAAATCGAGCGCTACGTACTCGTGTATCAAAACGTTGCGAAGTCCGGGGAGCGGCTCCAGAGCCTTCACCAGATCGTGGGGGAATCGTTCGTCCCGGGAGAGGTTGCGAACCACCCGGTCCGGAACGCGAGGCCGCAGTTCTCTGAGGTGATTCAAGTGCTGCCGCAACCGGGCGAGAGGCTCAACCAAAAATCTTCAACGATACCAGCCTCCCGTGCGCCAAGAGCACATCCATGTCCGATCTCTTCAGGCTCGATCGGAACGAATCCAGGCACTGGTCCATTACGAGGATCGACTGCGCGACATCCTGCGCCTGGGTCTCATAGTCGAAAGTCTCAGTTCGACCGATCTCCTGGATTGCCTCTCGGTTAGAAGGCAATATGGTCTGTTAACCAATGACGCTATTTTCATAGCTGTTGCTTTCAGGCTGGGCATTAAAAAATCTTGTCACGGCCGATCGGTCATTTCAGAGAGTAGCAGGACACACCCTCTACCGGCCATCGGATTTGTAATCTGAAAAAGAGCCACGGATTGCTTGGATTTGATACTATGATATCATGGGGGCATGAAGCAGGCGTCCGGCCGGTTCGTGCTGAGAATGCCCCCGGCTCTCCACCAGAGACTGCGAGACGCGGCCAAGAGCCAGGGCCGCTCGCTCAACGAGTACTGCGTGGCCCGCCTGTCGGACGCTCCGCTTCGGATAAATGAGGAGTCTTCCGAATGGCGGGATCTGAAGGATTCGGTGATGAAGCAATGGGGCTCGCGGCTGCAGGGAATCGTCCTGTTCGGCTCCAGCAGCCGCGGCGAGTCAGGCCCGGCTTCAGACGTGGATCTATTGATCGTCCTGGACAGCCGCGTGGTGATCAATCGAGAGTTGTACCGAGTTTGGGATCAGGCCCTGTCGGAGATAGTGCCTGGCAATGCCAGCCCTCATTTTGTTCACCTCCCTGCCCAGGTGGAGGAAGCCGGAGGACTCTGGTATGAAGTCTCTATTGATGGAATTATCTTGTACGACCATGAGGGCCGGGTGCGAGAGTTCTTGAGAAAAATTCGCGAGGCTGTGTCCAGAGGCAAACTGCGCAGAAGATACGTGCACGGACATCCATACTGGTTGAAGAGCGGGAGCGAGGAGAAAGAAGGTGAAGAATCGATCGCTGGCCGATGACTATCTGACGCGGGCAGCTCACCGCCTGGCTGCCCTGGAGGTCCTTTTCGAGCGCCGGAGCTGGGCCGACGTGGTCAGAGAGTCCCAGGAAGTCGTCGAGCTGGCGCTCAAGGCCCTGCTTCGCTTCTCGAACATCGAAACGCCCAGAGTCCACGACGTCGGTGGAATTCTCAGGAAGGAACGCGACAAGCTGCCAAAGCGGAGCCACCCTCATCTGGAAAGATTTATTTCCATTTCGAAGGACCTCCGCCGCGACCGCGAACTGGCCTTTTATGGCAGCGAAGACCTGACTCCCTCTGAGTTTTATGATCAGAGCGACGCCCAAAAGGCGCTGGAGGGAGCGAAATGGCTCGTGGAGGCGGTGGGCAAGATTTTCGGCTCCAGTCGAAAATAGACGCTACTATTTTCGACCGTGGTAGAAATTAGTACTATAGTCTTGGCTTCCATGGAGATCAGGCCGCGCTACCTGCAACCTCAGGTCTTGCAGGATCTCAGTCGCAAGACGGTGTTCGTTGCCGGCCCGCGCCAAGTCGGGAAAACGACATTGGCTCGCGCGCTCCCAGGAGGCGAAGCAGAGTACTTGAATTGGGATCTGGCGGAACACCGCGAACGAATTCTGAAGCGGGAACTCCCCTCCTCCGAACTCTGGGCTTTTGACGAAATTCACAAGTACCGATCCTGGCGCAACTACTTGAAACCATCTACCGGCCATCGGATTTGTAATCTGAAAAGCTCAGGTGAGAGTGCCTGCGAAAACAGCCACGGATTGTCACGGATTTGATTAATCCGTCCGGGTAGGGCCTGCGGTCTAAACCGCCGGTCACCCCAGTGAACCACACGAGATCAAACAGACTTGATTACGCCCATAACCAGTCAGACCGTTTGCCCCTTCTGAATCCACAGACGGAAGAAACGATCCAGTATCACATAGGAACCGTTGTTTCGATCAATGACATCTTTATCCAAAAGAACCGCCGCGGACCTCTGGACGTTGGAAGGCGAACGTAATCCATAGCGCTGTATAAAATCACCCCCAAAGGGCTGAACTCCAGGAGCCTCGGCAGCCAGACCTTTCAGGAATCTTTGCTGGTTTTTGGTGAGCGATTCCCATAACGTGGCATACGCATAACTCTCACGATCCAGGACAACGTCCACAGAAGATTGGATCAAGTCTCCCGTCACCTCCTCACCGACTCCGCACAGTTCCCATAAGACATGACAAAGGTGCTGAGTATAGAACGGGTGCCCTTCAGTAATCCGGCAAGCTCGTCGGATTTGCTCATCGGTTATTTGCCTTCGAGCCTCCAGAAACCGCTCGCGAATGAACGGGAGCCAATCCTCTGCTTGGATCGGGCCCAATGGATAATGGGCAGCCGCTCGATACAACGGCCTTGATCTACCCAAGAACAATTTCTGGATCAAGTGCCTTCTGCTGCCCAGAAAAACGTAAGAGATATCCCTTTGATGCTGGACAATGCTGCGCAGACGCCGCTCGACCTGCTCACTTTCATACTCGAGTATCTGTTGAAATTCGTCAAATACAATCACAACGCTCCGCTTACCCTCTCGCGCCACCCTGGCAGGAGCCTCCAGCACTTCCTCCAAATCACTTGATAAATCGCTGATCCGGCTTGCTTCGAATGTAATCACGGGCCTGCCTTCATCGTTAATCGTTATGCCTGGCTTAAGCCTGCCGAAGAAGTCTCTGGCTGTCTGTACCAGCTTGTCAGCCGTAGTTGCCATCGACTCAGTGATGGCCCTGGCCACCGCTGAAACAAAAGCAGCCTCACCGTCGGTAGACCAGAGGTCCACGTAGACACTCAGGTACGCTTTCCTCGGCAACTGATCCAAGACCCGCTGGACAAGGGAAGTCTTTCCAAATCGCCGTTCCGAATAGACGAAAACCTTTTGCGAATTCTCGATGATCCGGGTGAGTTCGGAAACCTCTTTCTGACGGTTGCAAAAATCCTCACCCGTGACGACTCCGCCATAGTGAAATGGGTTTTTCATTACGCAGATTGTATTATACAACTTGCGTTATGCAAAATACGTAAACAAGAACGCAGCGTGCAGATTTCCCGCACTGCGCTTTCCTGCTGCTGGTCACCTCAAGGCCCACGTCGGTTTCACCCGTTTTCCCGTTTTCAACCACTTGAGGCCGAGTCGCCTGAAGTGCTCGTAATATGTGATGTTCTTTGGCTTTTGGATAACAGCGTTGACTAAGTAGACAACAATACATAATGCTCTTAACGTTTGGGTACCGTCCGGTTCATTTCCTCGATTCCCTTTTGCACGTTGGCAGCCAGTTCGTCCAGGGAATTGAAGAGGAAGTTGGAGGCGTGGCTCCTTTTCAGTTTGCGCCAAGTGCGTTCGATGTCGTTCAGGTCCGGGCAATAGGGCGGCAGCCATTTGACCTCCAACCGGTCCTCGTGCGCCTTGAGAAACTCGTCGACTTTCCTGGTGTGGTGGAAACTGCCGTTATCAGTGATCATCAGAATCTTCTGATCCCGATATTCCTCCAGCAACGCTTGGAGGTATTCAATGAAGTGGCCGCCGCTCTTGGTCGCCGCCCAGTAGCCGGTGAGCTGGCCCGTTTTCAGGTTCAAAGCGCCGTACAGCACCCGCTTTTGGTTCTTACCCGGAGTGGTCACTTTCGGCTGCAGCGATCCCACCACAGACCAGATCGCCACCAAATAAGGATACAGGTGAAACTCCGCCTCGTCCTGACTGATGATCACCCGCTCTTCCTGGGGCAGGCCCGCCTTGAGCTCCGTCAGTTCGGCTTTCGCCTGGGCCTGGGCCTGCTCGTCCCGTTTCCCCTCCAGCACGTGCTTGGGCCGGCGGCGTGCCAACCCCATCCGATGCAACAGCAAACCGAGGTAGTGCGGTTGCACGCTCAGACCTTTTGCCTCCTTCAGATAGCGCGCCAGCCGGGGCAAAGTCCAGACCGTGAAGGCGTAGCCCAGCTCTCGCGGCGGAGTGAGCGCCACCTCACGCAGCCATGCCAGTTGCTCCGTCTGAAGCTTGCGGGGGCGGCCCCGGCGGTCCTCTTCCGGCCCTCCCAAGCCTATCAAACCACGGCGTCGATAGGTGGCCCCCCAGCGGCCAACCGTCGCCGGATGCACCCCGAAATGGGCGGCCACCCCTTCCCTCGTCTCGCCACTCGCCAACATCAGCACCGCCCGACAGGCATCGCGGAAGTCCGCGTCCGGAGACTGCGCAGCCGCCTCCAGCAACTTTTTCCTCTCATCCTCAGAGACTCGCAACAGACTCGGGCGCCCCATGGCACCCACTGTATACCATGTCCGGATTATGAGCAATATTTATTGTTGTCTACTTAGCGGTCCAACAGGTGCGACGGGAAGCCGGTTTGAGTATGCGTCGATTAGCCCGCAGCTTTGAACTGCCGGTGTCGCGGGTGGGACGCTGGATCCAGCAACGAAGGCCGGCCCAGGCGAGTTGCAGGAAGCATCCGGTCAGCGGAGATCTGAAACTGCGAGAGGCGGTGCAGGAGTTGTGCCTGGAAAATCGCTTTCAGAGTTACGGCTATCGACGGATCTGGGCCTTGTTGCGAAGACGGGGATGGGGGATCAATCGCAAGACGGGGTATCGAATCATGCGGGAAGAAGGACTGACGAGGCCGAAAATCCGGCATCGACCATACCGGCCCAAACGCGTAGAGAAGATGCAGCCCAGTGGCGCGAACCAAGCCTGGCAGATCGACATGACGAGCCTGCACTTGGCCGATCTGAGGCCCCTGTTTCTGGTGGTGGTCACGGACTGCTTTACGCGGGAGATCGTGGGCTGGACGCTGGATGGACGCTGTCGGGCCGCGGAGTGGATCAGCGCGTCTGGGCTTGGAGGACCGGGCTGGGCAGCAGAAGGGGGACCTTCAGGAGTTGGTTGTGCGCTCGGACAACGGGGCCCAGCCGTGTTCGAAACGGTTCGTCGAATACTTCGGCAGCGTCGATATCCCCGGACAATACACCGGTTACAACGCTCCCGATGATAACGCCTGTGTCGAGCGGGTGCTTCGAACCCTCAAGGAAGAGGAGATCTGGCTGAATCAATATGAGAGCTGGGCTGAGGCCCACGCGGCCGTGGACGCTTATGTGGCCGGTGGCAGGTGGCAGGTGACGGGTGGCAGGTGGCGGGTGACGGGTGGCGGATTGGTGCTCGGCAAGTGGCTGTAATTGCCTGCAGCCTTCAGAAGTGACAAGGTCCATAACCGCTCACGCATTTACCACCCGCCACCTGCCACCCGCCACCGCGAGCGAAGCGAGCTTGCCACCCGCCACCCGTCACCCGTCACCCGCCACCGCGAGCGAAGCGAGCTTGCCACCGGCCCAAGACAACTTCTACGGCCCGCAATCGTCTAAGACAAAGACAGAGGCTTCACCCGGGTGGGCTTTTCAGAGTTAAATGCGAAAATGTGAGGCCGGTATTGGAATACTTGTGGTAAGTCTCCCGCGTGTTGTTAAAATAGGGAGAAATTCTCGATATGTTCGAAAAGTACACTGAGAAAGCCAGGCGGGTTATCTTCTTCGCGAGATACGAGGCCAGTCAATTAGGTTCCCGCTCAATCGAGACCGAGCACATCCTGTTGGGTCTCTTGAGAGAAGACAAGGCCTTGACCAGCCGCTTCTTTCCACGTGCCGAAGCCACTCTGGAGAACATCCGCAAGCAAATAGAAGGGCGCGGTGTGGTGCGTGAGAAAGTGTCCACCTCTGTGGAGCTTCCCTTGAGCGATGAATCGAAGCGTGTCCTCACTCATGCGGCCGAAGAAGCGGATCGCCTCCTTAACAATTATATCGGTACCGAGCACATTCTGCTTGGATTGCTGCGCGAGGAAAAATCTGTGGCCGCCGGGATTTTGTACGAGAAGGGTCTGCGACTGGCGCGAGTCCGCGAGGAATTTGCGGGGCCGAATGCTGAAAAGCCGTTGCCTTCCAAGCCCAAGGACTCGCTGATTCTGACTGAGTTCAGCCGTGATCTTACGGAAGCAGCCATGGGCGGCGGGCTCGATCCTCTGATTGGGCGAGAGGCCGAAATCGAGCGCGTGATTCAAATCCTTTGCAGGCGGACCAAGAATAATCCTGTTCTCATCGGAGAGCCTGGCGTCGGTAAAACGGCTATTGTTGAAGGTCTGGCGCAGAAGATCGTCAACGGAGATGTCCCTTCCATGCTGGGTGACAAGAGGCTGCTGGCTCTGGACATTTCCCTGATCGTGGCCGGAACCAAATATCGCGGCCAGTTCGAAGAGCGCCTCAAGGCCATTATGAAGGAATTGATGGAAAATCCGCAGTTCGTGATTTTCATCGATGAGCTGCATACCCTGGTTGGAGCCGGGTCGGCGGAGGGGTCGCTCGATGCCGCTAACATTCTGAAACCGGCGCTCTCCCGTGGGGACATTCAATGCATCGGAGCGACCACGCCTTACGAGTATCGCCGCTCCATCGAAAAGGATCGTGCTCTGGAGCGGCGTTTCCAGTCTATCAAAGTGGCGCCTCCCTCAGAGGACGAGACGCTGGAGATCATCAACGGCGTCAAGGATCGCTACGAGTCTTTTCATCAGGTTGAATACACGTCCGAGGCCATTGATGCGGCTGTCTATCAATCCAATCGCTATATCCCGGACCGCTTTCTGCCCGACAAGGCTATTGACGTGCTGGATGAAGCGGGCGCCCGTGTGAAGCTCGGCCATACCGTGCTCCCTGATGAGGTCAACAAGGCTCAAAAGAAAATCAAAGTCATTGTCCGGCAAATGGACGACGCCATCACGGCCAAAGATTTTGACCGGGCCCTCGAGTTGAAGGATCAGGAGCTTACCGAGCGCGAGAATCTGCAGGTTATTAAGGACCGCTGGAAGCTGAAAGACCGCATTCCACCGCAAGTCACGCGGGAGCATGTGGAGCAAGTAATTTCGCGCTGGACAGGCATCCCTGTGACGTCTCTGCATGAAGAGGAGATGCAAAAGCTGCTGCGCATGGAAAGCGAGCTGCACAGTCGCATCATCAGCCAGGACAAGGCCATCTCTGCTCTGTCTCGGGCTATTCGCCGGAGCCGGGCAGGGATGAAGAATCCCAATCGTCCGGTTGGCTCATTCCTTTTCCTCGGGCCTACGGGCGTGGGTAAAACTGAATTAGCTAAAGCCCTGGCTGATTTTCTGTTCGGCAGCGAGAAGACCCTGATCCGCTTTGACATGTCCGAGTACATGGAAAAGCACTCGGTTTCGAAGCTGATTGGGTCACCGCCGGGATATGTGGGGCACGAAGAAGGCGGCCAGATGACTGAGAAGGTCAAGCGCAACCCGTATTCCGTGCTGCTGCTGGACGAAATTGAAAAGGCTCATTTCGACATCTTCAATCTCTTATTGCAGGTATTTGAGGATGGACATCTCACCGACTCTCACGGGAACAGCATCGATTTTAAGAACACGATCCTGATTATGACCTCGAATATCGGGGCCCGATACCTGGTAGACAAACCGCAGTTGGGGTTTACCTCGGTGGCCGGACAAGGGCAGCAGAAAGTAGACGACCTGATCCTGAATGAGGTAAAGCGGGTCTTTAACCCCGAGTTCATCAACCGGCTGGACGAGATCATCCTGTTTGACTCCCTCAGTGAGGAAGATCTGAGCCAGATCGTGGATTTGCTTTTGATGCAGGTCAACGAGAACTTGGGTTCCAAAGAAATCGACATCCAACTCGACCAGGACGCCAAGCTCTGGATCATCGCCAAGACCTGCCGCGACCGTTCCTACGGAGCGCGTCCTCTGAGAAGGGCCATCCAGAAATACATTGAAGACCCCGTTTCGGAGCTCATCATCCAGGGTGAACTGAAAGAAAAGAACACTCTGGCCGTCTACTTGAAAGATGACGCCCTCTACTACCGGGCTAAGGGCTCCAGGAGCGAAGGGGCGCCGCTGTCTTACGGGATGGCGTGAGTTCCCTCGGTTGTATTCGAAGCGCGGTTTTTGTTAGCATTTCCTCTTAACGTGAAATCTGGTGGAAGTATGATTTATAGATTTTCTGTAGCGCTTCTGGGTGTTTTGCTTTTCTGCATTTTTACTCTGACTCAGAACCTGCTGGCCGCTGCCCAGCAGGAGTCTCCTGAACGGATAGAGGATGTGCGGATTGTAGGCAACCGGCGCATCACTGAAGAGAGCATTCGATTCTACATTCAAACCCGTCAGAATGATCCCTACGATCAGCAGCAGATCCTGCGCGACTATCGTAATCTCCTCAATACCGACTTCTTCGTAGACGCCTCAGTCAAAACGCAAGAAGGTGAGACGGGCACGATCGTGATCTTCGAGGTGACGGAGCGCCCGCTGATCCGGGAGATTGAGTACCAGGGAATGACGTCCTTCAAAGAATCGGATGTCCTGGAGAGATTCCGCGATATGAAAGTGGGCATGACCGTGGATTCGGCCTTTAATGAATCCAAGCTGCCCCAGGCGCGCAAAGCGATCCAGATGTTGCTCGAGATGAATGGACGTCCGCTCGGTCGTGTTGAAGTGGAGACCGAGGAGATTACCTCGTACGCCCTTAAGGTTATTTTCAAAATCGACGAGGGGCCGAAAGTCCGGATCGGGGACATCAGCTTCGAAGGAAATACGGTTTTTGAAGACGACGAGCTGCAGGGCGCGCTTGAATTGACTAAAGAGCGCGGCCCTATCACGCTTTTTAAAGGCCACGACAAATACATTGAGGAAAAGTTAGAGTACGACGTCCAGATGAATCTGCTGGCCAAATACCGGGACCGCGGCTATATCAACGCCAAGGCGGGAGAACCTGAAGTCCAGATTGTGGAAGCTCCCCAGGGCTTACTCCTCGGCTTTCGCAAGACCAAGCAGCAGTACTACATTTCCATCCCCATCGAAGAGGGAGAACAGTTTCGCTACGGCACCTTTGAGGTTGATGGAATCACGACTTTTGACCAGGAAGCGATCAAGAGGGGACTTTACAACGTCGTGCCGGGCGAAATCGTCAACTGGACCGCGCTCAAGGAAGCCAATGACGAGCTAAAGAAATATTATTCCCGCTACGGCTATCTGGATATGGAAGCCTTTCCCGAATGGGATGTCAGCAACGAGGGGAAGATCCTCAACATTAAGATTCAGGTGGACGAAGGCAAACAATACCTGGTCGATCGCATCACCTTTGCCGGAAATACCAAGACGCGCGACAAGGTGCTTCGCCGCGAATTTTTTCTGGAAGAACAGCGCATGTTCAACGGCGATCTGTTGGACTATTCCGTCCTCCGCCTTAACCAGCTTGGCTTTTTCGAAAAGGTCGAAGAGAAAGATTACGAAGTCATTAAAAAGCCAGAAGAATCATCAGTCGATGTCCTGGTCAAGGTCAAAGAGCGCAGCCAGCAGTCGATCGGCCTCACTGGCGGAGTCAGCGGCATCAGCGGAAGCTTTGTTGGGATCAATTACCAGTCTAACAATTTCCGCGGGCTGGGACAGCAGATTGATGTTCAGTTACTGACGGGCACCCGGACCTCCAATTATATGTTTCGCTTTACGGAGCCTTATTTCATGGACAGCCGGCTCTCCCTGGGCTGGTCCGTGTTCAACCAGCGCTATCGCTTCGACACCTACTCGCTCTATTTCGGTTTAATTTCGCCCAGCAACAACGTTCAGCTTTTTACGCGCCACAGCACCGGATTTGACGTCTCGGGGAGCTATCCTCTCGGGCGCTTTTCGCGGGCAGGGTTGACCTATGGGCTGAGTTCCATCAAAATTACCGACGTCCACGAGAGCTTCCAGAGTGCTTCGACTCAGTTGCAGCTTTTCGCTCCGGGAGGGAACCCGGAAGAGGCTCTCAAGGGGCTGATCCGAAGCGAAGTCACACCCAGCTATACCTATAACACTAAGAATCAGTATTTTGGGGCCACGCAGGGAAGCTACTTCATCGGCTCGATGGCGATCTCGGGCGGCCCACTGGGCGGCACCTTCAATATTCTTCGGCCTTACGCGGAGTACCAGAAGTTTTTTTCGGATCGCTGGCTGAGCGGTGGGCGCAGCTCGTTTGCCTTCCGCGCCCAACTCCAGCATATCCTTCCTTACGGAAACTTATCGGACGGCAGCCCCATGGGCATACCGTTTTTTGAGCGGATTTTCTCCGGAGGGGAATACACCCTGCGCGGTTTTGATATCCGGCAGGTCAGCCCCTGGGCCATCTCCCGGGCGCCCCAATTGGATTCTGACAGGAACCCGATCATTGATCCGGCGACTGGACTGCCGCTGATCTCAGAAAATCCGATTCCCATTGGCGGAGATACGGGGGTGGTCCTCACCGCAGAGTACCGCATGCCGCTGGTGGGCCCGCTTCAGGTGGTGGGTTTTGTGGATTTCGGCACTTCCTTGATCCTGAGGAAGGACAACTTACAACTGTTCGGACCCGATACGTTTATCGATCTCCAGGAACAGACCAACAATGTGTGGAGGATGTCAACTGGAGCCGAAGTTCAATTCTTGCTCCCGGTCATTAATCAGCCGTTCCGTCTGATTTTCGCGTATAATCCGTTGGTTCTGGACACTGATATTGTCGTGAATGGAGTGAGATTCCCGGATTTTAAGGAGCCTCGCAGTAACGTCAGGTTCACTGTAGGCTACACATTTTAGTTTTATCATGAGACCAATAAGGGGAGCATTAACTCAAATGAGTAAAGGAAATCTACTTCTGATATGTATCGCTTTAGTTGGGCTGACTCTGGCGGTCGTTACCGGGCTGGCCCAGGATGTGGCGCCAACTCCTGCTTCTCCAAACACCTCGGTCAAGATAGGTTTCATCAACAGCACCGAAGTGTTCTATGGCACGGCGGAAGGGAAGCGGGCGATGGACGGGCTGAATCAGTTTGCCGCTGATAGGCAGCAGCAGGTGCAGACAGAGCGACAGGAGCTGGGAAGACTTCAGCAGGAGTTTGCCGGCCAGCTTAATCCCGAAACCCGTGCTGAGATGCAAAGGACAATTGAGGCCAAGCAGATCACGCTCAAGCGGCTGCAGGAGGATGTTCAAAGTGAATACAATCGTCGCCAGAACGAAATTTTGGCTGATATGAGCGGCAAGGTTCAGGGCATCATTGACGAGTACGCCAAAGAACATAATTTCACTGCCATCTTCTACCGCGACGCGACACAGGTTTACATCGATCCCGCTACCGATATCACGATGGAAATTATCGAGATTTACAACCAGCGCCATCCTGCCGCTGCCGCCGCCTCCACCCAATAAAATTAAAATAAAGAAGGTAAAGTGATGAAAAGACCCATTCTTCTTATACTAGCGGCCATGGCGACTTCATTCGCCAGTGCCCAGACGCAGGCCGTGATCAAAATTGGTTTCGTGAATACGCTGGAAGTGCTCTATGGCACCGAAGAAGGGAAACAGGAAATCGCCAAGGTTGAAGAATTCGTAACCATGAAGCAGCAGGAGTACGATACCAAGGAGACGGAACTGCAACGACTGCAGGAACAATTTGCCAACCAGCAGCGCACACTCAATCCCCAAACTCGCGGCGAAATGGAGCGGACCATCGGTGAGCGGGATGTCGAGTTGAAGCGCCTCCAGGAGGACATCCAGTTGGAGATCAACCGCCGCCGCGACGAGCTGCTCGGCCGGATGAGCGAGAAAATCCAGAAGATCATCAACGACTATGCTGAGAAAAACGATTTTGGGGCCATCCTGTTGCGCGACCAGACACAGGCCTATGTCGCTCCCGGGCTTGACGTAACGCAGGACATCATCCGCCTGTACAACGAAAGCAATGCTTCAGCTTCGGCCTCATCGACGGCTCCGTCCACCGGTTCTGCCCCGGCTGGGGCATCCTCTTCGCCGCCCTCTCCTGCGGGAACGCCCCAGCAGCGCTAGTGTCTTGTGTCATGTCACGAGACATCGGCGTGTATACCTTACAGATGCTCGCCGACCATGTGAATGGTCAGGTGGTCGGCGACCCAGATATCGAGGTCACAGGAATTCAGCCTTTCGAACTGGCCGTACCGGGAGACCTGACCCTGGCAGCCGAGAAAAAATACCTGCAGGATCTGTCGAAAACCGCAGCCTCGGCTGTGATCGTCCCTTTCAGTCTTTCTGCCGAGACACCGGCCGGCCAGAAATCTCTTCTACAAACCAGACAACCCAAAGCGGCCTTTGCCCGCCTGCTGGCTCTCGTTCATTACAAGCCTTTTTCGGCCGGCGGCATCTCGCCGATGTCTTTCATCGGGCAAAACTGCCAGATATCCGAGGACGTGACGATTTCCGCTTTTGTTCACATTGGCGATAATGTGACCGTTTCGGAGCGGGTGATTCTCCATCCCGGTGTCTGCGTGGGCAACGGCTGCAGCATCGGCCCTGATTCAGTGCTCTACCCCAATGTCACGCTTTACGATGGAGTGGTCTTGGGAAGCCAGGTGATTTTGCACGCGGGCGCCGTCATCGGCGCCGACGGATTCGGGTATGTTTTTGACGGGCAGGATCAGGTTAAAATCCCCCAGGTGGGAAGCGTCATTATCGGAGACGATGTGGAAATTGGCGCAAACAGTTGTGTGGACCGAGCCACCTTTGGCGCGACGACGCTGGAATCGGGCGTAAAGCTGGATAACCAAGTCCACATTGGACACAACTGCAGGATCGGACAGAACACGGTGATTGTGGCTCAGGTAGGTCTTTCCGGAAGCGTAGAGGTGGGAAAGAATTGCGTTTTTGCAGGACACGCCGGGGTGGTGGATCACGTCAAAATCGGTGATCGCGTGACGGTACTCATGAAAAGCGCAGTTTCCAAGGACGTGCCATCAGGCTCTGTCGTCTCGGGGCAGCCCGCCATCGAGCACCGCAGGGCGATGAAGATTGAAGCGCTGGTGCGCCGCCTGCCGGAGATTTATCGGGAATGGAAGGCTGTTAGAAGAAAGGTGGCGGGTGACGGGTGACAGGTGGCGGGTGGCGGGTAAGAGTTTAGCCTCCTTGCCACCTGCCACCTAGTGCTTCGTAACATAAATAAGTGCGCTATCGCTGGAGGCGATTTGACCCGTATTCAAGGCGCGAGGAAGGCGCCTATCGGGAATAGGCAACTGACGAGCAAC
>JBOGJG010000265.1:0-28941 GCA_050747825.1 Acidobacteriota bacterium | reverse complement strand
GGTCAGCGGTCAGCGGTCAGTGGTCAGCGGTCAGCGGTCAGTGGTCAGCGGTCAGCGGCCAGCGGTCAGCGGTCAGTGGTCAGCGGTCAGCGGTCAGCGGTCAGTGGTCAGCGGTCAGCGGTCAGCGGTCAGTGGTCAGTGGTCAGCGGTCAGTGGTCAGCGGTCACAGAATCATTTCGGGAAACAGCATCCGCCATCCAATCTGGGTCGGAGGGAGTAAACCCAAAGCCTGCTGTATAGCGGCGGCACTAAAAATGATGGCGGCCGAGTCGGCCATGGACAACTGCAGTGGCATGGAGACGAGATTCCCAGCGGATGAATCGAGGTTGGACATCCAGACGCCTCCGGTTACGCGCGCTTGATCTGCCAGGGACAGTCTGCCTTTGCCCAGGTGAATGAGCAAACCGTCGATCTGAGCCTGATTGATGAGCCTGAAATCCCCCTGTGCGACCAGAATCCCCTGAAATGACTGGTCGAATTCACCTCCGCCGGGAAAGAAAGCAATTCCTCCTTCCGGGCCATCTTCAAAATCTGGAAGCTGATCGAGGAGATGATTCCAGAAGGTGGCCCGAAAAAGTACCTGCAGTACGGCGTCACTCGTGTAAAGAGACGTTTTATCTTCCAGAGAGGGATCGCTCCCCTGGCCCTGGATGCGCCGCTGCTGTTCAGGAGTGAGCGAATCGCGAACATTCTGCTCGAGGCCAGACTGGCTGACTGAAATAACTCCTATGGCGTAGGGGTTCACAGCATCTTCTCCTCCCGAAATCAGGAAAAGATTGCCCTCCCATTGAAAAACTCCCGAGTCTGCGAAGAGAGTCAACGGGCTGCGTAGTTTAAAGGCAACCTCCTGGCGAAAGGCGGCTTCAACCAGAGCCACTGCATTTCTGGACTCAGGCAGCAGAGGATCTCCAGTCCGAGCCGGAACAATGCCCATACTTCGAATTAGAATCACATGATCTTCATCGTAATCAGCCGCCTCCTCAGGATTATTCGAAGCTCTCAAGAAGAAAAATCCGTTACCTTCAGCCCGATAGCCTTGAGGCAGGAGCAGTTCCTGATTGGCAAACGGAATGCCGTCGTCTATGGATGCGGTCCAGGTGGAAGGATCGATGAAACGCGCCTCGGCCAGTGACATCGGATTTCTCCATTCAGGCTGATCCATGCCGGAGTGATCTCCATCCAGTCCTTTCAGAAGGGAGTTGATTTCCAGGTGAGGCAGGATGGTCCTGGCATATTCAATGCCGTTTTCGGCCAGGGCCAGGCTGTAGAGCTGGGATTGGATGTCGCCTGTCAGCTCCCACTGGTCGGCAATCTGAAAGTGTAGGAACAACACCGATGTGGAGACTAAAAACACCATCAGGATTAGGGTGATCAGGATGAAGCCTGACTCCTGAAAGGGGTTCTTCATCAGGGCGCCTCCGCAAAAAGGTTGGGCCGGTAATTTCTCAGATGGAAGATCAAGACCTCCTGCTCGAGGGGCACGTGATCGGAAGCCAGGAAGGCGCGGTCGGTGACGGCCGACACGGTGAGTTGGAGAAGTGAAGGCCCGACCTGCAAGGGTTCAAAACCGGAAATATTCTTGATCACGGGCTGGAAGGAGCCGGCCCCGCTTTTTAGCTGTAGATTTCCGTTGGAATGGCGCAGGCGAATCGCCTCAAAGCTGCTGTTCAGCTCGGAGTCGGGAAAGCCTTCACTTCCATCGATATCGGCGTTGATCTCGAGCTCACCGGCGCCGGCCTCGATTCCATTCCACTCCTGATTCCAACGCTGATTGCCGGCCGGAGGAATCCATCGTGACAGGAGCAGGGGAGTCAGCCAGAAGTTATCCTCCCGCTCCAGCAGAAGGTTCAGATTGGAGGCCCACACCTGAAACTGCCGGCTGACTGAAAGGAAGGCCAGCATAAAAGTAACCCCGATCAGGACCGAAATCATCATTTCCAGCAGCGTAGATCCTCGCTCACTTCTGTGCACGAAGCACCTCCCACTGCTGGTTGGATTTGTTCGAGGGATCGTCGAGCACAATCCGATAGAGCGGCCTGGCTCCAGGCATGGCCTGGAAGAACTCGCCGGAGAGTGGGGGCTGGGCTCGAATGTTTTCGGATTTGTTCCACAGTTCAAGCGTATCTTTCCAGCGAGTCCGCGCCAGCGAGTATGACTGAAAGGCCACCGTCAAACCCTGCAGCAGGGCCAGCGAGGAGATCGTTAAGAAAACAATCGAGACCAGTACTTCCAGAAGGCTAAACCCATCTTGCTTCATGCGCACCTCCGCCCTGCTATAACGCCCGAGTCCAGAAAACTACGAAGGCTATAAACGTTCCCATCGGACTCTTCCTGTTGGAGAAATAATCAGACGTATTTGCCCTCGATCGTTACCTATAACAAACGATCCCGCCGGAGAGGCGTTGCCCCGGGAATGAAAGGTCGGCAGCCGAGGCGGCACTGTCACGAATTCCACCCCGCGGGGCAGAGATTGCCATCGGTCCGGCTCTTCCCCTTTTGCGGCCAGCGCAAAGCGCTTGTTATCAGCATGCACCCGAATCTCGATCGGCAGGCACTTGGCCGTCGAGTGAGCCCGTGCAGTGACAATCGAGGAGAGTAAAGATTGGCAACCAGACTGCAGCCTGTACTGATCCGCCATCCCCCCCAGATAGCCGATGCCCAGTGAGGACAAAACACCAACGATCGCCAGAGTCACCAGGGAATCCAGCAGGTTGAATCCTGCCTGCTTTCGCGGGTTGCTTGATCTTGTTCGCATCTTCACAGAGCTATAACGTTTGACGGGAGGTTTCGACGAAAGAAAAAATGATTGGCGTTCTATTCAGCGGGCCCCGCCCAAATCCGCCTAGGATTTTCGCAGCGAGAAAACCCGGGCGGGGTTGTGGATGAGGAGGTGGTCGAGGGTGGCTTCGGGGATGCCGACCTGGCGCAGCATGGGGATGAAGGTCTCCAGCAGATAAGTAAAGCCGCGGATTCTGCCGCCGCTAGGCTCGCCGGGACGATACCAGCCGGCGTCCTGGCTGATGAGGATCTGGTTTTCATAGCCGGCCTCCAGCATGCGCAGGATCAAATCGAGATGCCGTCGAGCCGACTCGGGACTGATTCCGTCGAATTCCAGCCAGCCGCCGCGGCGGGCATATTCCAGAAGCAGGGCGCTATCTTGCTCTCCCTGGGAATGCACGAAGATATACCGGTGAGGCGCCACCCCAACCTGCTCCAGAATATCCAGGCTTTCCAGCGCCGGGACTCCTCGAGCCGTGTGGGCGGCAATCGCCAAGCCGGTCTGCCTGCTGGTCAAAGCCGCCGCCCGGACCAGCTTTTGAGAAATCGGACGCAGCGGGCCCGGATTGACTCCGATCTTGATGAAGCCGGGACGAATAGAGGTTCCCTCAATTCCCTCGAACCATTCTTTCAGCCAGCCGCCCGCCAGTTCCTGGGCGCTGAGCTGGAAGGCATACGAAGGAAGATAGGGCTCAGTCCGTCCCTCCTTTTCCCCGGCGGCATAGAGCCCCGTATTGATCAAGATCTGAAGCCCACTGGCCTCGGCCAGGCGTTTCAGAAAGAGCGGATCTCGTCCCAGGTACATCGGAGTGCATTCCACGAAGCTGCCGATGCCCTGGCGGACAATCTCCTCCAGATAAGGCAGCATCGTCCGGAAAGCCTCATCGCGGTCATAGCGATCTCTGGAGATCTGATCGGCGCCGATGAAATCCACCAGTACGTGCTCGTGGACCAAAACCCGGCCGAAGTTTCTCTCGTCAATCGTCCCTGAAATTGTCTGTATCATTCCGCTCTTTCGACTGATATACATTATGCAACCGGAAAGAACGAAGGAGGATCATAAAATGACGGCCGATGGGTTCACTCGGCGTAATTTCATGGGGACGGCGCTGGCCGTCTCACTATTAAAGACTGTTCGCGCCCAATCCAAGGGGGAGGACTCGGGGGAGGAAACGACTCACCAGCTATTCTGGGGGGATCTCCACAACCATAACGCGGTAGGCTACGCCAAAGGCTCGCTGGAGCGCTCGATCGAACTGGCGCGCGAACACCTCGATTTCTTCGCCTTTACGGGACACGCGCACTGGCACGACATGCCGAAAATGCCGGGTGACAGCCACAGGAAGTGGGTCCACGGTTTCAAGGCGCACTCCGATCATTGGCCCAAGACACGCCGGCTGATTCAGGAGGCCCAAAGCAAGGATTTTACGGCGCTGCTGGGCTATGAATGGCACTCCAGCGAATTTGGGGATTACTGCCTGATTTTCGCCCAAGATCAACCCGAGCTTTTTCTGCCCGACCATGTCGATAAGATCCTGGATTTTGCTCAAGAGAGGAAGGCACTGGCGATTCCGCATCACGTGGGTTACAAGCAAGGCTGGCGGGGAGCAAATTGGTCTTATTATCGATCGAGCGTTTCGCCGATCGTGGAAGTCTTTTCCGAGCATGGCTGCACGGAGTCGGACCGGGCGCCGCATCCTTTCATCCGGCACAGCATGGGAGGGCGTTGTACGTCCAATACTATTCAGCCGCAATTAGCGCGAGGCCTGCGCTTTGGACTGGTCGCTTCCAGTGACGATCACCTCGGGTATCCGGGAGCCTACGGAGAAGGCGTGCTTGGAGTCTGGGCGGAGGACCTGAGTCCCAAAGCCTTGTTCGAAGCCTTTCGGGCGCGGCGCACCTATGCCGCCACCGGTGACCGTATCATGCTGGACGTGAAGCTCAATGGCCGCCCCATGGGATCGGAGCTACCCGCACAGAGCGAGCGGCAGATTGACGTCAGGGTGGAGGCTCAGGACTCCATGGCCATGGTCGAACTGGTCCGAAACGGCAGAGTCGTTGAACGCTATTTCCCTGAGGACCATGCCGAAGAGTCACTGAAGCTGCCCGGCCGGGCCAAGTGTCGTATCCAGTACGGCTGGGGACCCTGGGGCGACCTGAACATGAGCCGGGTCTGCTCCTGGGATATGACGGTGAGCCTGAACGGCGGGCGTTTCAACCGCGTTCTGGGCTGCTTTCAATCGGCCCCGTTTGACGAGAATTTGCGCGACCGCGTTCATCTGGTCTCGCCCAATGAGATTCATCTGCAGTCGCACACTACCCGCGAGAAGTGCTTCGCCGAAGACCCCACCAAAGCGCTGATTTGCGAGTTGGAAGGAGGTCCCGATGCCATTCTGACGGTCCAACTGAACGGCCCCGTGGAGCAGACAGTCAAGGTGCGGCTGGTGGACTTGATCGATGACAATCGCGTGACCTTTACGGGTGTCTTTACCAGCGAAAGCTACATCATTCATCGCCTGGTCGGCCCCAGTGAGTACTCAGCCACAATCCGTTGGAAGGACAAAAATCGGCAGGAACAGGCTTCTGACTGGTACTGCGTGAGAGTGACGCAGCACAATGGGCATGTGGCCTGGTCGAGCCCCATCTGGGTCGGATGAGCAAGCATTCAGTGACACAGGGACATTCGCGTAATGGGCGTGATTCGTTGGCTAAGATGCTGCCCCAGCCAGCTTGCCGTTGGTCACCGTGCAGGCTTTCAACGGCGCCGGTGATACCGCCACTCCCACCTGGATCAATTTCTTTTGCTACTGGGTGCTTCAGATTCCGCTGGCCTATATTCTGGCAGTGGGCCTGGAACTGGGACCCACGGGCGTTTTCGGTTCCATCACCATCGCCCAACTGGCCCTGGCAATCATTGGAGTGGTGGCTTTTCGGCGGGGCCGCTGGAATGCCATCCCCGAGTGGAAAGGCAGCCTGATTATCGGAACCCTGGCCTCCGAGCACCTGCACAGGGTGGTCTTTAAGGGCTCGGGAGTGGAGAGCCATGAAGTGTACTTCCGCGACGGGAACAGTTTAGGCCGCCTGCGCGAGGTGATCATGGGGCCGGCCGGACAGCTCTACGTGACCACCAGCAACTGTGACGGTCGCGGCGACTGCGGTCCTGAAAAAGACAAGCTGCTGCGCATCACGCGGTAGGAGGGGCGCCAGAGCCGCCATCCGAGCCGCGACCGTGAGGGAGCGGCCACTGCTTGGCTCTCTCAGCCGGAAACCTCGATATTCCTTATACCGCTCTCCCAGTCGGCGGCAATTCGGATTTTGACCGGATCTTCGACGTTCAGAAAGAGCTTCTCGGCCCACTCGACGATCACGATCGAGGGGCTGGCCAGGATGTCTTCGATCCCGATGGAGTAAAGATCGCGAGTAGTTTCCAGGCGATACAGATCCAGGTGGTAAATCACCCCTTTAGCTTCCGCATATTGATTGACCAGCGTAAAGGTGGGACTGTGGACCACGGCTGGATTCTGCACGTCCAGACCCTCAACCAGACCCCGAGTCAGAACCGTCTTTCCGGCGCCCAGTTCTCCATAAAGCAGCACCACGCGAGGAGGCACGAGCCGCCGGCCGATCTCTTTCCCAATAAGAAGCGTTTCTTCTTCGCTGGTGGAGCGGTACAGGGTCACGCCGGCTCAGCCCGCGCCAGGTCAAGATAAGCTCGACCCAGGTTTTCAATGACGTCCCCGGCGGCGAGGGCTTCAGGACCGGTTTGCGCTGCTGCCAGATCGCCGGCCAGGGAGTGCAGATAGACGCCCAACACCGTGGCCCGCGTCACATGCGCCAGTTCCGTCATCCCTCGGGCCGCATAAAGACCCAGCAGGGAAGTCAAGACTCCGGTGAGAACGTCACCCATCCCTGCGCTTGCCATGCCTGGATTCCCCAGAGGACACACGTAGACTTCACCGTCCGGAGCTGCGACCAGCGTCCGGAAGCTCTTGAGCACCAGCCATACTCCGTGTGTCTCAGCGAATTTTCGCGAGAGTTCGACCTTGTTTTCGAGAATTGAGGCGGTGGGCTGGGAGAGCAGCCGCGCGAACTCGCCCGGGTGAGGCGTCAGGACCAGGGGTTGGCGGCGCCGGTTTTTCAGCTTCTCAATCCGGCCCGCGAAGGCATTGAGGGCGTCGGCATCCAGCACCATGGGCACAGGCGAGTCCTGAACGACCTTGTTCACGAACTCGATGGTTTCCTTCTCCGTGGTCAGCCCCGGACCCATCCCTGCAGCGTCCCTCTCCTGCAAAACGTCCAGCAGTTGTGCCGTTGCTGCTTTGGAAAAAGCGCCCTTGGAAGTTGAGGCGAGGCCTTCGGTCATTAGCTCGGGCTGAAAGGAGGCGATGGTGCTCTGGGCCACGTCCGGCGTATAAACAGTCACCAGCCCCGAGCCGGCCCGAAGCGCGCCTCTGGCGCTGAGGATCGCAGCTCCCGATTTTCCCCGGCTTCCGCCCACGACCGCCACGTGGCCGAAATCACCCTTGTGCGAGCTGACCTCGCGGGGGAGGAGATACGACCGGACCTGTTCACGGCTCATGAGGTTCAGGTAGAAATCTTTCTGTTCGAGAAGATCGAGGGGAGTGCCAATGGGCACGATGCGCAAATCTCCGATGGCTTCCTGGTCCTGGTTCAGGATATGCGCGATCTTGGGCGCCGTGAACGTCACCGTCGCGTCCGCCAGTACGGTCTCCACGCCGCCTTTGAGCGAGTCGGAGAACATTCCCGAAGGGATGTCCACAGAAAGAACAAAGGCCCCGGTATTGTTGACGTCCGCCACTACCTTTGCGTAAAGCCCCTTCAACGGCTTGCTCATTCCGGTCCCCAGCAGAGCATCGATGATGATGTCATAGTCATAGATGCCTTCCTCGACCTCTTGCCACTCCCTGTCCGAGGTAACTGTATGCACGATCTCGCCTGACTTCAGATAAGCCTCGAGGTTGATCCGGGCATCGCCGGAAATGTCATCGACCCGACTGAGCAGGTAAACATCCGGGTAAATAGCTCTTTGCACTAACTGCCGGGCCAGCACCAGCCCGTCTCCTCCGTTGTTGCCCTTGCCGCAAAAAATGGCAATGCGCCGGATGGGGAGGTCCTCGAAATAGTCTTCCAGAGCGAGGTAGAGATTCAGCCCCGCATTCTCCATTAGAATGA
Organism: Acidobacteriota bacterium; assembly: GCA_050747825.1. Taxonomy (GTDB): domain Bacteria; phylum Acidobacteriota; class UBA6911; order RPQK01; family JBOGJG01; genus JBOGJG01. The sequence goes on along the minus strand of JBOGJG010000265.1, from coordinate 20,970 downwards.
GGCTGGGCAAACCATATCGATCGGTCGTCAGCCGATCGACCTGGTTCATTTGCTTGGCGGTTAGGATCTTCATAGACTCAAATGAAACATAGAGACGGGAGCGTTCATCTATATACCAGAGAAACAGTAACAACGGCCATGCATAGATGCTATAATAAAGAAACTATAATAAAGAAAGTTGTAACCAGAGAACAAAAGAAGTAAGGGAGAGTTCCAAATGACAGTCAGACACAAGGGAGTAACGGTAGCATTTCTAATCTGCTTTTTGCTTCCGTCATTAGGTTACGCAGAACGCGACCATGCTGATGTCGAAAATATCGGAAACCGCGACATCAATGGAAGGATCGCCTGGTTCTTTCCGAACTTCGTTTCACTCGATAAAGAGATTCAAATCGGGGCTCAATATGCTCAGATGTTCGAGCAGACGGCGCGCTTGGTTGAGGATCCGGTGATCACGAAGTACGTTGACGACCTAGGCCAGAAAATCGTAAGGAACTCCGATACCAAGGTGCCGTTTGTGATTAAAGTCGTGGATACGGATGACGTGAACGCGTTTGCACTTCCTGGCGGATATTTTTACGTTAACAAGGGCTTGATTCTTGAATCCGAGAACGAAGCTGAACTGGCGGGCGTCATGGCCCATGAAATTGCGCATGTGACTGCGCGTCATGCCACCGAGCGCATGACCAAGGCCAAACTGATGCAGTTTGCGGCTCTGCCGGCCCTTTTCCTGGGCGGTTACTGGACTCAGACGGCATTGTACAACGGCCTGGGAATGGGAATGTCGCTGGCAGTCCTGGGAATCACGCGGAAATCGGAAGCCGAGGCGGACCAGTTAGGCACGCAGTACCTGTGGAACACCGGCTATGATCCTAACGGTTTCATTACTTTCTTCGAGAAGCTCCAAGCCAAGGAGAAAGACAAGCCGGGGGCGTTCGCCAGCTTCTGGCGCACCCATCCCGCCCTGGATGACCGCATCGATCATGTCCAGGGGGAAATCTCGGTTCTTGATCCCAAGGAAGAGTACGTCGTCACGACTTCTGACTTCGAACGTGTTAAGCAGCGCTTGACGGAGATCGACAACCAGTTGATCACTCCGGGAAGTTCAAGCGGCCAGGGAGGCGCCAAGCGGCCAACCTTAAAGCGGAAGACCAATACCGATCGCTCTGAAGAAGAAAGACCAACGTTGCGCAAGGACGGCCAAGAGCCCTCGAATCGCCCTAGCCTCAAGCGGGACGAGGATCAGGATAATTAGGCTGTAGGCTGTCTACATCTAAAGCCTGCTTTGTGTGTCCGCTTCCGCACACTCGTTTCCCATAAGCGGACACACTCAATTATTTCCCACTGCCGGACTTACCTTGTAAGCTGCCTACAGTCAATAGTTTGCCGCTACGTCCAGCATTAGGCGCTGCTCTTGCAACGCAACTCTGCGAAACAAAGTCTGCTATTTTTTCGTAGGTCAACGAAAAAGAAAATGAGACCAGTCTAAGCTTTTGTGCGCGCCGTGGAATCTAATATGGGTTATCTAATATGGGTTATAGGATGCAGGAGCAAAACATGAAATCCCTCGGTTCGATTTTATTTGCGGTTTTTTTATTGGTCCTTTCAACTGGCGCGTGGGCTCAGGAGGCTACGGTGCCATCCCCGGAGACTCCAGCTGAGCAGACTGCTGTCTCCTCTCGCGATGAACCCTCCACACTGCCTGACCCCTACGTGGAAAGAGTGCGACGTGAAGGCGGTGTTTTAGACCTCACGCTCAATGACTCCATACGGTTGGCTCTGACGAACAATCTGGAAATCGCCATCGAAGACTACAACGAGGAGCTCAACCGCGAACAGATTGTGGCGACTGAAGGATTTTATGATCCTATTGTGGGCTTTAGCATTGGATGGGAGTCATCTGAATCTCCGACCACCAGCATCATCCAGGCTGGGCAAGGGGTCGCAACCTTTGAAAGACGAGGCCTGACCTTTGGAACCACTGTACAGCAGCCGGTGCTGGGAGGAGGCGACTTCTTCCTGACCTGGAGCAATAATCGCAATTCAAGCAACAGCGCGTTTAGTTTCGTTAACCCGAGCTACGGTTCGATTTTTGACCTTCGGTTTGTCCAGCCGCTGTGGCGGGGGTTTATGGAGACCCAGACGGAGCGGCAGTTGAAGCTTTTGAACCTGGATACTGAAATCAGCGACAGCCAATTTCAACAGCGAGTCTCTGAAATTGTTCAGCGTGTCGAGAATCAATATTGGGAATTGGTGTTTGCCATCGAAAACTACGAGACCCAGCGGGGGGCTATGCAGTTAGCCATTATTCAGTACGAAAACAGCCAAAAGAGAGTTGAAATCGGAGTACAGGCGCCCATTGAAATTACCACCACGCGGGCTGAGGTGGCCAGGAACGAGCAAACCATGATTCAGTCGGAGGTCAACATTGTCCAGGCCGAGAACGCTCTGAAACAGCTTCTGGCGCCCGATCCGCGAGCCAGTATCTGGAATTTGAACCTGATTCCTACCGACCGGCCTGAGGTGCAGGAAGTTCAGATTACGATGGCGCAGGCTATCGAAACAGCTCTGGCCCGCCGTCCCGAACTCGAGCAGATTCGCCTGCAAATCGAAAAGCAGGAAGTGAATCGGGATTTTCTCGACCGCCAGGGAAAGCCTCAAGTTAATCTGGAATTCAATTTTGGATCCGTTGGGCAAGCCGGACTGGTACGCCAGAGGGAATTGATCGACACGGACGGAGACGGTATCCCCGAAACTCCCGGTGACGCGCAAGTCCCTGATCCAAGCCATCCGTTGTTTGGTAATTTTGGCCGATCACTGACTCAGGCCTTTGGCTTCGACTTCTTGAATTACGGAGCAGCCGTTAACGTGCAATGGAATTTCCGCAACCGCACCAATGAAGCCGAGTTGGCGCAGGTGGCCATCCAGGAGCGACAGTTTCTTGGACAGATGAAGAATGAGCAGCAGGCGATTATGGTGGACGTTCGGAACGCTTTCGAGGGCATTCAGATTCAGAAAAAGCGGCTGGAAGCGGCTAGCTTGCAGCGCGAGCTTTCCGAAGAGAAGCTGGAAGGGGAGAACAAGCGCTTCGAAGCCGGTCTGTCCACTAATTTCCAGGTCCTGCAGTCCCAGCGCGATCTGTCGGAGGCCCAGGTAGCTGAACTCCGCACCCTGATTGATTATCAGCTTGCCCTGACGGCACTGGAAAAGGCGACCTACACCATCATTGACTCCAACGACATCGTCCTGGCGCGCAGTCAGAACGGAGACTGAGTTCCAAGTTCCAAGTGAGGAGCTCTCTCCATACCTTGATGATACTATTCGATCCCGTTCAGACTCTCAGCAACCGGAGTGGAAGCTTCAGCTTTAACACTTGGAACTTGGAACTTGGAACTTGGAACTTCATCCCTTGGAACTTGGAACTTCATCCCTTGGAACTTGGAACTTCATCCCTTGGAACTTGGCTGGTAATCGTAGCCGGCCTGGTGCTGGGGAGCTTTTTAAACGTCTGCATCTACAGAATTCCGCGCGGCCAGTCGATCGTTTCCCCCGGCTCGCGCTGCCCGCAGTGCGAAAGGCCTGTTCATCCCTGGCACAATGTACCGGTCTTGAGCTACCTCTGGCTGAGGGGCAAGTGTGCCCAATGTGGTAAACCCATCAGTGCGGTTTACCCGACTGTCGAAATCCTCAGTGCGACGATCTATTACATGCTTTTTCTGAAGTACGGCTTCGGCGCGCCTTTCTTCATCAATGTGCTTCTCTTCAGCTTACTGGTGGTTCTGGTCTTTATCGACCTCTTCGAGAGGATTCTGCCGGACGTGATCACCTTGCCGGGACTGCTGCTGGGCTTTCTGCTGGCGCCTGTGCAATCCTCGGAGTTCTTTGCCTATGCCGGCCCGGCCCGCTACCTCGAATCCTTCCTGGGCATGTTAGCCGGGGGAGGTACGCTGTGGCTCGTCGCCTTCTTATATCTTCGTCTCAGAAAGATCGAAGGAATGGGTTTTGGAGATGTCAAGATGATGGCTATGGTGGGGGCCTTTCTGGGATGGAGATTCGCCTGGGTCACCATCTTTTTGGGTTCGCTCCTGGGCGCGGTGATCGGCTCGCTTTATATTTTTGCGCTTCAAAAAGGACAGCGCTATGAACTCCCCTTTGGAACCTTTCTGGGCGGCGGCGCAGTTATTGCCACACTCTGGGGCCCCGCTCTCGTTCAGTGGTACTTTGGAATGCTGTAACGGGTGTTAGGACAACTGACACCCGACACCTGACGCCTGCCTTCGTATTTTTTCCTCCTGCGACGTTATAGCAAGTAAGAAGTTGAACAGGAGGAAAGACAATGAGACAACACACTTTGGTCCGCACACTAACTGTAGGTATTTTCCTGTTTTTGCTGGCGGCGCTGCCGCTGCAGGCTGAAGACGGGAAAGTAGACCTGAACATCGCCACATTGCGAGAATTGGACACTCTGCCCGGAGTGGGCCCGATAATGGCGGCTCGTATCCTGGATTTCCGTATCAAGAACGGACCCTTCAAACGCATTGAAGATCTCATGAATGTGCGCGGTATTGGCGAAAAGAAGTTCCTCAAGATGAAAAGCCGGATCGCTGTGGCAGCGCCTGCACAACCCCAGTCACGCAGCGCCAGTCGGCCCCGGCAAAGTCCCTGATTAGCGGCTGCCCGGTTTTCATTCGCGTGATCCGAAGCCTTTTACGCCCGAGACACTCATCCAGAAAGTGCGTACGGTATTGCAAGAGTAAGGGTGGCCGCTCCTGCACAGTCACGGCTCCGTTGAGTGTCGCTGGTGAGGTCCATCAGAGCCCCGACTGTAAAGGAGCGGCCCCGGCGGCCCCCGGCTCCGATTGGCAATCGTACTGAAAATCCGTTAGATTGGTACGGTTTAATGAAAGTACATTGTCTGGATCACCGTCGGCTTCCCGGACAGAATTCGCTGTTCTTACGCTACCTCTATGAACCCGATCAGGTGGAAGAGTTCTACTCGCCGGTGCACACCAGCTTTGAAAAACTAGAGCAGCGGCTGCAGGCGGTCCTGAAGCGAACCGCGACCTACCCGCGAGAGCATCTCACCAACCTTCTCGAGCAATTCAACCGAAAGCTTGGGGCCAGTGAGGCCCTCTTAAAAAATATAGAAATGCTCAAATCGCCCCGGACTGTGGCGGTCGTCACCGGCCAGCAGGTGGGACTGTTTGGTGGTCCGGCGCTCACAATATACAAGGCCGCTACGACTGTTCGCCTGGCTCAAATCCTTCAGGAACAGGGACACTCGGTTGTTCCGGTTTTTTGGCTGGCTTCGGATGATTCCGATTTTGAAGAGGCGCGGACCAGTACGTTCTTCGATTCGGAAGACCGTCTGCTGCGGATCCGCTGTGATGACCAACAGGCCAATTCTCGGATGGTCGGGACAATCCCCTTGGCTTGCAGCACCGGATGCCTGGAAAGCCTGCAGGCAAGGGTGTCGAAGGGGAGCTTTCGGGAGGAAATTCTTCAGCAGCTTAAAAAGTCCTACTCCACCGGGAGAAGCTTCCGCGAGGGGTTCGCCTTCTGGTTGGCCGAACTTTTCCGGGACTCTGGACTCATTCTTTTTGATCCGCTGATTCCCGGATATAAGCAGTTTCTGGGTCCAGCCTTGTCAGTGGCTGTAAAGCATCGAGAAGGTGTCATAGAGGCTCTGCAGAAGCAGTCAAATCGCCTGGCAGTGAAAGGCTACACTCCTCAAGTGCAGGTGCAGGACGATGAAACTCTGCTCTTCTGGATTGAAGGCCACAGCCGATACAAGCTCCAATACTTGCATGGCCGTTATCAGGCCAGGCAGAAGCGTTCGGTTCAACTCAGCTCGGACCAATTGTTGAATACCATCAGCCAATCTGCGGACCGGTTAGGACCAAACGTTCTTTTGAGGCCTCTGGTGCAGGATCAACTCTTCCCGACTCTCGTTTATATAGGAGGGCCGGCCGAGATAGCTTATTTCGCTCAGATCGCCGCCATTTCTCCTTTCTGGAATACCGAAACGGCGGTTTTCCCACGGGCTGGGCTCACAATTGTGGACAAGAAGGTGCAGCGCCTGCTGGCAAAATACCAGCTCGAGCCAACGGATATTTTCGAATCCGATCCCCATGCGCTCGCCGAGAGGCTGCTGGCCCGGGGCCATTCCGGCCCGGTTTTGAACGAGTTCGATGAAATCAGCAGCGACCTGGCGAATCGGCTGGAATCCCTTCAGGGCGGGATTGCGAAGTCAGATCCCACTGTTGCCGAAATGTTGAGCCGGTCTCAGCGCAAGATTTTCTATCAGGTAAACAAGGTCAGAAGACGTTTTATCGCCAATCAGTCCTCGCGCGCCTCTCACATCGGACGTCATCTCGATTACCTGTATCTCCGCCTCTACCCGAATCAGTCGCTACAGGAAAGGGTGATCAACTTTAACCACTTCCTAATGGAGGAAGGACCTGAGTTCGTTCACCGGCTCATGCCGCACATCCAGCCTTTTTGCAACGGGCATCATCTTGTCTATGTCTGACCAGTACGGCGAGTTCACTGAGGTGGATGTTTTGGCTCTGGGAGCTCACCCGGACGATGTTGAATTGGGTTGCGCTGGTACGCTTCTCAGCCTGAAGTCGCAGGGGCAGCGGATTGCCGTTGCCGATATGACTCGTGGAGAGATGGGCAGCAGGGGTTCCGTGGAAATTCGGGCCAGGGAGGCCTCAGAGGCCTCCAGGATACTGGGGCTGGAATACAGAACTAATCTGGAACTGGAGGATGCCAATATCCTGGTCAATCAAGAGAACCGCCGGAAACTGGTACGCATTCTCCGCCAGTGCCGTCCCCGGCTGGTGATCACCCACTCGAGGGGAGGTCACCCGGACCATGGAAAGACTGCTGCCTTGGTCGAGGAGGCGGTTCACCATGCCGGGTTGGCTCGCATCGAAACGGGACAGCCCCGCTTTCGTCCGGAACAAATCGCCTATTGGATCGTTTTTAACCAGATTCACACGCCTCAGGTAATTGTCGATATCTCCGTTCATTATGAACAGAAGGAGCGCGCCATCAGAGCGTATGCTTCGCAACTGCACGATCCATCTGCCGGCGAGCCGGAGATTTACCTCAGCCGGGCCGAGTTTCTGGACCAACTCCGCAGCTTCCAAATTCACCTGGGATCTTTGGCAGGATGCTTTCAGGGGGAGGGTTTTCTGTTGTCCCGTTTGCCCCGGATTCAGGATCTGAGTCTCTGCTAGTGCTTAGTAACATAAATAAGCACTAGCATGACGTTTTAGTATGTTTCTTCATCAGTACAAGGCTTATTCCAACCTGCTGCTGGCCGCTGATTCGATAGCCGGCTTGGTCGCGATCTATTTTTCCTACTATCTTCGATATTACCTGGTGAAGTTTGTGCCCCTCGAGGTGAGCCGCTACTTCAATCCGGAGCTTCTGCCGTTTCGTGAATATCTTTTCTACTGGAGCCTCTTTTTACCTTTCTGGCTGGCCTTGCTGATCGTGACGCAGCGCTACTCCGGACTGATGCGACTGCCCGTGCGGGGACAGATCTCGAGGGCTTTGCAGTTCATTCTGGCGGTCAGCGTTCTCATGGGATTCTCCATTTTTACTTTCAAGCTTGTGGTCAGCCGTCCCCTCTTCTTCAGTTTTCTTTTTCTCTCCGGGTGCCTTTTGATTTCGAATCGGCTGGTGTTGCAGGGGGTGCTGCGCAGCCGCAACATCAACGAACATAATCAGATAAAGATCCTCATCATCGGCTGTGACGAGCGTGCCTGCCGCGTAGGCCAGTTGTTAAAGAGCTTCAAAATCTGGGGATACCATGTCGTGGGACACATCTCTCGCGAAGGCGAACACGGCCCAGTTTCAGGCGGTGTAAGGGTTCTCGGTACCCTTCGCGAACTTCCCCATCTCCTGCAGGAGAGCGTGGTCGCTGATGAAATTATCTTCGCTGGAATGCGCAGCAAGGATTTTGAAGAGCTGGAGGGCACAATCAAGCTCTGTGAAGATCTCGGTATTCGCACCAGAGTGGCCGCCAACTTCCTTCCGTTTGCAGCCTCCAGGGTGTCGCTGGAGTTTCTTGAGAACCTCCCTTTGATCACCTTTTCTGCGGTGCCCGACCATCAGCCGGCTATCATTGCCAAGCGGGTAGTCGATTTCCTGGCTGCTTCCTTACTGTTGATCCTCTTTGCTCCCCTCATGGTATTAACGGCCGCTCTCATTAAGTTCACCTCTCCGGGACCTGTCTTTTACAGGCAGCTTCGCTGCGGGCTTTACGGGAGGAAATTTCGGCTCACAAAATTTCGGACAATGATCGATGGGGCAGAGGACCAACTGTGGGAGATCAAGCACTTGAATGAAATGGACGGCCCTGTCTTTAAGATGCGCAACGACCCACGCGTCACGCCGCTGGGCCGCGTTCTGCGGAAGTTCAGCATTGACGAACTCCCGCAACTGTGGAACGTGATCAAAGGGGAGATGAGCATTGTCGGTCCCCGCGCTCCGCTGCCCGAGGAGGTCCGTTATTATTCAGTCAAGCAGCGCCGCCGCCTCAGCGTGAAGCCTGGAATTACCTGCCTCTGGCAAATCTCAGGGCGAAGTGACATCGACTTCGACCGGTGGATGGACCTGGATCTTAATTACATCGACAACTGGTCATTCTGGCTGGATATGCGGATCATGCTGAAGACCATACCGGTTGTGTTTACGGGCCGGGGAGCCCGTTAGACAAAAAAGGGGGGGCAGTCCCCCCTTTTTGCACTGGTCACCTGTTCTTACTCACCCAATGAGAATACCAGGCCGCCTGAGGCTTCAAACCAGGTCAAGGACTCTCCGAAAATATTGGGAAGAGTTCTCCCCCGAAGATCAGCTCTCAGTCCTACCGGTCCCCAGAGGCGGAGGCCCTTAACTCCTCCGCCATAGCTGACGTTGAATCAGGTATCGCCATCTTCAACAATGCGGCCCTGGCCGAAATCGGCAAATGGATCCCGATCGTCACTGTCAATCAGGTCGTCATCCGGTGGGTGCACCTTTTAGGGCCCACGAAATTATCGGTTCTGTAACTAACATAGCCTATTGGTGGAGATCTTTTAAGACTTCGCGCTCCAGCCGATAGGTTTTTTTGGGCAGGTTGTACGCCAGATCTACCATCATTTCCTCCGCTTCGTCCTTTTCAATAACATGCTGGCTGACCAGTGTGGCCAGAAAATTGGCGTCGATGCGGCGGGCCAGATCGTGACGGGCCGGAATGCATGGAAAAGCCCGGGTGTCATCGTTAAATCCAGCCGTGTTGTATATGCCGGCAGTCTCCGTCACAAGCTGGCGGAATCGGGTCATCCCTTCCCGACTGTCGTGAAACCACCAGGGGGGCCCCAGCCGGACCGCTGGATAATGGCCTGCCAGAGGAGCCAGCTCTCTCGAGAAAGTCGATTCGTCGAGAGTGAACAGGATCAGGCGAAAGTTGGGCTCATTGCCATAGCGGTTGAGCAGGGGAAGCAGATTGCGTGTGAATTCGGTCGCGACCGGGATGTCCCCTCCCATGTCTGAACCAAACTTTTCATACAGGCGACGATTGTGATTGCGAAAAGATCCAGGATGGATCTGCATGACCAGGCCGTCCTCCACGCTCATACGGGCAAACTCCATGAGCATGTGGGCGGTAAAGAGTCCGGCATCCTCTTCCCCGGCCTTGCCGGCCAATGCCCGCTGAAAAACAGCCTGAATTTCCAGAGGGCTCAGCTCATTTGTGGTGGGATTGAAAACTGCGTGGTCAGTCGCAGCGGCGCCCAATGACTTGAAGAATTCCCGCCGGCTTTCAATTGCAGCTATATATGTCTTGAAATTTGTTATCTCAATGCCGCTGAGCTCACCCAGGTATTCAATATCTCTGCACCAGGATGACTCGAGGATATTCAGGAGTGAATCGGGCCGAAACGTGGGGCGCACGTCTCCCCGCCAGCCTGATCGTCTAATTTTTTGATGATGTTCGAGGCTATCGGTCGCCTTATCGGTCGTACAGAGCACTTCAATATTAAAGCGTTCGAAAAGCGCGCGGGGACGGAACTCCGGCGTGGACAGTTTCTCCTCGATTTGGTCGTAAATGCCGGCCGCGGTCTGGCCGTTTAGCGGCTGGCTAATGCCAAAGACCTCTGAGAACTCGTGCTTGAGCCAGGCGCCTGTGGGAGTGCCGCGAAACAGGTAGAAATTTTCTCCGAAGATTTGCCAGACTTTGCGATAGTCGGTCTCGGCCGGTTCACCGTTACGGCTGGGCACTCCCAGTTTCTCAAGGGGAATTCCCTGCGAATACAGCATCCGCAAAACGTAGTGGTCGGGAATGATAATCAGCTGGGCTGGGCCGGGAAAGGCCTCATTCTCAGACAGGAGTTTTGGATCAACATGCCCATGAGGACACACCAGCGGCAAGTGCTGCACCCGGCCGTAAAGACCACGCGCGACCTCGCGCACAGCCGGGTCGGAATCAAAGTATCGATCAGGATCGAGCATCCCATCATTAGATAATAGAGAAGAGCAACTGACAACCGACAAAGCCGAGCCCGGACTACGCGCGGCCAGGAGTATCGGCAGCTCAGTGGGACTGAACTTCCAAAAGGAAATCCGGAAGTTGTCCAGGGCGCGGGCTGCCAGATAGGTGTTGATGGACAGAAGAAAGTAGGCGATCAGCACGGCGAAAGCCACACGCTCGCTCATATAGCCGGAGAGAGCCAGTCCTGTGAGCAGGAAGAGGATTCCAAAAGAAATCCCGGCACCCAAAGTCGAAAAGGGTGACACCGAAGTGGGTTCTCTGGTTGTCCGGCGGCCCCTCTGAGTAAAGCGGATAATTCATTGAGAACTAAAGAATTAAAGAACGAAAGAACCACTTGCGTGCGTGTCACCCAATTCGATATAGTCTTGTGCGTGAAATTGGTTGTTTTGCTTTTGAGTCTGTGGAGTGTCCGGGTGGCTGCAATCATGCAGGAGCAGGCGAACTATGACGAATCAAAGGTTCCGGAGTACACCCTGCCCGATCCGCTTCTTCTGTCCGATGCCAAGAGGGTTACGAATGCCGAAGCGTGGCGTGAGAAGAGGCGTCCTGAAATCCTCCAGCTATTTGAGAAGCACGTTTATGGCCGCAGTCCGGGCAAACCCGCTGGGCTTTCCTTCGAAGTGAGCTCCGTTGACGAGCAGGCCTTGGAAGGAAAAGCCACTCGAAAAGAAGTAACGGCTTATTTTCAGTCCGACAGAACCGGCCCGAAGATGGACATCCTGATTTATCTGCCCAACGATCTTCGGGGACCGGCGCCCGTCTTTCTGGGCCTTAACTTCAACGGCAATCAATCCATTCACCCCGACCCGGAGATTACTCTTTCAACGCACTGGATGCGTCCCAGCCGGGAGAACTGGATCGTCAATAACCGCGCCACCGAAGAGTCCCGCGGCAAGAGCGCCGGCCGTTGGCCGGTCGAACGGATTCTGGAGCGGGGTTACGGGCTGGCGACCATTTACTACGGAGACCTCGATCCGGACTTTCACGATGGCTTCCAAAACGGGATCCATCCGCTTTTTTACAGGGAAGGGCAATCCCGGCCCGAGCCGGATGAATGGGGATCCATCGCCGCCTGGGCCTGGGGTCTGAGTCGCGCTGTGGACTACTTCGAGGCCGATGCGGATATAGATGAGGGCCGCGTGGCTCTGATGGGTCACTCCAGACTGGGAAAGGCGGCGCTCTGGGCGGGAGCGCAGGACAGCCGCTTTGCCCTCGTGATTTCCAATAACTCCGGCTGCGGGGGAGCGGCCCTGAGCCGGCGCCGCTTCGGCGAAACCGTCCAACGCATCAATACATCCTTTCCCCACTGGTTTTGCGGCAATTTCGAAAAGTACAACGATAATGAAGACGCGCTGCCCGTGGACCAACATATGCTGATCGCCCTGATCGCGCCGCGGCCGATTTATGTGGCCAGTGCCCAGGAAGACCAGTGGGCGGATCCCAGGGGCGAATTCCTGTCTGTGAAGTACGCCGAACCTGTGTACCTGCTTCTGGGGACCGAAGGCTTTGGCGCCGATCAGATGCCGCCCCTCAACAGTCCTGTCATGGCAACAATGGGCTACCACATCCGCAGCGGCGGGCACGATGTCACCGCCTATGACTGGGAGCAGTACCTCGATTTTGCCGACAAGCATTTGAAGTAGTTCTTTGGTTCCTTGGGACGAAACTCAGGAACCCACAGAACCAGCCGGCCCTGCCGCTCAGCCTTCGAAAACGACCGTCCGGCAGAAAATCGTGCCTGCGCCAGGCGAACTGCCATATCCTATGCTGCTTGGCTCGCACTTGTGGGTGGCGGGTGGCAGGTGGCGGGTGGCAGGTGGCAGGGTGGCAGGGTGGCAGGTGGCGGTTTATCATATTGAGGAACTTTTGAGGGATAGAGATCGTAGCGAAGAGGGGTTATGAAATTTTTGACATTGATCATCAAGAATCTGCTTCGCAATAAAAGGCGCACCTTACTAACGGTGTCCTCCATCATGGTTTCGCTCTTTCTGGTGGCCACCTTGCGCACGCTGCTCACGGAGCTTCAAAATCCGCCCGAGACGCCGGATTCTGCGCTGCGTCTGATCACGCGCCACCGGACTTCGCTCTTTAACGTGCTGCCGATTGCCCACAAGGAGAAAATTGCCGGCATAGAGGGAGTCGAAGCGGTGACGGGCTCCATGTGGTTCGGGGGAATTTACGAGGATCCGTCTAACTTCTTCGCCAATTTTGCGATCGATTCGAAGGAGTTCTTCCAGGTGCATCCGGACGTTATGATTTCCGAAGCCGAAAAGCTGGCTTATCTGGAAGATCGCACCGGAGCCATTGCCGGGGACAATCTGGCTGATCGCTTTGGCTGGAAACTCGGCGAGAAGATCTTTCTCGATAGCAATTTATTTAATTTCGATCCTGAATTGACGCTGCGTGGAATTTACCGTGAGGGCCCTGACAGCGGCAACAGTCTCTACTTTCATTGGGACTACTTCAATGAGGCCCTGGGCAATCCCGGATTCACCGGTACTTTTGCCCTTCGAACCAGTTCGCCCGAGGCTATTCCCCTGGCTGCTGAGAAAATTGACGCGCTTTTCCTAAATAGCACGGCGCCGACTAAAACTGAAACCGAGAAAGCCTTCCTGCTGAGTTTTGTGGAAATGATGGGAGACGTGCAATTTTTCATCACCAGTATTGTATCCGTGGTGGTGTTTACCATTGTGCTGGTGGCCGCCAATACGATGGCTATGTCCATCCGTGAAAGGGTTCGCGAAATTGGAATACTGAAAGCTCTTGGCTTTCGAAGTGCTCAAGTTTTGGGCCTGCTGCTGGGCGAGTCGATGCTGCTGGCCTTGCTGGGGGCGCTCATAGGGTCCTGGGGCGCCAAGCTCATTTTTGGCTCGATCAACATGTCTGCCCTGACCGGTGGACTGATGCAACGTTTCTCTGTCACACCCGGAACGTTGATATTATGTGCCTTCATCGGTCTTTTTGTTGGCCTGATTTCCGCAGGGATCCCCGCCTGGCAGGCCTCCCGGCGGCCGGTGGTCGAAGCCATGAGGAGGCGCTAAGAGCATGAAGATTCCTTTGAAATATAACCTGAGAAGCCTCCGTGTCCGCTGGGTGGGAACTCTCATGACCGCCCTGGGAATTGGCCTGACTGTAGCCTTGATCATCGTCATGCTGGCCATGGTCAATGGGCTCGACGCTACCTTCGTCGAGACGGGTGACGAACAGACATTGGTGGTCATTCGTGAAGGTTCTCAAAACGAGGTCAATAGTTATTTTGAACTGGACAAGTTGGAAGCCGTCCGCTTTTTGCCGGGAGTTGCAAGGGGCGCAGACAATCAGCCGCTGGCTGCCGGAGAAACCATCGTTGTGATTAACCACCCCAAGCGCGCCGGCGGAAGTTCAAACGTGACAATGCGCGGAACTTCCCTCGTCGGTATCAGCCTGCGACTGGACTTCAGACTGATCGAAGGGCGAATCTTCCAAAAAGGACTGCGGGAGATCATCGTCAGTGAATCCATCGCTCGCAGGTTCCAGGGGCTGGCCATTGGAGAAGAACTCCACATTCCGCAGGGCGATTGGAAAGTTGTGGGCATCTTCACGACCGGCGGCAGCGCCTATGATTCCGAAATATGGGCTGACTATGACGACATTGCTCAAGCCTGGTCCCGGCCCATCTATTCCTCGATTCTGGTGCAAGCGGGATCCATTGAAGCCGCTCAGCAACTCAGCAAGCGAATCGGAGACGACCAGCGCATCCAGTTGGATGCTATGAATCAAAGGGAGTACTTCAGACAGGGGACAATCTCATCAATCGGGTTAAAAGCCCTTGGATTTTTCATCGCAACAATAGTTGGCATCGGGTCCTGTTTTGCCATCATGAACATGATGTATGGAACTGTCATGTCCCGGCAGCAGGAGGTGGCCACATTGCGAGCCTTGGGATTTCGCCGGCGCAGCATCCTGACGTCCTTTTTGGTGGAGGCGGGACTGCTGGCTCTGCTCGGGGGTATTCTGGGATGTCTATTTGGTTCGCTTTTTCACGGTTACTCGGCAGGGACATCCAATTGGGCAAGCTTCAGCGAAGTCGTTTTTAACTTCAGAATCACGCCTCAAATACTTGCTCAGGGGATAATCTTTGCACTCGCGGTCGGATTTCTAGGCGGAGTGCTCCCAGCCCGGCGGGCAGCCTCCCTGAAGCTGATTGATATCTTAAGAGAGTAAATATGGAAAAGAATCTAGGTGCACTCAAAATAGATCCCACTAAGAAGCGCTCGGGACGAGGTCCCGGCAAGATGGTCTGGCTGCTCGTTTTCCTGATGGGTGCAGTGCTGGCGGCTGTGGGCTTCTATATCTTCTACCCTGTGGGCAGCGGCTCCGATGAAATCGTATCGGCCGCCTCTGCCGATCAGAGTCCAACAGATACCGATTCAAAGCTGGCGCTGGAGAGATCAGCCCGTGCCGGCCGGGAAGTCCTGATCGCCTCCGGTTATGTCGTCGCCCATCACAAGATCTCACTGGGGTCCAAGGTTATGGGCAAGATATCCTGGATTGGAGTGGAAAAAGGAGATCGGGTGGGCAAAGACCAATTGCTGGTCAAACTGGACGATCGCGAGTACCGGGCCCAACTGGAACAGGCGCGGGCCGCTTTCAACGCGACCCAGGCCAGGCTGCAGGAGCTGGAAGCCGGCTCTCGTCCTCAGGAAATTGAGCGGGCTGAGGCGGAGCTCCGGCGGCTGGAAGCCGAGCGGGACAATGCCCGGCTTGAATATCAGCGCCTGGAGAGCCTCTTAACTCAGGGAATTATCTCCCAGCAGGAGGTGGACAATGCCCAGTCGCGCTACAGGATGGCTGAAGCGGCCGTCGCATCCTCCAGGGAAACGCTGCGGCTCCTGCAACTGGGGCCCCGCGCCGAGCAGATCGCCCATGCCCGGGCCGAAGTAGCTCAGGCCGGGGCCGGCGTGGACTATTTCCAGGCCCTGCTGGACGCCACTGAAATTCGGGCGCCTGTCGATGGAACCGTCCTGGCGCGGCTCGCCGAAGTAGGCGAGATGGTCACCACCTCCTTTGCGGGCGAGATGGGCGCCAAGTCAGCCGTGGTATCGATGGCAGATCTCAACGACCTGCAGGTCGAGTTGGATATCAGCCAGTCCGATTTCAACCGTGTATCGCCGGAACAGGATTGCGAAATGACTCCCGAGGCCTATCCCGATCGTGTGTACCGCTGCCGAATTGACGAGATTTCGCCGGAGGCCAACCGCCAGAAGGCTACCATCCAGGTGAAAGTGAAGGTCCTCGAACCTGATGAATTCCTGCGGCCCGAAATGAGCGCGCGGGTGACTTTTCTCAAGAAAGAATTTGAGGTAACTGATGAGCCAAGCACTGATTGAACTGAAAGGTCTTTCCAAGTTCTTCTACAGGGACAGCGTCGAGATCCGGGCGCTCGAAAATATCAATCTGGAAATTCAACCGGGAGACTTCATAGCCCTGATGGGCCCTTCCGGCTCGGGGAAAAGCACCCTTTTAAACATCCTGGCGGGGATCGACCGGCCTACTGAAGGCGAAGTGCGCATTCAGGGCGAAAATTTTGTTGTCATGAAGGAGGACCACCTGGCCGGCTGGCGCAACCAGCATGTGGGCTTCGTTTTCCAGCACTTCAACTTGATTCCCGTCCTGACTGCTTTTGAGAACGTGGAACTGCCGCTGCTCCTGACCAAGCTCTCTAAGAAAGAGCGCCGCGAACACGTGGTCACTGCTTTAAATGTGGTTGGCCTTTCCGATCGTGCCCACCACTATCCTCGCCAGCTCTCCGGCGGACAGGAACAGCGGGTGGCGATTGCCCGTGCCATCGTGACCGACCCCACATTCATCCTCGCCGACGAGCCCACCGGAGACCTGGACGCCGGATCGGCCCAGGAAGTGCTGAACGTCCTGACTGCGCTCAACAGGGATTTTGGCAAAACGATCATCCTGGTGACTCACGACCCGCGCGCCGATCGGCATGCCTCGACGCATTACTACCTGGATAAGGGCTTGCTCGTGGATCGATTACAGACAGTGTGACAGGACAGGAGGAGTCCAGATACAGGCTGCTAAGCTCTGGGAAGGACCCAAGGCTTGCGGTATTCCCGCCCCACGAGGCTTTGCGCTTCGGCATCGCCGGGAATTTTCTCGTTTTCGGCGTCCCATTTGACATAGCGCCGCAGGCGCGCCGCAATATTGCCGAGATGACACGCGATCACCGACTTGTGGCCGATCTCCATGTCGGCCACTGGATTTTGCCGGGACTTCACGCAATCAATGAAATTTTCAACGTGCGTGAAGTGGAAGTCCTGTGAGCCGCCCTGGCGAGGCACGGGAGTCATGCGATAGATCCGCGCGGGACGATCGATCCGATCGGTCTCCGAATGGACCTCCCAGCCACCCCGGTCCACGACCAGGATTCCGTTCTGGCCATGAAACTCCACTCCGTGCTCGCGCTGCCAGGGGCCCTGGCCGCAACCGATCATGTGCTCCCACACCATGGAGAAGCTGGGGAATTCCACGATCGACTGCTGGGTGTCAGGCGTTTCGATGGCGTCGCCCGGGTAAGCGTAGTTTCCTCCGGTTGCCATGGCGCCGACGGGTTCTTCCTTCATGGCCCACATGGCCACGTCCACCATATGAGCTCCCCAGTCGGTCATCAGGCCGCCCGAGTAATCCCAGAACCAGCGGAAGGTGAAATGAAAACGTGCCGGATTAAAAGGACGCTTGGGGGCCGGGCCCAGCCAGAAGTCATAATCCACGTGACTTGGCGCCTCCTGATCAGGGGGGTTGCCGAGTCCACCCTTCCAATCGATATAAGCCCAGGAGCGGACCAGCCTGATCTTCCCCAATTGGCCCGACTGGACGAAATCCACAGCATCGGCAAAATGCCTGGCGCTGCGCTGCTGTGTGCCCACTTGCACGACCCGCTTGTGCTTGCGGGCGGCATCCACCATCGCCCGCCCTTCCTCGATGCTGGTGGCTAGAGGTTTCTCCACGTAAACGTCCTTGCCGCTCTGGCAGGCGTATATAGTGGGCAGGGCATGCCAGTGGTCGGGAGTTCCGACGATCACCACATCAATATCGTTGCGGTCGATTATCTGGCGGAAATCCCGGTAGCCGTCCGGCTTTTTCCCTCGCCTCTCTTCCACAAGGCGGGTGCCGCCCGCGATCCGCTTTTCATCGACGTCGGCCACGGCCAGGCATTCGACTTCATCCAAACGCAGAAAATCCCGCAGGTTGGACCGTCCCATTCCGCCGCAGCCGATCAGCGCCACATGGATCTTATCGTTGGGACTGACCTGGCTGGAATTTGCCAGGATCGAGGGGGCGGCCAGCGCGCCGGCAGTCAAAGTGGTAAACGTTCGTCTGTTTATTTTTTTCACAAGGGCCTCCAGGGATATGGTTAAATGTCGTTCGCCATGATCAGAAGATACGGCTGGATTTTAACACTTTGTTTGGGGTTTTGGACCGTTCGGGCTACGGCTGCCGAGGTCGAGTTTTATCCGGGGGTTTCTTACGATCCCCAGGTCCCCACGCTCGAAGAGGTGGTGGGACACTCCTGGGGAGAGAAGATCTCATCCCACTCCGAGGTAGAGCAGTATTTGAAAGCGCTTACCAACGCTTCCGCCCGGGCCAGGCTGGTCAAATACGGAGAAACTTGGGAAGGCCGTTCTTTGTACTACGTGGTTTTGGCTTCGCAACCCAATATGAACCGCCTGACTGCTATTCAGGAAGGAATGCGAAGTCTGGCTGACCCGCGAAAGATCGACGGCGCTCAGGCGGAACAGTTGCTCGCCTCCCTGCCCTCCATCGCCTGGCTGGCCTATGGTATCCATGGAGACGAAACCTCCAGTACCGATGCTGCTTTGCTGACGGCCTATCATTTGCTGGCGGCGCGGGATGACGAAGTGGCTCAAGCCATCCTGGAAAATTCGGTCGTGATCCTCGACCCGATCCAGAATCCCGACGGGCGAGACCGCTTCGTCCATCATTTCCGCCAGACAGTCGGACGCTGGCCTGATGCGGATCAGCAGGCGGCCGAGCACAATCAGCCTTGGCCCGGTGGGCGCACCAATCACTATTTATTTGATATGAACCGCGACTGGTTTGCTCAAACTCAGCCCGAGTCGCGCGGCCGGGTCAAGGCTTATCTGGAGTGGTTTCCTCAGGTCGTGGTGGACCTGCATGAGATGAGCTCCGATTCGACGTACTATTTCGCTCCGCCCGCTACTCCCCTGAATCCGGAGCTGACCGACTCTCAAATTGAGTGGCTGAAGCTTTTTGGACGCAACAATGCGCGCTGGTTCGATCGGATGCGCTTCGACTACTTCACGCGGGAAGTCTATGATTCCTTTTATCCCGGCTATGGTGAGGGCTGGCCCCTGTTTCAGGGGTCCATCGGCATGACTTATGAGCAGGCCAGCGTCAGAGGGCTGCTCATTGAGCGAAGCGATGAATCCCTCTTGCGCTACCAGGATGCCGTGCAACACCACTTTATTTCCTCGCTGGCGACTCTGGAGACGGCCGCTCGCAACCGGGAGAAACTGCTTCGACATTTCTATGACTTCCGCCGCCAGGCCGTTGAATCGGGCCGTAAGGAGGCTGTGAAGGAATTCATTCTGACCCCGGCGAGAGACAGCAATCGTACGGCAAAGCTGGTCTCCAGGCTGATGGCCCAGGGGATCGAAGTAAAGAAAGCTCTGAAACCCTTTACCAACCCGAAGGCGCGAAACTTTTATGGAAGGCAGAGGGCGCCTGAAACTTTTCCGGCCGGCAGCTACATCATCTCATTGGCCCAGCCGGCCAAGCACCTCATCAAGACCCTGATCTCACGGGAGACTCCCCTGGATCCAGAGTTCATTAAAGAACAACTCCGGCGTTATGAAAAGCGCCTCGACCTTCAGTTTTACGACATCACTGGATGGTCGGTAGCTCTGCTCTATGATGTCGAGGCTTACGAAGCCCAGGAGCCTTCTCAGGGCGAGTTCGTGGCGCTGGAATCCGCCCCTGCTGCCGGTGGCATCCAGGGTGGTAAGGCCAGCCTGGCCTATCTGGTCCAGTGGCAGAGCAACAGCGCGGCCCAGGCTCTGGCCATGATCATGCGGCGCGGGATCCGAGTATATAGCGCCGGCAGTTCATTTACTCTAAATGGGACTCACTTTCCGGGCGGTTCTCTGGTCCTGAAGACCAGGGATAACCCTGCCGATTTGCATCAGCAACTCGAGGAAATCGCTCGTGAAACGGGCGTCAACATTTACCCAACGGATACGGCTTGGGTTGATGAAGGCATCAATCTGGGAAGCGAACAGGTCTATTTTCTCGAGAAGCCGACAGTGGCAATGGCTTGGCGCGAGCCCACGCAAAGCAATTCAGCCGGATGGGCACGCTATATCCTGGAGCAGCAGTACGGATATCCGGTCACTCTGATTGCCGGTTCCTCGTTTCCGGGTGCTGATCTCAGCCAGTACAACGTCCTTATTCTGCCTGATGGCGGCTACGGGGATTTTCTGAACGAGAGCAGCGCCGGCAATATTAAGAAGTGGATCGAAAGCGGAGGAACGCTGATTACAATCGGCGGCGCCACCCGCTGGCTCACAGGAGAAAAGGTGGGCCTGCTTTCCACCAAGCGCGAATTCAAAGGCGGCCAGACGGAAAGCGATTCGGAGAAGCCCCAAAAGGCGCCCGACGGTCAGCCGTCAGCGGTCAGCGGTCAGCCTGCGGCCTTCAATCTCGAAAAAGCCATCGAACCCGATCAAGAACTCCCCCCTTCGATTCCGGGAGCCGTGCTGCGAGTCAGCCTGGATACCGAACACTGGCTGGCCTTTGGCTATGATGGAGACACCAACGGTCTCGTTCAGGGACGGGACATCTTCAGGCCGCTGAAACTCGATAAAGGCACCAATGTGGGAGTCTACATGGCCGGGGACGATCTGGTGTTGAGCGGCTTTATCTGGGAGGAAGCCAAAGAGCAAATTGCCCATAAAGCCTACCTGATGCACCAGTCGCATGGGCGGGGTCAGGTGGTGGCCTTTGCCGAAGATCCCAACTTCCGAGCCTTCTGCGACGGCCTGAATTTGCTCTTTATGAATGCCGTGCTCCTGGGACCCGCGCGCACCCGCTAGTGTAGTGTCTCGCTTCGCTCGCGGTGGCGGGTGGCAAGCTCGCTTCGCTCGCGGTGGCGGGTGGCAGGTGGCGGGTGGCAAGCTCGCTTCGCTCGCGGTCAGCGGTCAGCGGTCAGTGGTCAGCTCGCTTCGCTCGCGGTGGCGGGTGGCGGGTGGCGGGTGGCAAGCTCGCTTCGCTCGCGGTCAGCGGTCAGCGGTCAGCGGTCAGTGGTCAGTGGTCAGCTCCGAAATAGGTGGACCATTCCCGTCGGCGATTGTCATGCTATTTCGGAATCGCAGCACTAAATCATCCTGATC
>JBOGJG010000264.1:0-1757 GCA_050747825.1 Acidobacteriota bacterium | reverse complement strand
TGGGCCGGCACGGCCGAGCGGCCTTACGACCCGCCTTTGGCTCAGGAAGGCGCGGTTCAGGCCAGTGAATTGGGTCGGCGCCTGGCTGCCGAAAAGATCGACCATATCTTTTCTTCCCCTTTTCTCCGCTGCGTGGAAACGGTGAATGAGGTTGCCGAACGCCTCGACTTCCCCATCAAGCTCGAATGGGGACTATGCGAATGGTTGAATCCGAATTGGTTTCCTTCCAGACCGGAAACTTTGCCTTTCGGCGAATTGGCCTCCAGGTTTCCCCGCATTGACCGCGGCTACACATCCCGGGTAACGACCCATTTTCCCGAGTCAGCAGAAGACACTTTCGAACGCGTGGGCAAAAGCGCCAGGCGATTGGCCGGGGAATATCCCGGCAACCTCCTGCTGGTAGGCCACGGCGCTACGGTTCAGGGAGCGGTGATCGGCCTCATGCAGCAATCTTTTGAGGAGATCGAGAGTAGCGGTTTTACCTTGAGCCAGATCACTTATTGCTGTCTTTTCAAACTGATCAATCAGGGCGTCGGCTGGCACATGGAGCTAAACGGGGACACCTCTCACCTCACTGTCTGTGACGGCGGCATCCGGTTTCATTGATCCGGCTTGGTTTCGCCTTTGGCGCCGTATCCACCAAACCGTGAAGCCGGTGATAAAGAGGATAGCAGGCGCAATGCCGGCAAGAAAAGCGATGATGCGCCCGGCAGTTCCCGCCACTTCTCCCGTATGCGTGGGAAAAAGCCAGTCATGGACCATCCGGGAGCCCACGGACATGGTCCGGGCATCATGGGTTTTCAGGATTTCGCCGCTGTACTGGTCGATCCAAACCAGTGCCTTTCCGTTGCTGTAATACTGATGGGGATCATTTGGAAATCTTTTTCGAATCGTAAAGCTGCCCTTATCACCGCCCGGAATCATCACCGATGTCACGCGTGCATTGGGGAAAGCCCGATCGGCGGATTTGAGCACTTCGTCCAATGACAGTCGTGCCAGATCGGCTTTAATGTCGGAGGATGGGGCCGCCGGTGGCGGCTCGACTTCCATGATGGACTTCACGGCCGGGCGCACGTATCCGGGGAAGACCAGCGTTACGCCGGTAACCGCCAGTAACATCAGCGGTACCAAAGCCAGCACGCCAAGTACCTGGTGAATGTCCAGGTTGAGCTTCTGCGTGCTGCTGCGCCAGTTGATTTTGAATCCGGAAGCAAGACGCATTAATCCCGGCCACCACAGAATAATTCCGGTAATACCAAAGATCAGCGTCGCCACTCCCAGCATTGCCACGATTTTGGCTCCCGATCCGTGCTCCCCTTCCCCAATCAGCAGATTGGAATGGAGGCTCAAAAGGAAACCGGCCGGACTCTGGTCCGGAATCCACCCTCCCAGTGTCTTTCCCGTATAGGGGTCCAGAGTTACACGAAACCAGGGTCCGCTGTCTTCTTTAAAGCCCTCCTTCATCAAGACTCGGTAGACGCCGGTCTCTTCCATGGGAAAGTGAATGATGGTGAAGGAAGGATCTCCCCATTGATAGGCGGCCTGTGCCGCCGTTGCAATCTGCTCGAACGGAGCGCGGCCGGCCTGAGGCTGGACTCGATATAACTCCGGATTGAAGAGGATTTCAGCCTCCGGTTTGAGAATGAGCGCGCTGCCGGTCAGGCCTACAAAGGCCACCAGCGCGCCAATCGCCAGTCCCAGATAAAGATGCAGGTTATAAAGTATTTTCCGAGTCTTGAACGCCATCAGCTTAGAAC
>JBOGJG010000263.1:0-2095 GCA_050747825.1 Acidobacteriota bacterium | reverse complement strand
GCACTGGGCCAGAGCGGAGGCTTACGCCTACGAGAACGTCCTCATCTACCTCCGCCTCATGACCGACAGCGAGACGCAGCATGACTTCGATCGGGCGATGTGTGATGCCGTGTATGCCGGCGATGTCAGATCCGTTTCCGAGATGCTCGAGAAGTGCCTCCGCCAGCGAGATATAGGCCTGACGGCGATACTGTAGGCAGATCCTCCGGTTTCGCCGGTTTCGCAAATTCCCCTGGGATAGGCATTACGAGAGCACTGACCAGGAGCAACCATGACGAACGAACAAGTTATGAAAAAGCCTCTCGCCCGCTGCGGCGCCGAGCCGGATCTGGACGGGAAGCGGCTGGAGAAGATGAGCTTCCGATTGAGTCCCGATCACAAGCTGGCCCTGATCCTGGAGGCAAGTCGCCGGAGCATTTCTCCTTCAAAGCTCGTGGCCAAAATAACACGGCGCTATCTGGTGATGCAGCGTCTTTCTCGTGGACACCGCCACCCGCTGACGTCGGAAGTGGAGGCCCTGCATCAGCAGACGATCGAAATGCTGGCCGACGGTATCGTAGACCCGATCGAACGCCAGCGCTGGACGGAGATCGCGACGAAAGCTTTTTATAGGGTGTGGAATCGCCAGGAGGTACGGGCGTCATGAATCTCATCCGTTTATCCACTTTCCGGGACGGGGCAAACCGCTCTGCATCGGGTGCAGGGCATCCACCTTCTCCGCCCGGAATCCATCCCAGGGTGTTCTCTCTCACTCGCCCTGGTGCGGCCGCGCCGCAGGTGAACCAAATCATCAAAGAGTCCCATCTGCGGCGCCGCCATTCTTTTGCTCAGCGACTTGTCTATAGATTCGAGTGCTTCATCCGGACCGACGTTTACCAGATCTTATGGGCTTACCTCTTGGTAGGTGTCGGGGCCGTGGGGATTTTTCTGATTCTGTTGATCGTGAGGGCACTGCGATGAGCCAATTAAAAGCTTTATCCGAAATCATAGAGCTCGAGAAGGTGAGGGGATCATGATCTTTACATGTCCTGGAGCCGCCGGCTGCATCTAATGAAGCTCATGAAAGGACAGGTGCAGTCCTGGTACTCCTACTGGAGGGCGCAGCGGCCCCAGAAGGCGGAAGCTGAAATCGTCCCGGTAAAGGCCGAGGAGGTCATCCAGGTCAACGCCGAAGCCTTGGCCCTCAAACGAAAGCGTTATTTGGAGGAGCGTGACCTGGAGCGGCAACTCCAGGGTAAAAAGGTGGCCATGATCAGAAAGGCCAAATAAAAAGGCCCGCAAGACATCAACTGCATGTCGCGGGCCTTCATGACAAGAACCAACGGAGGACAAATTAGCACATGAAAGTGACACTGCACCAGCTCCGGCTGAGGAACTTCAAGGGTGTCCACGAGTTCACGCTGGATGCCGCTTGGGAGGATGTTTCGATCCACGGCGACAACGCCACCGGTAAGACCTCGCTGGCCGACGCCTTCCATTGGCTACTCTTCGGTAAGGACTCGAGCGGACGGGCGAACTTCGAGATTAAAACCCTGGGAGCCGACGGCGAGCCGGAGCACGGGCTGGATCACTCGGTCGAGGCTGAGCTATCCCTGGCGGGTAAAAAGATCACGCTGAAGAAAGTCTACAAAGAGGTCTGGAAAAAAACACGCGGGAGTGCACAAAAAACGTTCGCTGGAAATACAACCGAGCATTATATCGACGGTGTCCCGGTGAGGCAGGCCGAGTACCAACAGGCCATTGCCGAGCTGTGCGACGAGTCGGTGTTCCGTCTGTTGACCGATCCCGTCCAATTCGCTGAACGGCTGCACTGGCAGGAACGCCGTAAGATCCTGCTCGATGTCTGCGGCGATGTGGCGGACGAGGACGTGATCGCGTCCCAGAAGGCGCTGGCTGATCTGCCAGAGATCCTGGAGGGCCGCACGATCGATAACCACCGTAAGGTGATTGCCGGGCGCCGCCGGGACATCAACCGCGATTTGGAGCGCCTGCCGGTGAGGATCGATGAAGTGACGCGCTCGCGGCCGGATGTCTCTGCGATCGACGAGAACCCGAACACCAACGCAGCGGCGGTGCTTCTGGCCAAGCGCGAGGA
>JBOGJG010000262.1:0-6226 GCA_050747825.1 Acidobacteriota bacterium | reverse complement strand
CCCACCTGGGCTGGCTGGACGAGGCCGACTTTCGCATCATGGACGTGAGGGGACGAAAGAAAAGAAGCCAATCACTGTAAACCATGTCCCCAGTACGTTCTGTAAACCATGTCCCGAGTGTTCAGGGCTCGCTGCCGGCCGTGCCGGGCTGTCGGAGCCGAATCTGACTGCTCGAGCTTCCACTCGCACGGATGGCCGATTCGATCCTGGTCCGCGCTGCATCCAGAACCTGCAGCACCTCCGCAAAGGACGTGTCTGGATGATTATTGAAGTCGACGAGTATGTGGAACGAGATTCGGGCGCGAGCAATGTCTGTGATCACGGTTCGGACTGCGCGCATCGCCGCGCGACTATGAAGATAGCTCCCATCGACCTCAACCGAGGCCAGATAGAGGGCGCAGAAAAGACTGACTCGCGCGGTACGCTCGTCGTCGACGCAGATCCGTTCGTCCTTCCGATTCCAAGCGCGACTTGAGGCGAGAATCGATCTTGCTCGAATTAGGATCTGAACGTCGATCTGGCTTGGCTCACGCCGCTGTCCGAGGTCGGGCTGGTAGCCGCCGCCCAACGAAATCACCCTCGCTGCTCCAGCCGAGCGACACGTTCCCTGCCAGTGGAATTCCGCACGGCGGAGCAAGTGGCAGTCGTGATATTCCCGGTCGGGCCAGGTAAACGCAATCCATGCGGTATCGGGTGCAATCGAGACGTCCGGAAAATCGACGGGAGTCTGTCCAAACGGCGCCAGGCGGACCACGGAGTTCTCTGGAGCACCGCTGAATTCGAGCCGTACAAATACCGAGTCCCCCGAATCCATGAAGGCATAGCCGTAGATAACCATTGGCTCGGGTTCCTGCGCCTGCGCTAGGCAAGGGAGCAGGAGAAGAATACCGACAAGCACCAGTCTCATCCGCGCCTCCAGTTGGTAGTCCATGCGCCTCTCGCGAGTCCAATGGCGACTAACGTTCCAGGGCTCACGACGGCCGCTGCGAGGAAGCGCCGAAGGCGCGCGTGAGCTGCGGCCGTCCCGAAGGGCAAGGCGGCCACAGGCCGCCGCAGCGTGAGACCGTTGTTATCCGACGGTGGTGCGTGCTGGCGTCACGCGCACACACTCTTTCTTGAACTGGCGATTAGGCCGACGCCAAGCGACGAACGTGGAGGATTTCCTTGCCCGCGGGAGCACGAATGTCTACGGCGTTCAAAGTGAGCAACGCGACGGTCTTTCCGCCGGCGCTGACGAACTCGACCTCGTAGCCAGCCTCGCCGTAGTCGTGGACGATCGCGCCGATATCGCCGGCGTGGAGCCCGTGCTCCGGGATATCCCGCGTGAGTACGACGGTCTCGAGCTCTCTCATTCGTCCACCGGACGGGCTGTTACGAATCGCGGCCGCGAGCCTTCGCGCTCGATAATCCAGACGGTCCTGATCTGAGCGGCGGCCACCGGTCCTTGAACGTACCCGTCCACCGTGTACTTGGTGCCGAAAGGTGTCTGAGTTGTGCCCGACACCTCACCGGCTGCAGCAAGGGCAAGAAAGGCGGCACGGACCTCAGGCGCGTTCGTAGACTCGAATCCAAGCCCCTTGAAAAACCGGGCCTTCAGGCGGCCCACCGGGTGATCCGGACAGGAGATATCCGGTGAGCTTGCGATCGTCAATCGCTGCGTCGTCACCGCGAGGAAGTTTCAACGCTCACCATGGCGAGAGGCAACGGCAAGCACCGTTGAGGTTCCGGCCGAAAGCACCACTGTCGGATAACGTTTCAAGGCTGGCGAACCCGGCGCGCGCCCAGGCCTCACCAACTCACCTTCCTTCGAAACTACACGGCCCTTGAGTGCTCCAGAACGCTCGCGCCGGGTTTCTCCGGAGCGGCCGCAGGCCGCGGAGGCGCCAGCCGTTTGTTAGCTGCCGTACGGGTCTAGACCTTATTCTCGGGCGCTGCTGTTGTGGCCGGGGCGCGAACCAATCGTCTAAGCAAACCCTTGAGAAGAGCCCGGGCTTCTTGGAGGTCCATCCGCCTCTTTGGGGTCCCCTTCATAACGCCGTGCCTCGCCCGGTCGCCGCTGACTCTGGGATGATTGGAAGAAATCGTGAATCGTTCCAGGTCGCCCTTGCTGATCCAGCCCAAAGCGACGAGTGCCTGCCGGCCACCAACCGCGTCCTCAACGACCTCAAGCATTCGGTACAGATTCACCCAGTCGGCAGGGCCATCAAAGAGCCGCAGCGCCTTGGCGACCGCTGGCGACTTCAAGGCAGCACCAATGATCTGAGCTTCCTGCTCCGGCTGCACGGATCCAAGCGGAGGAAGCGTAATGTTGCCGCGACCACTGATCGGAAGCCACGTTCGTTGCCCGTTGTGATCTTCGTAGAACACGTTTTGCAACCGTACTTCATGCTGATCGTGTCCTCCTGCGAGCTTGCACGCCCCACTCAAGGTCTTCACCAGTTCGTGCAGGCTTCTCCAGATCTCCTCCACCTGATCAGAGAGCTGGCGGTCCTCCTGGACCGCATGATCCACGACCAAGATCAGGATTTCGCCGTCGCTGCGCAGCACAAGGCCTGGTGCCTCGACCACTTCGCGCAGTACGGGCACCAAAACTGGATCGCAATCCACCAAGACGTTGAACTCCACAGCTACGCCTCACCGTATGGCAGTAACGTTTCTAGGTGGCCGACGCGGCTCGCTTGCGAGGCGTGTACTCAGGAGCTCGCGAAGCGAGCGGAGGCGGCCACCGTGTGTTAGGTGAAGTGCCAACCCCTACGCCCCCGCAAGCTCCGCGGTATGCCGAACCTCACCGCTAAGGCCACTCTTCACGAGATGGTCTAGCCGGTCCCGGGCCTCAGTCGTGTACCTTTCCTTCCCGATTGAGTCCCGCAGAGCCTCATGGATCAATTGCGCAAGCTGGTGAAATCCGGTCTTCTCCTCACCTGGCTGACTCGGCCCCTCCTTCATACACCTCGTGGTGGCAGAAAAGGCGCGCTTCAGGAAGTCCAAGCCTAATTCCTTCGCGTCCTCACGACTGAAGCCCTCCCTCCCTACCTTCTCCAAGAGAGGTTCCATCGCAACTCCTATTGCGACGTTGAGTAACTCCATCGAGCCTTCTTCGTCTCCCGTGCGGCGGACGTATGCAAACACAGGCATCACAGCAGAATGCAACCGGGCCTTGTAGAGGCCCTGACCCGTCGGGTGCGCTTCTGAGAACTCGTTCGAGAAGATTCCAACCAGGTTCCGATGAATCCGTTCCGCTTCATCAGCCATCTCCTTCATGGGGCCGATGAACGCCACACGGTCCTCTTCAGGGTTACGGGCACCGCCGCCGAACAGCCTACTCAGAAACGGCATGAGACCTTCCTGTAGAAGTCGACTTGTTCCATCGGCATTTCACCTAACGTTTCCAGGTTGGCGACCCGGCCTCAGCACGTCCGATGGCCCACATCGTCTGAACCTCGAGGCCTATCCAGTGCCAGACCTCGGACGGCCGGGTTCTCCGGAGCGGCCGCAGGCCGCGCAGGCGCCAACCGTTTGTTAGCCGACATCCGCGCTTCAGCCCGCTGATTGACGCTAATGTGGACGTTTCCCGCCCGGATTGGACGAGCACCACAGAGCCAGCGTCATGCTTGTCGCTTGCCCCGTGACGTTCCGAACATACTCCCCGCGAAACTCTGCAGGTGTTGAGTTCCCGAGGAAATAGTCCACAAGCTCCGGGTTGCGGAGTACTGCTTCTCTCATTTTGGGCGGGAGCGTTCTTACCTCGACCCGGTCGTAAAGGGCCGCCAGATCCTGCTTTGAACTACCGTGTCGGCCCAAGACCTCTCTCAAGTGTTCATCCTTCAGCGCGTTCGCGACGACTCTGTTTCGGTGTACTTGTTCAGACTTCTCTTCGGCTGCCCGTCGTTTGAAGTAGTCTTCGGATCCGAAATCGTGCAGAGTTTGCTGCATTCTCTCATGTTGATATCGCTCTACCCCGAGGTCCGGATATGTGATCATCCGCCGAGCCACAGCCAAAGCTACCGGCCTGTAGATGTTGCTCAGTATGAACGCGCCAACAAGTGCTCCGAGACCCCACAGCCAACCGGAGAAGAGAAAGGCGAGACCTACAAATCCGAAGATCAGCAACGCTAGCACGCCACCGACGGTCTCCTTCAGCTTCCCTCGCAGGAACTCGTTCAGAGTCCAGGAAAACACAAACACGGCGAGAGGAACAGCCCACCAAAGGACGTTCATTTCCAACCTCTCAGTCTGAAACAGACGCGTGGGCGGATGTCGGCTAGCGTTTCGGCAGCGTGGGCCGACGTGTTATCCGCCGTCTGAGCGCGTGCCGGCCCTGCCTTTAGGCCACGGGATTTCCCAACACGCATTCCAAGCTGCAACACGCGCTACGGCACCGGTTGATCTGAGCTGAAAATGTCCTGGATTACCACCCACGAGCCGTCCAGCCGCCGCCGAAGCACGTGCAGCCACCGACCGGTGTCCTGGAGGGACCCGTCCGCAAGAGCTAGCGAATACGTCCCTCTCGCGACCGCGAAATCCCCGCAACCATCCACCTCCACCACCGCTACGTCGTACATGGCCACCCGGGGTAGCTGAGCAAGCATGTGGCGTAGAGCTTCCCAGCCTCGCAAATCCGGATGATGGGGCGGCATTACGAGCACCTCGGGGGCGTAGAGCGCCGCCAACGCGTCAAAGTTCCCATCGAGCACGTGCTTCGCATGGTTCTGTTCGGCTGCTGTGATCCACGCGACGTCCTTCGGACCAAGAGAGCGCCGCTCTTTGGCCATGGTGCTCACCGTCCAAGGTGGTAGGTCGGGCCGGCTAAACTGACTCGTACAGCAGTAACCTGCTCTGGGGCTCGGCAGGGCTTCCGCTCGCCTCTTCGAATCCCGAACTCCGCGCTCAGATGGCGGCTAACGAGATACGTTTGCCGACGTGACGGTTCCAGCGAAGGACGGAGCGCCAGCGACAGAGTGAGTGAACCGGCATGTCCGACCGGCGGCACCATGACGCTGTGAGCGGAAATCACCTGATGGTGTCCGTGCTGTTCTTGAACGCTGACCCGTTCTCCGCCGGTTGGCAAGCCGCCGAAGGCGGCGCAGCGGCGAAACGTCAGTTATCGGACGTGGGGCGTACCACATCCTCGGCCGCTGAATCGTCTTCAGCAAACGTGAACGGAATGCCCATTCCTTCCAGACACCGCACTAACACGGATCGGGCGAGCGCCTTTCCGTACGGAAGATAGTAGCGCGTTTCTTCGACGGGTTCGGACCCACGCTCGATACGGACCACTTGGGCTGGAAGCAGATGCCGCTCAACATTGGCTACGATCATGCCTGCGACAGCGAACTGACTGCGAGGCTGATTCCTAGCGATCAGAGGTGCACCACTGGCACCTTGAAGCGCGGGGAACGATGTTAATAGGCTAGGCGTTGGAATCGTTTCGGGGAACTCGCTCTCGTAGGCGCGCACAACATTGCCCCGGTGTGAATATGGCTCAAACGATACGTGCGTCCTACCGGGCGAACGTTCAATCCTTGTTGAGCTATACTCGAAGCAAACGATATCGTGATTCAGTGGAACATCCTCCGTTCGAATCGGCAAACGCACCGCCTCCGGAAGGATGTCTGACAGCATTTCGGCCGCGGCAAGATCGAAGTCAACAGACGCGACTACGCGAGTCAGCTGCACGACGCTGATTTGGGTTGAACCGCGGAAGACGATTGCGTACTTGCCGCCGTCGGGTAGCGGGTTATCCGCTATCACGTGCTTCGCCGTAACCAAGTGCAGAGACGACTCCGTCCCAACGAAGAATCCTGTTCCCAAGACCGTTTCAATCGGCCGTTTTTCAGTGGCACACACGATCGGAACGACTGCGCGTTCTGGTCGAAAATCTGAGGGCTTCACGACTTGTTGGCCCGCACCTAGGCGTTGTTGTTAGCTCCGTTGGCCAACCCTTAAGTTGAGTTAGCCCCATGTCCGATAACGAAACAGGGCTCACGACGCGCCGCGGAGGCGAGGCGAGCTGCCGCAGGCGGCGACCCGAGCTGGAGCGGCGTGTCCCGAAGGTCAAGCGGCGCCGAAGGCGACGCGCAGCGTGAGCGCGTAGTTATGCGAAGCTGCCGCTGCTTGGATACGCCTGCACAGGTTTCCTATCGTCCTTTGCCGCGGTAGCCAGCATCCCTTGCCATCCTGCCCAAGATGCCCCTTACCGTCACGTCCAGCTGGCTACCCTCCGTGT
>JBOGJG010000261.1:0-11416 GCA_050747825.1 Acidobacteriota bacterium | reverse complement strand
GGGCCGCATCCAGCCGGGCGAACGCTACCGCCTCTCGCCGCTCATGCTGCACCCCGTCCGCGACCTCCTCCGCTCGCGGAATATGGTGCAATAGCTATCAGCGGTCAGCTTTCAGCTTTTGAAAAGGGCCGTAGAAATAAGCATGGACTGGACCACAGGATAGGCACCGGCTATCTTTTCCGCTGACCGCTGACCGCTGACCGCTGACCGCTGACCGCTGACCGCTGACCGCTGACCGCTGACCGCTGACTGCTGACCGCTGACCGCTGACCGCTGACCGCTGACCGCTGACTGCTGACCGCTGACCGCTGACCGCTGACCGCTGGCCGCACAATGGCGGCGTCTTGCCGGGGCCATTGGACGAATCCGCGGACCTGAGGAGGGATAACCTCACAGGCTCAACTTTATGCCGTCTTCGAAGGCATGGATATGAAGGCGGTGGTCCAAGGCGTCGCATCCGGTTGTGATGCCAAGGATGCGACGCCTGGACTCAGAAGGAAGTTTCGATGTTTTGGAAGCGCCGACGCAGGGATGCCGACTTCAGTCGGGAGATCCAGGCCCACATCGCACTGGAGATGGACCGGCTGGCCGCCGAAGGGCGAAGTCCTGAAGATGCGAGGGCTGCAGCGATTCGGCGGTTTGGAAATGACAGTTCTCGCCGCGCTCGCCCTCGTTCTTGCTTTCTAGTCTGCGATTCACAATTCTGCGATTCACGGATCCGGCGAGTCTTATCGCCACAGTGCAGCGGGAAATCTGGTCGATTAATCCCAGCCAGCCGATCTCCAGAATGCGTACCATGCAAGCAGTCTTAGACGATCAAGTTTCCCAGCGAAAAATCCAGGCGGCTCTATTGACCATTTTTCTCGGGATTAGCCCTGTTTCTGGCAGCTCTTGGGATTTATGCGTTGTTATTGTCCGTAGTGGCCGCCCGCAGACAAGAATTTGGGCTGCGCATCGCGCTTGGGGCACAGGCGTCGGATCTGGTTGTCTCGGTTTTTCGGCAAAGCCTCCTTTGGATCGGAAGCGGAGTGATCACTGGCCTTGCCATAACTGTGATCATCACGCGTAGTCTCTCTATAAGATCTCGACTAAAAGGCTGATGTCGGAAGCTCTGTAGGAATGGGTCAGCGCGCCCAGGGAGATGAAATCCACGCCGGTCTCGGCGTACTCGACAATGTTCTGCTCGTTGATCCCTCCCGATACTTCCAGTTGACAACGGCCTCGAACCGCAGCAACCGCCCGGCGGACCTGCTCAGGGGACATATTGTCGAGAAGGATTACGTCGGCCCCTTCCTCAAGCGCCACTTGCACCTCGTTTAGATCCTGAAGTTCGATTTCAATCCGCTGCAGGTGCCTGCGGGCCCGAGTGCAGGCGCGCAGCGCCTGGCGGACGCCTCCAGCCAGAGCGATGTGGTTTTCCTTAAGGAGAATGCCGTCGTCGAGGCCCAGGCGGTGGTTTTGCCCGCCCCCCATGCGGACGGCGTATTTTTCGAGTGAGCGCCACAGGGGCGTCGTTTTTCGCGTATCCAGCAGGGTAGCCCGGGTGTGGCCGATCAGGTCTGCGTACTTGCGGGTCTGAGTGGCTATGCCGCACATGCGCTGGAGGAAATTGAGCGCGACTCGCTCCCCCTTGAGCAGCAGCGCGGCCTCACCCCTAATGGAACCAATGGTTCCGGGATCCACCTGCCGGCCTTCGCCCAAGCAAAGCTCGCTTTGGACAGCGCTCCCAGCCAGGAGCTCAAAAACGCGCAGGAAAACCGGCCAACCTGCCAAAATGAGGCTTTCTTTGGCTACGATGCGGGCCTGCACGGTGCACGACCGCTCCGCGACTGAAGGAAGGATGGAATCCGTGGTGATATCCCCGCGGCCCAGGTCCTCCTGCAGCGCCTGCCGCAACAGCGGGTCAAGACTAAGAAAGTCCATCCACTTGTTCCTGAAGTCTACTGATGCGATCCAGGACTTCGGCATGCCTTTTACGCGTTGACTCCACGACTTCAGCCGGCGCCTTCTCCAAAAAGCTCTTATTCCGGAGCTTTGTTTCCGAGCGACCAGCTTCGGTCTGGAGATTTTCAATCTGTTTGGTCAAGCGGCGTCTTTCGGCCTCCACGTCAACAGCCTCATCCAGACGAAGTGAGAATTCCCCCAAGCGCGTCACACCTCGAACCCGGAATCCAGTATCACCCAACTCCGGCACAAACTCGATCGGCTCCAGCCGCGCCAGGTTGGCCAGATGATGTGACTGCGACCTTAAAAACTCGCCGGCTTGATCGCTGCTCAAGATCTCGACAGAAATCGTCTTTCGTGGATCGATATTGTTTTCGGCCCTGGCCGTCCGAACAGCCGTAATAAAATCCTGCAGCTCTTCCATCTGCCGGATGGCTTTCTCATCGATCCATTCCTCACGCGGCTCCGGATAAGGCGCCAGCATAATCGTGTCTCCGCTATGAGGTAACCGTTGCCACAGCTCCTCTGTCAAGAAGGGTACAAAGGGGTGTAAAAGCCTGAGTGAAGCATCCATGAGATAGGAGGCCATTTCGCCGGCCACTTCCTTTTCTTTTCCGGAGAGTCCGGTCATATCGGACTTGGTCAGCTCGATATACCAGGCGCAGAACTCATCCCAGAAATAATGATACAGATCGTTGCTGGCCTCGTGAAAACGAAACTTATCCAGGTTTTCTTGCGTGTCGCGGATGATCGTCTGGAGCTTTCCCAGCATCCAGCGCGCTTCCAACTTCAGATCGCCCGCGTTCCAAAGCCGGTCAATGTCTTCTGCCTGAACAGGCCGCTCATCGTCCAGGTTCATGAGCAGGAATCGGCCTGCATTCCAGATCTTGTTGCAAAAGGCCCGGTAACCGGCCATGCGACTGATGGAAAATGGGATATCCGTACCCGGAACCGCCAGGACAGCCAGAGTGAAGCGGATGGCATCCGTGCCGTATTCGTCGATCATCTCCAGGGGATCGATGATATTGCCGCGCGATTTTGACATCTTCTGCCCGTGCTCGTCACGTACCAGGCCGTTGATGTAAACCGTCCGAAAGGGGACGTCTCCCATGAAGCGAATGCCCAGCATCATCATGCGGGCCACCCAGAAAAAAATGATGTCAAAGGCCGTGACCAGGGTACTGGTGGGATAGAACACCTTCAACTCCGGGGTATTGTCGGGCCAGCCCAGCGCCGAAAACGGCCAGAGTCCGGAACTGAACCAGGTGTCCAGAACGTCCGACTCCTGTCGAAGAGTGGCGCCCTGGCATTGCGGACACTCTTGTGGCGCCTCTCGGGCGACGATCATGGCGCCGCACTGGCAGTACCAGGCAGGAATTCGATGTCCCCACCAGAGCTGGCGGCTGATGCACCAATCGTGAATGTTGTACATCCAGTCGAAGTACACGCGCCTGAAGTTCTCAGGCACGAAGAAGGTCTGGTCCTTCTCAACCGCTTCAATGGCGGCTTCAGCCAGAGGCTTTACTCTGACAAACCATTGATTCGAAACCAGAGGCTCAATGACCGTGTCACACCTTTGGCAGTGCCCGATGTTGTGAGAATGATCTTCGATTTTCAGGACAAGGCCCTGTTTTTCCAGGTCTCTGACGATGCGCCGGCGAGCCTCGTAGCGGTCCAGCCCCGAGTACAGGCCGGCCTCTGCTGTCATCATGGCATCTTCGCCAATGACTTTTATGATCGGTAAATCATGGCGCCGCCCCGCTTCAAAGTCGGCTGGATCGTGTCCGGGAGTGACTTTGACGACACCCGTACCAAATTCTGTTTCGACAAAGGAGTCGGCAATAACCGGAATCTCGCGATTCATCAACGGCAGCATAATAGTGCGACCGTGCAGGTCCAGGTAGCGCTCGTCCTGGGGGTGAACGGCCACGGCCGTGTCCCCCAGCATGGTCTCGGGACGGGTGGTGGCAACCACCACAAAACGTCCGTCATCGCCTTTTACCGGATATTTAATTTGCCAAAGCCTGCCCTGGACCGGCTCGTATTCCACTTCCAGGTCGGAGATGGCCGTGCCGCAGCGCGGGCACCAGTTCACCAGGTATTCGCCCTTGTAGATCAGCCCTTGCTCGTAGAGCTGAACGAACTCTTCGCGAACGGCGCTGGAAAGACCTTCATCGAAGGTGAAGCGCTTGCGGCTCCAGTCACAGGAGCAGCCCAGCCTGCGGATTTGCTGGATTATTCTGCTCTCAGCCGTTTCCTTCCAGGCCCACACCCTCTGTTCGAATTTCTCCCGGCCCAAGTCGCTGCGGTGCCGTCCTTCTTCCGCGAGCTGGCGCTCCACCACATTTTGCGTCGCAATTCCGGCGTGGTCCGTGCCGGGAAGCCACAGGACGTTATAGCCCTGCATGCGCTTCCAGCGCGTGAGAATGTCTTGAAGCGTGATGTTCAGCGCATGCCCCATATGCAGCGAGCCGGTGATATTGGGAGGGGGCATGACCAGTGAATAAGAAGGCTTTGAAGAATCTACATGCGCCTTGAAATAACCCTGCTCCTCCCACCGCTCATACCACTTCCTCACCAATTCCGCAGGATCGTAGGTCTTGGGAATGTCAACGGCCAATGTTTTCTAACTGTCCCGCCGCAGCTCGGCGGCGATTTCGGGCAGGATGCGACGTAGTTCGGAGGGGAGGCGTTCCATTACTTTGCCCATTAGCAGGTCAAGCTCGTCGCGGCTCAGAGCCAGGTCGTCCGCAGAGGCAGTCCGGGACGGCTCCTGAGAAAGGCTGATGGGGCTGCGGTGGATATCCCGTTCCAGGCTCCCAGGCAGCGGCCGGCACTGAGAAGGCAGCAGCGAAAAGACAAAATCGCTGCGCTCGCCGTAAAGGGAGATATCAAACAGAAATCCGGGCTTCCTCGCCTTCGGAGTCTCCTGCAGGACCGGTTCGGCACCTGTTTCCTGCGGCGAGGCGCTCTCGGGTGCTGAGACCGGCTCCTGTTTGAGTGGCGGCTGGGGGGCCGGCGCAGGCGGGGGCATGGCGCCACGGCTCTGCACAAGCTTTTTCACCAGTTCCACCAGTTGAGAGGTTTCAAAAGGCTTGGTGAGATAGCTGTGAAACCCGGCCTCTTCGGCTCGCTTGAGGTCAAAAGGCTCAAACGTTCCGGCGAGCAAAATCACGGGGATATGAGCCGTCCTGGGGTCTTGTTTCACTTCGCGGCACAGCTCATAACCATCAATGGAAGGCAGCGAGATGTCGGCGAGCAACACTTCGGGAGGCTCGTCGCGCAGAAACTTCAGAGCCGCCGTGCCGTCGGAAAAGGAATGAATTTCGATCTCCTCATCCGCAAAACTGAGCTGAACCACCTTCTGGATCGTCTGGCTGTCATCGGCTAAGACCAGATGAGGCACCCGGCTCAATTTTTTTTTCCCTCCGAACCGTTCGAATCACCCGTGTAGGATTGATTCTGAGCCTCACGCTGTTCAGCCCGGCGCTTGGCCACCTCGTAGGGGTCCTCCGGGCCCGTAAAGATCTTCAAGACTCCCGTAATCGGGTCCAGGATCGAAAAGCTCTCCTCAAGCGGCAAATTCGCTTTGTGCAGGGCTGCAGCTTGGTCGTTTACAGCCGGGACCGGCTTCTCCAGAAGGATCAGCTTATCTTTTGCCTCTTCGAAGTAGGCGCTGAAGGGATACTCGGCCGCCACACGTGAATAGTAAACAGTTGCCTCGTCGATTCGTCCCGCCCGCTCCAGCGAGAGCGCCAGGTGGTACAGATTGGCGTCCTGCAGGCTGAAGCGCGGATATTTCTCCAGGACTTCCTTGTAGCGGCTTTCCGAAGCGTTGTAGTTCTGGCGCCGCTCCAGGTAGAAATTACCCACCTGGTGGATGCCTAAAGCCAGGGTCTCCTGCACCTGACGCAGGAACTCTCGGGCCGTGGGAACATCTTCGCTATCCGGGTACTCGTCCAGGAACTTCTGAAACTCGATCTCAGCCTTGCGCCCATAGGTTGGGTCGCGATCGTGAGGCTTCATCAATCTGTAATTGATGGCGGCAATCTTCAACTGCGCGTCATCGGCAAATTCATGAGTGGGATAGAAGATAATAAAGTCCTTGTACTGGGCTTCGGCCTGGAGAAGATTCGCCGTCCCACCTTCCTTGTAATAAGAGTCGGCAATCGACAGAAAGGCTGCCGGCGTATACTCGCTATCCGGATAGGTGTTGATGAGCGTCTGGAAAGAAAGCCTGGCTTTGATGTACTGGCTCTTATCCAGGAAGTTGGTCCCGTTTTCGAAAAGCACTTCATCGGGAGGCACCGCGCTCTCCTGAAGGCCGGCGCTTTTCTGGCCGCAAGCGGAAAGCAACAGTGCGCCCAGAGTTAAAAGGCAGAATTTATAAAAAAATCGCATAATGGCAGTCCAATTGTATCAGGCTTCCTTGTTCTGCAGGGGCCGCTGGGGCCGCCGGGTACCGGGTGCCTCTCGGGCGGGGTGTACGGTCGCGGCTCGGATTTTGTCGGGCCGCTCCCCGGTTGGCCGCTGGGTGGTCGCGGCTCGGTTGGGCTCCGACTCTTCAGCCAGCACTTGCATTTGACGAAAGGTGTCCTGGGGATTCTCGGAAGAAAAAACGGCCGATCCGGCCACCAGGATGTCCGCTCCGGATCGCACTGCTTCGCCCACATTCCCGGGGCCGATCCCCCCGTCAATTTCAATCTTCACATCCAACCTCTGCTTCTGAATCTCGGCCCTTAATTTTCTCATCTTCTCAAAGCTGCCGGCAATAAATTCCTGTCCGGCCAAACCGGGGTTAACCGAAAGCACCAGCACGTGATGGCATTTATGCAATATCTCCTCCAACAGAAGGACCGGAGTGTGTGGATTAACGGCTACTCCCGGACGCGCGCCTTTCTCACGGATTCTCTCTAGTAGACGATCCAAATGAGTAACTGTTTCATAGTGAACGCTGATGAAATCGGCTCCCGCCTCCACGAAAGCCTCGGCCATCTCTTCGGGATTTGAGATCATCAGGTGGACGTCCAACAGCAGCCCGGTGGTTTTGCGGATCGCCTTGAGGACTGGAATTCCGATGGTCAGGTTCGGCACAAAATGCCCATCCATGACATCGATGTGCAGAATCTCAGCTCCGGCCTGCTCCATCTTGTGGATGTCCTCTTCCAAGTTCGTGAAGTTTGCCGAAAGAATGGAAGGAGCAATCCAGGGCATCAGCGAGCCACCTCCAGGTGGATAGGGGTTTCCGGACTTACGGGATAACCGGGCTGCGGGAATTGCTTGACCACACTGCCCAGAGAGGCGCCCTGGTAACGAGCGTACTGGACATTGCCCAGCTTCAAATTG
Source organism: Acidobacteriota bacterium (assembly GCA_050747825.1). Lineage (GTDB taxonomy): Bacteria > Acidobacteriota > UBA6911 > RPQK01 > JBOGJG01 > JBOGJG01. The sequence continues at coordinate 4,126 of JBOGJG010000261.1, read as the reverse complement.
GCCGATTCCAGCAGAACTCTTACCTGATTCAACTCCTTCCCCGTCAACTCGGGCATGATCAAGCGTTCTGTAAATTGCCGGCTGACCAGGACGTCTATCTTCCCGCTGCCGATCTCTGTGGAATAGGCCGCCGGCACCTGCTGAATCACCTGGCCTCTGCCGCCGTCCCACTCAATTTCGCTGATGCTGCCGAATTGATATCCCGCCTGTGCCGTCATGAGCTGAGCAGCCCGTACAGTCGCTCCCGTGACATCAGGTACCGGCTTCACTCGCTTCCCCAGGCTGACGATCACTTGAACGTCCTGACCGGCTTTGATGCGACCTCCGGCCGATGGATACTGAGACACGATCGTCCCCTCCGGAGCATCCTCAGCATACCGCTTGCCGTTTACGCTCAAGCCCAGATCAAAACCTTCCAGCTCCTCCTGAGCCTTCTCAGCCGTGTCTCCCACGACCTGCGGTACTTCCACCTCCGTACCACGAATTGCCACCCGCATACCAAAGTAGACGGCAATCGCTCCGACCGCCAGCAAAATACCCAAGAGCAGGGCCAGCTTAAAAAAGATTCGAACCTTTTCTTGCAATCCGTTATTTTTGGGGGACATGTAATTTATCGGGAACTTCTTTTTGTCTTTTTGACGGTGAATTTTAGCATAGGACTTTGACTTGTGTCTAACAGCCTGTGGTAAAAGTCCTGAGGGGCCGTGCGCCAGGGAAGTGGAGTCGTCCGGCCAGGCGAGGGGAGGAAGGCGATGCTACAGCATCGTCGACGACGAACAACGCAGCCGGCGGCGGCAATCCCCTGGCGCCCTTTGGGTTAGGGGCGGCGAGGACCCGTCTGCGGCGTTGCGGCTGCTGGACGATGCAAGGGCATCGCCGGCGTCGCCGGGCCTTGCATCCGAGCCCTCGGCGCCCCTAACACGACCCCTCAGGACTTTTACCACAGGCTGCTAATGATCGATTCGGTTCCGGGCCAACGAATCACACGAATCAGAACCGGTTGGCTCGCCTGATTCGCACGGCGAAAAAGCAGTCTCCGGGACGCTCCTCGACCGGTGTTTTGAAAGGCTCCGCAGCCTTCCTTGCCCGGGTTTCCTGCGCCAGGAACTCCCGGACAACGGACTCGTTTTCCTCCGGCTCCGTCGAGCAGGTAGAGTAAATCAGCTCACCTCCCGGCTGAAGGGCCGCAAAGCCGTTGGCAAGAATGGCCACCTGCTTGGCATGAAAGCGGTCCAGGTCCTCTTCTCTCGCTTTCCAGCGGATATCAGGGTTGGAGCGCAACGTGCCCAGACCGCTGCAGGGAACATCCAGCAGCACAAAATCGAAGCAGTCCTGAAAGGGTGCGGACCGGGAAAGATCGGCGTGGACGAAATACAGGCCTGAGGCTTGAGACCGGAGGCCTGAGGCAGCGCCAGGGATATTGTAGAAATTCGCCCTGGCTCGGGTTTCCTCCAGGCGCTGGGAGTCGAAGTCAGCGCAAACGAGCCGGGACCCCTGCTGCATCTGAGAGGCGATCAGGAAAGATTTGCCGCCGGGAGCGGCGCAGAAATCGCCGAGTCGGCGGCGGTCCTGCAAATCGGCTAGATAAACAACCTGCTGGCTGGCCGCATCCATGAAGAAGCAATATCCTTCCCGGTAGAGCGGGTGCTGAGAGAAGGCCGGATAGCGGACGACCAGGCAGTTAGGCAAGTCCGGAACGATTTCAAAGGCTATCCCTTCCTGTTCCAGGCGACCGCAAAAATCGGCCAGGGAGGTCTTGAAGATATTGACCCAAAGCGCAGGCAGAGGAACCTGATTATTCAGCATCAGCCCTGCCCTGGCTTCTTTTAGAGGCTGCCGGGCCAGATAGCGCTTGACCAGCCAGACGGGATGGCTGAGGCGCACTGCCAGCGCCTCAGCCGAATCCCCGGACGGCTGAGGGGGCTTCTCGCGCAGGAAACGGCGAAGCAGCGCGTTGACCAGGCTGCCGGCGGAGGTTTTTTGGAAGACGCGGCACAGATTGACGGTCTCATGGACCGCCGCCCGCTCCGGAATTCTCATGAATTCGAGCTGATATAGCCCCAGGCGCAAGATCCAAAGGATGATCTCGTCCAGCTTCTGGAAGGGCGCGCGTGAGAGTAGCAAGATGTAATAGTCCAGCGTGCCCTGGCTCCTCAAAACTCCATAAATCAATTCGGTCACCAGGCCGCGATCGCGCACATCCAGCCTGAGAAAGCTCTCATCGCTAAAAATCAGGTCAATGTGCTCTCCGCGCCTGGAGATCCTTCGCAGCAATCGAACCGCTACGCTCCGGGGTTCAGTAGGGGTCAGATCTTGAGTTTTTCCTTTTTGCTTCAAGATCTGACCCCAAACAGCTCCCCCGGGCGAAGCCTCAGGCCATTGGCGAAATCCTGGGCGCTCAAGCAGGCCTTGCCCGGAAGTTGGAGCTCGCTCAGGGTGATGGTTTTGCCATCCCCGCAGCTCACGACGATGCCCTGTTCTTCGATAGACGTAATCAAGCCGGAGGCTTCTCCTGCTGAGGCCTGCGAGCGCAGGCTGCGCCAGACTTTGACGGGCTGAGATCGAAAGTGAGTGACAGCGACCGGCCAGGGATTCAGCCCGCGAATCTGGTTGTGGATGCTATCGGCCGGACGGCTCCAGTCGATGAGCGCCTGTTCTTTAGCCAGGCGAGGGGCGTAACTCGCCTGACTGTGATCCTGCGCCCTGGGCATTATCGTCGCTCTGGCGTAATCGGGTATCGTGCGGACCAACAGATCAGCTCCTTTCAGTGAAAGCTCCCGGGCCAGCTCTCCGGCAGTGGTGTTCTCACCGATCGGTACGGTTTGCTGAGTGAGAATGTCTCCTGTGTCCATCCCCTCATCGATTTTCATGATGGTCACGCCGGTAGTCCGCTGTCCTTCCAGGATGGCATGCGCGACGGGAGCTGCCCCCCGGTAGCGGGGCAAAAGGGAGGCGTGAATATTGAGCGTCCCCAAAGGAGGAAAGTCGAAAAAGCCGGGAGGCAGAATCTGTCCAAAAGCCACCACTACCATCAAATCCGGCTTGTATTCCTCCAGAAATGCCGGCGCTTCCGGATTGTTGCCCAGGCGAGGGGGCTGAAAGAGGGGTAGACCGGCCCTCAAGGCCATCTGTTTAACTGGCGGGGAGGTGAACTTCTGTCCGCGCCCCGCCTTTCGGTCGGGCTGCGTAACGACCGCAACGACCTCCAGGCCGGAGGCCTCTACCAGCGCCCTGAGGGCGGGACCGGCGAATTCCGGTGTCCCCAGGAACACCACGCGCATTACCACTCTCCCGCTCGAGCCAGCTTTCGAATCTTTCGTTTAATCAGGTCTCTCTTCAGGACTGAGATTCGATCCAGATAGAGAATACCGTCCAGGTGGTCAATCTCATGGCAAAGAGCGCGCGCCAGTAACTCCTCCCCTTCCATTTCGAGGTCGTTGCCCTCCAGATCCTGGGCCTTCACCCGAACGCGATAAGGCCGCTCTACGATGGCGGTAAATCCAGGGATGCTAAGACAACCTTCTTCCCCCTTCTGACTACCTTCCTCCTCCAGAATCTCAGGATTAGCTAGCACGATCTGGGCGTTCTTCTCCTGTCCTGCGCTGATATCGATCACCACCAGGCGAGAATTCATTCCGATCTGTGGAGCAGCCAGACCGACTCCCGGAGCCGCATACATCGTCTCCAGCATATCGCGGGCCAGAACCTTAAGCTCCTCGTCGAACTTTAGTATGGGGGCGCTCTTCTTTTCCAACTCCGGCGCTCCGTAGGTCAATATTGGTCGAATCATTTTTTCAGTAATATCTTATCAGGTGGCAGGTGGCAGGTGGCGGGTGGCAAGCTCGCTTCGCTCGCGGTGGCAGGTGGCAGGTGGCAGGTGGCGGGGGTTGGTCCGGGTACATACGTGGCGGGTTGGGAAAAAGCTTGTGGTCTGAGACCTGAGGCTTAAGGCTTGTTTTTTCCCTCAGGCCTCAAGCCCGATCGAGCCACCCGCCACCCGCCACTGCGAGCGAAGCGAGCTTGCCACCGGCCACCGCGAGCGAAGCGAGCTTGCCACCGGCCACCGCGAGCGAAGCGAGCTTGCCACCCGCCACCGCGAGCGAAGCGAGCTTGCCACCGGCCACCC
>JBOGJG010000260.1:0-19795 GCA_050747825.1 Acidobacteriota bacterium | reverse complement strand
CCACAGATTTCACGGATTGATGCCGATCATTCTGCGTCGTCCGTGTCATCCGTGTAAATCCGGGGCTAAAGAACTGACTGCCTGCCCAGGAAGTCGCTGATTTTTCCAATGGCTTCCTCAATCGCCTGCAGCGAATTGGCGTAGGAAAGCCGCAGGTATCCTTCTCCGAAGCGACCGAACGAGGTCCCGGCCAGGGTGGCTACTCCGCCCTCGTGAAGCAGAAGCTTGGAAAGGTGGGAAACATCCTGTCCCAGAGCGCTGACATTTGGAAAGACATAAAAAGCGCCGCGCGGCATACGGCAGTGAATCCCCTCGATCTCGTTGAGCAGCTCGACGATTCGGTCGCGGCGCCTGCGAAAAGTGGCGACCATTTTCGAAACCGAGCTTTGGTCGCCTGCCAGCGCCTCGATGCCGGCCATCTGGGTAAAGGCGGCAGTGCAGGAATTGGAATTAATCATAAGCCTGGTGATGTGTTCGGCCAGGGGCGCCGGCATCACTCCGTAGCCCAGGCGCCAGCCAGTCATCGCATACGTTTTGGAGAAGCCGTCCAGGATAATGGTCCGGTCCTTCATCCCCGGCAAGGAGGCGATGCTGCGGTGTTCTCCCTCGTAAAGGATTTGGCTGTAGATTTCGTCGGAAAGGCAGATGACGTCGCGTTCGGCCAGAATCGAGGCCAGTTGTCTCAGATCCTCCTCGGAGAGCACCGAACCCGTCGGATTATTGGGGGAATTCAGTATGACCATCCTGGTTCGCGAGGTCATGGCCTGGAGCAATTCCCGGACGTCCAGTCGAAAGTCCAACTCTTCCCGCAATTGAATGGGAACGGCGCTGGCGCCCGCGTAGCGAATCATTGACTCATAAATCGGAAATCCCGGGTTGGGATAAATGACTTCGTCCCCTTCCTGGGTCATGGCCAGCAGGCTGAAGAAAAGAATCGGCTTGGCCCCCGGTGTGACCACCACCTCTGCCGGATCGACGGCGATGCCCCTGGAGCGAGACACATGTTGGGCAATCGTCTGGCGGAGATTTATCAGCCCGGAAGCGGGCGTGTAATGATGCCAGCCTTCCTGAAGAGCCCGAATTCCAGCCTCGATGATATTTTGAGGAGTATTAAAATCCGGCTCCCCTATCTCCAGATGAATGATCTTTTTTCCCTGAGCCTCCAGAGCTTTCGCTTCCGCCAGCACCTCGAAGGCCGTTTCCGTTCCCAGTCGTGACATTCGCTCGGCAACACGCATTCGCTTATTGTAACGGGCGGCCCTGGCTTGTAAAAAGCGGCTTCCGATCCAGAGCAGCTTTGGCAAGCAGGATGGCGCCGTACTCCGGCGGATGGAAAGGCTGGATGACCTTTGCGCCGGGCGCCTTTTCCTTCAGGAGGGCGCCAAAGCGATTGCGCATGATAGCACTATGGCGGAAGACTCCGCCGGAAAGGGAGAGCGTAAGGTCTTCCTTCATTTGGAGTTTTTCGATGACGGCCATCGCCATTGCGAGCAGGCTTTGGACAGCCGTCTCCAGAAGGCATTTGGCCACCTGGTCTCCTTCTTCAGCCGCCTCCAGGACCATGGGATAAAGGGCAGCTACCCTGCGCGAAGTACCGGCATCCCCATAGAGCAGCGGGATCAGATCGTCAACCTGGCCAAGATAAAAGTGGCGGGAAATTTTCTCCGCAATGATGGTTTTCGGACCTCGACCATCGTGATGCTGGAGGGCGGCTGCCAAGCCGCGGCGGGCGATGTCGTAGCCGCTCCCCTCGTCTCCCAGGATGTGCCCCCATCCTCCTGAGCGCGCTCTCTTGCCCCGGCCGTTTACCCCCAAAGCAATGGAGCCTGTTCCGGAAATGACAATCACACCCGGACGCCCTTCGGTAGCCCCTGCCAGGGCGATAAAGGCGTCATTTTCAAGCACCAGGTGCTCTACCGGCAGGATTTCCTTTAGGAGGCCCGATACCACTTCTCGGTCTCCCGGCCGGTCCATACCTGCCAATCCAGCGCACAGGGCGCCGATCTGTTGGGCCTGAAGAGAGGCTGCTTCCAGAGTCTGGCTGATGGCTGCCCGCAAGGAGCTCTTGGTGGCGTAAATTCCTTCCCTCAGATAGTTCGAGGGTCCGCCCCGCCCCTCGCCCACGACCTGCCCCGATCGATCCGCTGCCAGGCAGATCGTCTTCGTGCCGCCTCCGTCAATGCCGAGTAGGAATCTCATGGTCAATGGGAGATTTTAGCGAAGCAACGGAGAAAGCACCACGGCTGGTTCTTTGGTTTCTTAGTTTTTGGTTTCTTAGACCTAATCCAGGGCCGCCGGGTACCCTTTGGGTGTACAGTCGCGGCTCGGTTGAGTGGCGTGGGCGACAGCGACTGCATCCGAGCCGCGACCGTGAGGGAGCGGCCCCGGGGCATTGCCGCTCAGGCTGCTGAGCTAAGAGACTAAAGAAGCAAGCACCACTGTGCTAATCTGTTCTCCGTATGTCGCAACGGCTGATCGCGATAACACTGTCGGTCTTGCTCATGGCCCCCATGTGTGCTGCGCACCAGCAAGACCGAGAGCTGGATCTCTGGATCGGCCAGATGTTGATGGTGGGCTTTCGGGGTACGGAACTGGGACCTGACGATCCCTTTCTCCAGCAAGTCCGGGATTTGCATCTGGGAGGTGCAATCCTCTTTGATTACGACGTCGCCTCCCGCTCTCCGGTTCGGAATATCCTGTCAGCCGAGCAGGTACGCGCACTGACTGCGAGCCTTCAAGCGGCCGCCGGGACTCCCTTGTTCGTGGCCATCGACCAGGAAGGAGGAAGGCTCGCCAGGCTTAAAGAAGTCCGAGGCTTTCCGGCGACCCTTTCTGCCGCCGAAATGGGCCGCCGTAACAGCGAAGAGATCACGCGCAAACAGGCCGGCGAGATGGGCCGCCTTCTTGCCGGACTCGGAATCAATATGAATTTTGCACCCGTCGTGGATTTGGCAGCCAACCCGGAGAACCCGGTGATCGCCGGACTGGAACGCAGCTATGGCGCCGATCCGGAACTGGTGGCAAAGCATGCCCGCTGGACCATTGAAGCATTTCACGAAGCGGGGATCTGGGCGGCGGTCAAGCACTTTCCAGGCCACGGCTCGAGCAGGGATGACAGCCACCTGGGCCTGCCTGACGTCAGCGAGACCTGGTCCCCGGTGGAACTGGCGCCCTTCGCGGAATTGATTGAAGAGGAATTGCCGGATATGGTCATGACGGCACACCTGTATAACTCCAGGTGGGACAGCCGCTATCCGGCGACGCTTTCCAAGCCGGTGATCAGCGGGATATTGCGGCAGGATCTGGGATTTGAAGGAGTGATCATCTCGGACGATATGGGGATGGGAGCGATCGTCCAAAACTACACCTTTGAGAAGGCCATTGAGCTGGCGATAAATGCCGGCGTGGACATTCTTCTGCTGGGAAATAATTTGACTTACGATCCCGATCTGGCCCGAAAGGCCTTTGACATTGTGCGCGGGATGGTGGAGCGGGGCGAGATCTCCCCTGAGAGAATCCGGCAGTCGTTTCAACGAATTTCCGACCTGAAGTCACGACGACCGTCGCACTGAGAGCAGCTTCCATGGGATTCACTGCACTCGACTACGGGGTCCTCATCGCCTACCTGGCGGCCACAGCCCTCTTTGGAATGCTGTTGGGCCGTGGGCAGAAGGATATCGGCGATTACTTCCTGGGAGGGCGGCGCATGCCCTGGTGGGCCATCTGCTTTTCCATCGTGGCCACCGAAACCAGCACGCTTACCTTCATAGGAGCTCCAGCCATCGCTTATACCGGGAATATGGCTTTTCTCCAGCTTGCCATCGGGTACATTCTGGGAAAAATCCTGGTGAGTCTTTTTTTGATCCCCGCTTACTTCAAGGGCGAGATTCAGACTGCTTACGAACTGCTCCACTTTCGTTTCGGTCCCAAGATCCAGAGCTTTTCGGCTTTTCTTTTCCAGGTGACACGCGCTCTTGCGGACGGCGTCCGTCTTTTCGCCACCGGTCTTGTGCTGGCCGTGGTCACTCAGATATCGGATATCTGGACAATCGTGATCATCGCTGTCATTACCATCCTATACACGCTCTACGGTGGGATGCGGGCGGTGGTCTGGAATGACGTCGCTCAGTTGATGATCTATATCGGCGGGGCTTTTCTCGCATTTTACGCCATCCTGGATAAGCTGCCGGGAGGCTGGCAGGACGTGACAGCAAGGGCGGCTCCGCTGAACAAATTTAACATTTTCGAGCTGGGATTCGACTTGAGCTCGGCCTACACATTGTGGGCTGGGCTGATCGGCGGCGCCTTTTTGACTTTTGCCACGCACGGGACCGACCAGATGATGGTGCAGCGCTATCTGGCCTGCGGGAGCAGGCGCGGGAGCCAGTTGGCGCTGATTTTCAGTGGCATTATCGTCCTACTCCAGTTCTTGCTCTTCCTGGTGATCGGAGTGATGCTTTACGCCTTTTACCAGGAGTTTCCGCTGGGCCGGGAATTGGACCAGGCCGATCGCATCTTTCCCATCTTTATCGTAGAGCAGCTCGCGCCCGGAATATCGGGCCTGGTGATTGCTGCCATCTTTGCGGCGGCGATGTCCACACTGAGCAGTTCGCTCAATTCCCTGGCTTCCTCTTCCGTCAATGACTTTTACAAAAGGTACTTCCGCAAGGCTGCCCCGGATTTGCATTACCTACGGGCCTCGCGAATTTTCACCTTGAGCTGGGGAGTGGTTCTGGCCGGGATTGCCGCGCTGGCGCGCAACTGGGGATCGGTCCTGGAAGTTGGGCTTACCATCACCAGCGTCACCATGGGGAGTGTCCTGGGGATCTTTCTGCTCGGCGTCTGGTCTCCACGCACCCGGCAGGCCGCCGGGCTGGCCGCCATGTTCGCGGGTCTCATCGCCATGTTGGCCCTCATCCAGACCCCCGCCGTGGCCTGGACCTGGTATGTGTTGACCGGAACGGCGGTTACGTTTTTAGTGGGCGTGAGCCTTTCGGCATTGAGTTTCAAGTTCCAAGTTCCAAGTTCCAAGTCAGGCCGGAAGTGAGGAACTACAGAACCTCCCCATGCCCCTGGATGACCAGACCTAGGGTGACGGATCCGATCGTCACGGCGAGCGTGGGCTGGTCCATCTCGTTCTGGACGAGGGTGGGTTCGCTGATTTCTTCGTAAAGCGGAAAAAGGGCCAGGATGGCCGGGTGAGGCGTGCCCGTCGTTTTCGTGCTGAGCTTAACCAGGGCCTCACCGTCTTCAATGGCGGCAGCGCTGCTATCTTCTGCCGCCGGAGCCAGCAGCAAAAAGTCGCGGTATACGCTCACACCCATATGATTGCCATCGGCCGGTTGGACTCCGTAGCGCAGGGTGTAGACTCCGGCAGCGATGGGCTGATCTTTGTAGTCCTTCCAGGACTCTGGAAAGTGGACCACTCCCACCAGCGTTCCTGCCGGCAGTTTGCCAAAGGTCACCCCCAGTTGAGAACCGGGAGAATCGTTGAGCGACATTTCCTGGCGCAGCCAGAATTCGCCGATTGTACTGCCGCCGCTCGAAACCCGCACTCCGTCGGGCGTCAGCAAGGCCGCTACCTCAGGAGCAATGCCCTCCGGCACCGAGCCGATCTTCTCGAGCTGAGCGTCGGCCGCGAGGGCCGAAGTGGACAAAAGCAAAAAACTGCATAGGAAAATATTAATTAGCTGCATTCAGTCAGATTCTCCGCGAGCTGATCGCTGACCCCATGAATCACCTCTTTTTGGTCAGCGGTCAGCAGGCGAGCGTAGCGAGCCGGGGTCAGCGGTCCAGGGGTCAGCGTGTTACCGTGCAAACGTCCCCACGAACGCGCTCGCCTTGCTGGGACTGCTCCAGGTGCCACCCAGGCCTTGGCCGCTGAATCTGTGCACCAGAGTATAAGCGGGACTGGCGGAAACTTCAGTGAGAGGTTGGTAGTACAGTTCCTCATTGCCGCAAAGATGATCGCCCTGGCGGAAGGAGCGTGTCTGCACCTGGGCGATTTTGCCGGCGTCCAGGTAAGCATGACCTCCGGCGCCATGGTGCTGATGGGCGAGGGCGGCCTCATCCGTGAAGCCCATGTCAATCTCGGAGGCCTTTACCCAAACCACATCTTCCAGCAGATCTCCGCCCATGGAGCGAGCGAAATTCACCAGGGCCTGGCGCTGCTCTGAGGTAGCCTTCTGGTCCACAATAATGGCTGATTCGGCCGGGTAAGGACTGGCAAAGGGATCACCCAGCGTGGCATTGGCTTTCACTACGGCCACCACACTCAGCCCCTGCAGCGGGATCCCCTGCCAGGAACCCTCGCGCACCCGCCAGGCCATAATAGCTTCCTCTCCCGTCAGGTTGACTTCGCCATTGGCAATGCAGGGTCCCACGTAAACGTCGGACGTGCGGACCTCGAGGTAATCACCGGAAATGGCGGCATCACGCGCTGCAAGCGGCGCCGCCAGCATCGAAAAAATCACTAGTATAGTGAAGATGTTGTGCATAGTTTTTCTCCCAAAGGTGATTCTAGCAGAATCCAAGTTCCAAGTTCCAAGTTCCAAGTTTATCTCCAAGGTCAAGTTCAAAGTCGAAGTCATCAAGTCATCTCTGACTTGGAACTTGGAACTCAAAGCGCTTCGAAGCAGCGGCGGCCCGATTTACAGCTTTCCACAGTGGCCACCTTGCCGTCCGGGCCGAGGCAGTTCATGGTATGCGTGCACCAGAAAAACCCGTCACTCATGCTGGGCACGGTTGGATCCGGGGCCGCATCGATAAACATACCTTTGGAACGCAATCGCCTGCACTGCGAGTGATGATCTCTGATTGAGGACATAGTTATACCTCCGTCCCGGTGGCCCGCAGCAGAGCCCGTTTGACCGCCACGCGAGCCAGTCTGATTTTATAAGCATTCTTATTGAGTGCTGTGGCGCCTCGCACGGCAGCTTCTCCCGCCTGCTCGGCCACTTCGGCGCTGATGGATTTCCCCGAGAGAAAACTCTGAGCGTCGGACGCCACCCACGGTTTGGGAGCCACCTGTCCCAGCACTACCCGGGCGTTGCGCACCTGGTTGCCGTCCATCTCCAGAGAAACGGCTGCCGAAACCAGAGGCCAGTCCAGTCCTTGACGTTGACGGACCTCATAAATGGCGTTTTTCCGGTTTGAAGCCGACGGAACAATGACTTCCGTCACAATCTCATTGGGCTGCAAGACAAATTCGTTTTCTCCGTCCGCTTTGGGGATGACGTAAAAATCTTCCAGCCGCACTTCACGGGCGCCATTGGGACCGAAGAGCCTCACCTGGCTGTCCAGCGCGATCAAGGCCGGGGCCAGCGTGGATGGACTCACGAAATAAGCCGGACCTTCGTTGCCCAGCACGGCATGGTAGCGGTCATCGCCTTCCAGCACCATGGACTTGCCGTTGCGAAGCGCCAGCAGCCCGAAGCCGTTGCGGTAATACCAGCAGCGGGGTCGCTGGCACAGGTTTCCGCCCACGGTTCCGACTGAGCGGATCTGAGGTCCACCCATGCGCTCGCTCAAACCCCAGATGGCCGGGTATTCCCGCTTGATCCGGTCGCTGGCCAGCATTTCGTCCAGGGTTACGAGCGCTCCGATGCGGACGCCACCGCCGCTGTCGTCCCGGATGCCGCCGAGTTCTTCGACCGTCTTCAAATTCACCAACCGTTGAGGCGTGGAGACATAGTCCTTCATGAGGTTGAGGATGTCGGTCCCACCTGCCAAAGCGACCGACTCGCTCCCCAGCAGCTTGACGGCGTCTTCTTTGGTTTGAGGACTTGCGTATTCAAAGGATTTCATCAGGCAACCCCTCCTTTCTCCAGAGCGGTCAGCACCCTATCGGGTGTCAAGGGCATGTTTGATACACGAACGCCGATGGCATTGGCCACCGCGTTGCCGATGGCGGCGCCGGGCGAGATCACCGGCGGCTCGCCCAGACCGATGACTCCCCGCTCGTCATATCCGGGTCCGGTCATCATATGGACCACCAGTTCACCGATGTCTCCTATGGTAGCCAGGCGATAAGCCTCCAGGTCAGTGGCGTTGAGCATGATTCCGGTAACCGGATCCATGATTTTCTCTTCCACCAGGGCATAGGCCACGCCCATGATGAGCGCTCCGAAGACCTGGCTTTCCGCCAGCTTCATGTTGACAATCAGACCGCAGTCCTGAACGGCCACCATCTTGTTGATTCTGACGACTCCTGTTTCCACGTCCACCGAAACGTCGGCCATCTGCACCCCACCGACGCCGCTATCGTTCAGCTTGCCGGGTCCAGGCTGCTGCCCGGTAGCGGTGATGGGATTCACGCCCAGTCGGCCAGTCGCTTCCTTCCAACTCAAGCCCTTGGAGGAGTCCCCTTTGACCTGGATGCGACTGTTCACAGCCTCCAGTTGTTCGGGGGTGGTTTCCAGAGCGGGCGCCAATTTGGCGAAGAGCTGATCGAGCGCGTGGACCGACGCCCGGCGGGTCGAGGAAGTGACTCCGCCGACGGTTGTACTTCCGCCCGAAGCTCCGGAAGCCGGGTAGACGCTGTCTCCCATGTTGACCTTGACCGATTCGAGCGGAAGGCCCAGGGTCTCCGCCAGGACCATGGCAATCACGGTTCGCGTTCCCGTACCCAGGTCCTGAGTGCCCATCCTGACTTCGGCAATCCCGTCGGGATGAATGAGAACGTCACAGTTGCTGTTGTGGGCTCTGCCTCCCCAGGTGTGAAGAGCCAGGCCTAGTCCCCTTTTGACGGGGCCGCTGCCGCTCTGGCCACGGGGATGCCAGCTCTGCTTCCAACCGATCAGGTCAGCCGCGATCTTCAGCTCTTCGGCGTAAGTGTCGGCCCGCACGCCGGTCATGGCGATGTTCTTCTGAAAAAAATCCAGCGGGTCCATCTTCAGCTCGGCAGCCAGATCCTCGAGTGCGCTCATGGTCAGGTAGCAGGCCTGGGGGTGATTGGGGGCCCGCCAGGCACGGGAGCCCGCCACGTGAGTGGGAATGGAAATATGCTGGTGCCTCTGATTGGGAAACTTGAAAACATAGGGAAGCGGAGGCGAATTTGAGCCGCCCAGCCCGCCCGAGCCCCAGGATTTGGAGGACCAGGCGGTGATAGTGCCGTCCCTTGTGGCAGCCATCTGGATCTGGGCGTAGCTGGAGGGGCGGTCTCCAGCCACCGTCAATTCGGCGTCGCGCTCCAGCATCAGTTTGACCGGAGCTTTGGCCTCCTTGGCCAGACGGGCGCAGTCCAGTCCCCAGCGGTCCACACTGAACTTGCTGCCGAATCCGCCGCCCATGTAAGGTGTGACCACCCGAACGTTGGCAGCCGGGATCTCCAGGCCTTCCGCAAACTGGCCCGGCAATCCCGAAACCGCCTGGGTCGAACACCAGGCCGTCAGGTTCTGGTCGCTCTCCCATTCGCAAACCTGGCCGTGAGGCTCCAGGCAGCAGTGGGAGATGACGGCAATTCCATAATAACCGTCGGATTTGGCGTCGGCGACGCTAAAAGCCGCATCCGGGTCCCCTTCGACTGCCTCTTCGGCCGGCTTGGTCTCAGGCGCGGCCTCGAGGTTTTCCTCGGTCACGAAGTGCGGCAAAATCTCATATTCAATTTGAATCGCCCGGAGGGCGTCTTCCGCAATCTCCTCACTGGTCGCCGCCACCACGACAATTTCATCAAGCGCCCACTGCAATTCTGTGCCGACATCCTGCACGACGCGTACCGCTTTGACGCCGGGCATATTCCTGGCTGGGGAGACATCCAGTTTGGTGATTCGACAGTGAGCGTTTCGATTCCGGAGGATCTTGGCAAACAGCATTCCTGGACGATTCACGTCATAGGAATATTTGGCGGTGCCGGTCACTTTGGCCGGACCGTCCAGCCGTGAAATTCTTTCGCCGATATGGCGACGTTGTCCCGATTGGGGCCATTCGTAATCAGGCATTGCTCTGACCTCCTTTTCCAGCCATATCGCGGACCACTTGTTTAATGCCGGCATAGGTGCCGCAACGGCAGATGTTGCCGCCCAGGCCCACGGCGATGTCCTCCTCAGTGGGGTTGGGATAACGATCCAGAAAAGCTTTGGTAGCCATGACGAACCCGGGAGTGCAAAAGCCGCATTGCTGGGCGTCGTTTTCAACGAACGCAGCCTGGATCGGGTGGAGCCGATCCGGAGTGCCCAAGCCTTCCACAGTATCAATCGGTTTTCCCTGAGCCTCAATGGCCAGGATGCTGCACGAGTACACCGGCTTTCCTTCCATCATCACCGTGCAGGCTCCACAACTTGCCCGATCGCAAACCTTCTTGGCCCCGGTGATATCCAGATGATTGCGCATGGCGTCGAGAAGAGTAACGCGAGGTTCGAGCTTTACTTGATGGCGCTTGCCGTTAATCTGAAGGGTTATTGGAACGCTCTCGGGGCCGACGACTTCCACATCGGCCAAGGCTGAGGGGGCCGCGACAGCGGGTCCTCCGATCAGGCCGGTTGCGAAAGCCCCAGCCGTACCGCCAGTCAGAAATACTCGTCGTGAGATTCCTGACTCCGTCTTATTGACCTTCTTCTTTGCCATTCGATCCTCCTATCAGAAGTATTAATCGCAGGGGAAAAGCTCCTTCGACAATGATAGGGGGAGTTCAGTGAACGTTCAAGGGGGAAAAACTTGAGCCACGGATTTCACGGATTTCACGGCTGAAAATATTTACGGGTCTTCCTGATCAGACTCGTCGGACTCGTCTTCCTCATCCTCGTCTTGGCCTTCCCTGCCCCAGCCGTCATACTCGTATTGGGCCAGGGAAAGCCATTCGTCAAGATGATTCCATCGGGAGCAGAATTCAAGAGGTTCAGATCCTTTGAGGTAGTATTCAGCCTGAGTCCGATCGCACCAGGAAGAAGCCCGCAGGCCCGTGGTCGGATCGATTGTGAACGTGGTGACGTCATCCGGAATGATGAACCTTTCCCCGGAAAGATAGCCGCGGCGCTGCGCATTGAGCATGAACTCGGCCCAGAGAGGGAGTGCCCCCCTAGAGCCGTCCACCTCGAGCGGAGTCGAATCGTCCAGACCCACCCATACGGCACACAGCAGATCCGGAGTGTAGCCGACGAACCAGCTATCGTCGCTGGTGCCTGTCTTGCCTGCGGCGGGCAGGCTAAAGCCGCGCGCCCGGGCTCCGGCTGCGGTTCCGCTGTCGATTGCCGTCTGGAGAGACGAAGTGATCAGATAGGCAAGTCCAGGACTGAGCACTTGATCGGGAGCCTCTCGTTCCAGAACCTGCACCATCCCATCATTTTCAATGGCCAGGATGGCCTGAATCGGCTGCAGTTTTCCGCCATTCGCAAAGACGGTGTAAGCCTGTGCCAGTTCCAGCGGCGTCACTTCAATGGTGCCCAAGGCAATCGAAGGAAACGGTTCGAATTTTGTGCTGAAGGACAGGTCATTGGCGAATGAGCTGACAGCCGGGAATCCGACTTGCTGGGCCAATTGCACCGTGGGAACGTTGAGCGAGCGGGCCAGGGCCTGCCGGAGCGTCACGCGGCCGAAGTACTGTTCGTGGTAGTTGGCCGGAGAGTATTCCTTGTTTTCATATTCAAAGGTAGTCGGCGCGTCCGTTAAGAAGCTGGAGAGAGTGAACGACCGCGTGCTCAAGGCTGTGGCGTGAACAAAAGGCTTGAAAGCTGATCCTGGCTGCCGGTAGGCGTTGACCGCCCGATTATATTGGCTGCTGCCGTAATCGCGTCCTCCCACAAAGGCCAGGATCTCGCCGGAACGTGGATCCAGGGCCACCAGCGCCACCTGAGGTCTTCCCTTCCGGTCCGGCACCAACCGGTCGATTCTCTCCATGATCTTATCGACAGCCTGGACAGCAGCCTCTTGCAGTCCGGCGTCGAGCGTTGTGTAAATCTGGCATCCCTTGTCTCGTTCGATCTCGGTCTGTTCAAGAAGCCCCTTGACGTAATCGACAAAGTAAGGCGCGCTCAAGTTGGCCGACAGCCCCACAGGGACCTTCGGAATGGGAGCCTGGTAGGCTTCTGCCCTTTCCTCAGCCGTAATAAAGCCCTCTTCCGCCATTCGATCCAGGACGTGATTTCTGCGCGCGGTCGCCGACTTGACGTTCTCCTCGGGAGTGTAGCGGTTGGGAGCCCGAATCATCCCCGCCAGAAGGGCCGACTCGGCGACCGTAAGGTCGTGAACGTCCTTTTGCAGGTAAGTTCGGGCCGCCTGCCCGAACCCAACAACGGAATAGGCTCCTTGATTGCCCATATAGATCTCATTGACGTACATCTCAAGAATTTCTTCTTTGGAAAATCGGAGTTCCAGAAGGAGAGCCAGAAACGCCTCTTCCAATTTTCTGGTCAGCGTTCTCTCAGGGGTCAGGAGATAATTTTTGACAAACTGCTGGCTTAGCGTACTGCCGCCCTGCAGCGTCTCTCCCGCGCGTATGTTCGCCCAGGCCGCCCGAAGCATGGCCAGGAGGTCCATACCGTGATGGTAGAAAAAATGTTCGTCCTCGGCGACCAGCAGGGCCCTGACCAGCGACTCCGGCAGATCTGAGTACTTTATATAGATCCTCTTCTCCAAAGGTCCGAGTGACAGGTTGGACAGCAGCTCCGGCTTGAGAGGGGCTTCGGGTATGTTTTCTCCAGCATAGGTGATCGACTCGATACGGCTTGATCTTCCATTTCCGGAGAAGGTCACCTGGTATGTCTCTATGAGGCCAACGCGCCCAACGTGCTGGAAAACGACTTTTTTCCCTTCCGCCCGGTACCAATCAGCCGTCTTCTCGCTGTCGGCTTGATAGCCGAGTTGTTCCAGCCGTTGCTCAAGATCTCCGCCCGTCAGTGGCTGGCCGACTTGTACCTTCACCGGCCGGCTATAGATAGGAATTCCTTCAGGGGGCTTGGCCGACAGTTGCTGGTCAAGCATCCTCCAGTAATGGAAAGTGGCAACCGCCAAAACACTCGCTAGAGTGACAAGGATAGTCTTGGCTTGCCAGCTTGAAAAAACTCTTGACCGATTCACGCTGGCTTAGAAGCAATTGGCGTGCCAATGTGCCCGGCCCGGTAACTGTTCCCTACCCACCATGCGGTTGACAGCCAGCGTCCCTCCCGATAGCATGGGTAAATATTGTTTCAGCCACTGATTTCACGGATTAACCCCGATCCATTGGGCGTCCATCCGTGAAATCCGGGGCACTGATAGGATGAACGTAATTCATCGGACATGATAGAACCATTTCCGAATTCAAAGAAAATTTACATGGAAGGAACTCGCGGGGTGCGTGTTCCGATGCGTGAGATTGAACTGGCCAACTCTCAAACCCACGTGGTCTATGACACCTCCGGCTCCTATACCGACCCGGCAGTGGTGATCGATGTCAGCAAGGGACTGCCTGACGTGCGCTCGAGTTGGATTCGAGACCGGGGAGATATCCAGGAGCTGCCAAACTTCACCTCCAGGTTCAGCCGCCAGCGAAGCAGCAACTCCGAGTTGGCGCAGGTGCGCTTCGCTCACCTGCGCAAGCCTCTTAGGGCCAGCGCCGGCGCCAATGTGAGCCAGATGCATTACGCCCGCCGGGGGATCATCACTTCGGAAATGGAATACATCGCCATCCGTGAGAAGATGCCGCCTGAATTTGTTCGCGACGAAGTGGCCAAAGGCCGCGCCATTATTCCGGCCAATATTAATCATCCGGAAGTCGAACCCATGATTATCGGGCGGAACTTCCTGGTGAAGATCAATGCCAACATCGGCAATTCGGCTGTAAGCTCGTCCATCGAAGAAGAAGTGGAAAAGATGATCTGGGCCATCCGCTGGGGAGCGGATACGGTCATGGACCTTTCCACAGGCAAGAACATCCATGAAACCCGGGAATGGATCGTCCGCAACTCTCCGGTGCCGATCGGCACCGTCCCCATTTATCAGGCTCTGGAGAAAGTCAAAGGCAAGCCCCAGGACCTGACGTGGGAAATCTTTCGCGACACGTTGATCGAGCAGGCCGAGCAAGGCGTGGATTACTTCACAATTCATGCCGGCGTGCTGCTGCGCTATATCCCACTGACGGCAAAGCGCGTGACGGGCATTGTTTCCCGGGGAGGGTCGATCATGGCCAAGTGGTGCCTGGCCCACCATCAGGAAAGCTTCCTCTATACCCGCTTTGAAGAGATTTGCGAAATTATGAAGACCTACAACGTCTCCTTCAGCCTTGGGGACGGCTTACGGCCGGGGTCAATTGCCGATGCCAACGATGAAGCACAGTTTGCCGAGTTGAGGACGCTGGGCGAACTGACGGAGATCGCCTGGAAGCACGACGTGCAGGTGATGATTGAAGGGCCAGGACACGTCCCGATGCACCTCATCCAGGTCAACATGGAAAAGGAGTTGAAGGAATGCTTTGAGGCGCCTTTTTACACTCTGGGACCTCTGACGACCGACATCGCTCCCGGCTACGATCACATCACTTCCGCCATCGGCGCCGCCATGATCGGCTGGTTTGGCTGCGCCATGCTCTGCTATGTCACTCCCAAGGAGCACCTGGGGCTGCCTGACAAGCAGGATGTCAAAGACGGAATCATCGCCTACAAGATCGCCGCCCATGCCGCCGACCTGGCCAAGGGGCATCCGGGCGCTCAGTCCAGAGACGATGCGCTCTCACGGGCCCGCTTCGAGTTTCGCTGGGAAGATCAGTTTAATCTGTCTCTGGACCCGGAGACCGCCCGCGCTTTTCATGACGAGACACTCCCGGCGGCCGGGGCCAAGCTGGCTCATTTCTGCTCCATGTGCGGACCGCGCTTCTGCTCCATGCAAATTACCCAGGAGCTTCGCGACTACGCCGTCGCCCAGGGCCTTGACGAGCAGACTGTCCGCGAAGCGGGCTTGAAGGACAAGGCGGAGGAGTTTAGGAAGACGCTGACACTCTGAGCCACGGATTGCCCGGATTACACGGATTACACGCTTGCTCATCCCCCAAAGCGCCTTAGGCCTGGAGCCTCAGGCTTTTATATTAATTCCGCGCAGAAAAGATCGATCGGCCTTGCTCAGCTCCCAATCCAGGCCGGGCGAAGGCGCGGCCGGCGGAGGGGCTTTCTCGGTCGAAGAGTGCTCGGAGGAGGTTGCTTCCATCAGATCGGGCAGTATGCCGGTGAAATTGGCCGCATAGTTTTCCATGCGGTGAGACAGCCAGCGGTGGCGGAGCTTGCGGAGTGCTTCGGCTTGAATCTGCTCAACGGCCCCGGCAGGCAAATCGAACATCTTGGCAATCTCTGCCAGCGAGTGCGGTTCGCAGTCAATACCGAAATGCAGTTTGATCACATTCTCTTCCCTGGTGTTCAATCCACAAGTGGCAATGATTTCCCTCATCAGAATAGCCTCCATATGTTGCTTGCCCTTGCGCTAAAGCAATGAAGGTGCCAATCAACACTTCCCAATGACATCAATAACTTACGGAAATTAAATGTTTGCTGGCTGACAATTTCCGTCAAGCCGGTGACATGTTTTGGCAACTGGCTGCCGGAATTTGTAAGCGTTTTGCCAGTAGCAGGAAGGATACGTCCCCAAGGGGATTTGAACCCCTGTTTTCGCCGTGAAAGGGCGATGTCCTAGGCCGGGCTAGACGATGGGGACATCACAAACGAGGAAGCGAATATTACTATCTGAATCCCTACATTGTCTACTTTACCACCCTCCAGTGAAAAAGACGGCTGCATTGTTGCGACTGCTCCTTTTCTTCCTTGATTCCCTTCCGTATTAATGCAGAATGTGCAGAATGTCGAGCATGCCATTGAACAAGGTGATTTCGACGGGATTGCTGGCTCAGTGGGCTGTGGAGGAGATATCGCGTGATTACCGCCTGGTTGTGCTGCAGGATCCGAGTGAGGAGGAGCTGACTTCGGCTCTGCAGGACGATGAGGTGGTCGCTTTGATCGCCCGCAGCAATAAGAGGATAACGGCCCGTTTAATCGACACTCCGCCTAACCTGAAAGTGATCGCCCGGACAGGTGTAGGCTATGACAGCATCGATGTTGAAGCTGCCTCGCGGCGAGGCGTGCCGGTGCTCTACACGCCGGGGGTTTTGACGCGAGCCGTGGCCGAGCACGCTGTGGCCCTGATTTTAGCAGCCGCCAAAGATTTAAAGGGATGGCATCAGCGCACTCTGGCAGGCGCCTGGGGAGAGCGGGACATCCAGCTGAATCGGGATCTGGAATCCTCCGTCCTGGGGATTATCGGCTTCGGCAGAATCGGCCGTGAAGTGTGGCGCCTGCTGCGCAGCTTCGACATGATCGGTTTAGTCAATGATCCCTACCTCGACCCCGCCGGTTTTACCCAGGCGTGCGTGCGCTTTGTCTCGTTGCCGGAACTCTTGAACTCTTCGGATATCGTGACCCTGCATGTTCCCCTCAATAATGAGACTCGGGGACTTATCAACCGGGGAAACATCGATGAGTTCAAGCCCGGAACTGTCCTGATCAATACGGCGCGGGGTGAAGTGATCGAAAATCAGGACATTCTTTACGAAGCGCTGGAGAGAGGCCGTCTGGAACAGGTGATGATCGACACGCCGCTGATCGAGCCGCCTCTGCCTTCCGATCGCCTGCTGCACCATCCGAGGGCGCTCTTTACGCCGCACAATGCCGGGCGGACACCGCGCTGCCAGGAAAAGGTCCTGCGCACCATGCTGCACGATCTCAAAGCTGTCCTTTCCGGAGGGCAGCCGCGGCCGGGAAACGTAGTCAATCCGGAAGTGCTGAAATCCAGGCTTGAGGCCTGAGGGCTGAGGAAAAGCTCTTCGCTCCGCTCAGGCCTCCCCCACAGAGCCACTGAGTCATCGGGATTTCTCGCTGTCTCGGTGTCTCTGTGGCTGCTGGGTTGCGCCGGACAGGACGAACCATCCCAGAGTGCCCGCCAGAAGAGAAGCGCTCAGGATTCCGGCCTTGGACAATTCGAGAGCTTCGGCCGCCGGAAAGGCCAGGTTGGCGATAAACAGGGACATTGTAAAACCGATACCTCCCAGCATCCCCGCCCCCCAAACATGTCGCCACGTCACCTGCCGGCCCAGTGTGGCCAGCCCAAGCCTTACTGCGATCCAGGAGAAAAGAGCGATCCCAACCGGTTTCCCAACCACCAGGCCCAGGATGATGCCCGTAGTAGTTGTCTCCGAAAAAGCCCCGAGAAAACCGGCATCCAGCACCAATCCGGCATTGGCCAGCGCAAACAGGGGGACGATGACAAAGCTGACCCACGAGTGCAGGCCGCTTTCCATGCGCTGCATGGGAGTCTCTGCTCTTTCAGCAGCTTTTTCCAGAGCGTGTAAAGCCGATTGCTGTTCTTCAGTATTGGGGCGCAGCCGCTCGCTTTCCTCTCCTGAAACCGCTTCCAACTGGTCCAAAATCTGATGGCCGTCGATTACCATTCGTCTAGGGCTGATCCGGCTGCGGGCCGGGATGGTCATCGCCATCAAAACTCCGGCAATGGTGGCGTGCACCCCCGACTGCAGGAATGCAAACCAGAGTCCGATTCCGAATAGGGCGTAGGCGAGAGGCCTGCGTGTTCCCACCAGGTTTAAGCTCATGAGCCCCGCCAGGAAAATGGCGCCCAGTCCCAGAAAGTACCAGGAGATTTCAGCCGTGTAGAAGACCGCAATGACCAGCACGGCTCCTATGTCATCGACAATGGCGAGGGCGGTGAGGAAGATTTTGATGGCCAGCGGTATGCGGCTCCCCAGCATGGCGAGCACTCCGATGGCGAAGGCGATATCGGTTGCCATGGGAATTCCCCACCCCGGAGCTCCGACCGTGCCGGCGTTCAAGACGCTGTAGAGGGCGGCCGGGACCAGCATTCCGCCTAATGCGCCGGCAATGGGAAGGGCAGATTTGCGTGGGGAAGACAGCTCACCAATGAGGACCTCCCGCTTGATTTCGAGGCCAACTACAAAAAAAAAGATGGCCATGAGCCCTTCATTAATCCAATGATGAAGGCTGTAGGAGAGGACAAAATCTCCGATCTCAATGGCTAAAACGATCTCCCATAGATGGTGGTAAGCCTCGCTCCAGGGGGAATTTGCCCAGAGCAATGCCACAATCGCGCTGCAAAGCAAAAGAATTCCGCCGGAAGTCTCGAGATGAAAGAATCTGTTGAAAGGATTTAAAATCCGTTCGATCGGGGCCCGGTCTGCGATTTTTTGCGCCATCAGTCAGTCTGTATCAGAAGCTGTAAGTCTGAATGCTCTCGACCGAGATCTCAAGTGTTGCTTTTCAGTCAAGCAGAGAATCCCACCGTCTGACGGTGGTGATGTGCCGTGGACTTTGCCCGTACCACGAACTGACCACTGACCCCGGCTCGCTAGGCTCGCCTACTGACCGCTGACCGGTTCGAAGACGGCCAGCGGTCAGCAGTCAGCGAATCAGCGGCACGCGATAAAGCCACCGCCGTCGGCGGTGTCGTTATACCGATCTTTTTTGACTTTTGTCTTGCGCCTCTTTTCAAGTGTAAGATCAGTGTTCATGCAGATCTCAGCCATAAACGGGGAAAACATCCCCGCCCCCTATTCCCTGCTCGCTCCGATTTATCTGAAACCATTCGGAATAGCCTCAATCGAAAAAAGCTGAGGGAATAAAAAAGGGCCAGGGGAAAATTTTCGCCGTTTGTTCGACTTTTCTCGACTATCAAGCATTTAAATCTTTACGCGTATGCAAAGGCACAGAAAAGGGAGCATTTTTAATGAAGTCTATGAAGAACAAGCTCTGGAAGCTTAAATTGTGGTTGCTGGTCTTCACAGTAGGGCTTGCCGGAGGGTGGATCACCTCCTCTCGATATGGAGCTGTGACGACTGCTGCGGCTGCGGCCATCAGTACGGAGAATCAGGCTCAGACACAGAACGCTGGGCTTCAGGAGCAACGCTCGGGATATATCCACGGACTGGCTGCTGAATTCTCGGTGGATCCCTCCATCGTTGAAATCGTAGATCGCTACTCGAGGAAGTATCTGAGAGCAGGAGGCTCGGAGTGGCGGCTGCTCAGGACTCCGGAGTTTCTTACCTACCTCATGCTTTCCGTCATCTGGGTTGAATCGAAAGGAGACCCGGGTGCCATCGGTGATCAGGGAAGAGCGCGCGGCCTCACCCAAATCTGGACCACCACGGCCCAGGATTACGGTCGGGTAAGCGCGCAGCAACTATTGGATCCCGAAATAAACCTCAGCTATTCTTTTCAGCATTTTCATACGCTTCTGAAGAAATACGATGGAAACATCGCAATGACACTTTATGCCTGGAACCGCGGCGCCGGCACGATCGATAAACTGGTCGCGTATGGTAAACGGCCTGAGAACGATTACGGGCGTAAGGTCTATGGCGCCGCCCTTGCGAATCAATTTCAAATGGGGAATTAGTTTCCACTTTTCGAAACCGGTTAACAGTCGCCGGTGCATCTTAGCATCCAGGGAGATTTTGGATACTCCCAGGCACGAAAAATTTCCCCGTTTTCAGGCTGTAGGTTGCAGGCCGCTGACTGTTAGGCTCGAGGAATAAGAAGTAGTCTTAGCCTACAGTTCAGAGCCTACAGTGGCACGACTCTTGCTCTATTGCCCTATTAATTTTCCGAGCTAAGGGGGAGCTAAGGGGACTTTGGGGTTTAGCCATAGATTGGAGGCAGATGCCATGGCAATACATATGCAGCAGCAATCGAGCCGGTTGAGAAACAAACACACCCTTACAGCCTGTGGTAAAAGTCCTGAGGGGTCGTGTTAGGGGCGCCGAGGGCTCGGATGCAAGGCCCGGCGACGCCGGCGATGCCCTTGCATCGTCCAGGAG
>JBOGJG010000259.1:0-1030 GCA_050747825.1 Acidobacteriota bacterium | reverse complement strand
GGTCAGTACAGTGGGCAGCTCATTGCTGGCTACGCTGGCCTGATTGGAAATCCGCCTGACTTCCACGGGAAGGGGATTGTTGATGGCGACCCGAAAGCTGATCTTTACGGTCTTGCCCGCCGGAATGTGGCCCAGTTCCACTCTGACAAGCGGATCGCCTGACGTATTGCCGCTCACGATCAGTCCCTGATCGGCCTGTACCGACCCCACCTCGAGAACAGAATGACGATCCGGCTTGTCTATAAAGATAACGCCTGTAGCCGGACTGTTGCCCTTGTTTGTAACATTGATGACATAGACCACAACGTCGCCTGGACTGAATGTTCCATCATCATCCAAGTCGTCAAACAGCTCGTCGCTTTTGTTGGCTTCTAAGACCGGGGCGGCTGTCACATTGGTCACAGTGGCGTCGCCCTCTCCCGGTTGTGAGGGATCATCGGTCAGGATTGTGGGTAATTCATCACTCGATACGCTTCCCTGGTTGGAGATCTGCTGGATGCCGGCAGGCAGCGGATTCGCGACAACCACCTGAAAGGTGATCTTGATGCTGCTGCGGGCCGCGATCGTCCCCACTTCGACCTGAACCAGGCCATTTCCCGGCTGGTTGCCCTGGGCTACGATCCCCTGGCTGGTCTGGACCGATCCAACGATCAGCGTGCTGTTGCTCCCCGGCATGTTCTGGAACAAAACGTTGGTGGCGGCCGCCGTCCCGTTGTTGGTAACCACGACCTCATAAACGAGCGTGTCACCAGGGCTGGGAGCCCCATTGCCATCCGCATCCGTGAGCAACCGGTCGATGGTGGTGGCGAACAGGACAGGTGTGGCCGTTACCTCAGTAATCGTGGTATCCCGGTCGCCGGCTCGGGAGGGATCGTCCGTCAAAATCGTGGGGAGCTCATTGCTGGCCACGCTTCCCTGGTTGGTCACCCGTTTGACTTCGGAGGGAAGAGGATTTCTGATTGTCACGCGGAAGCTGATTTCCACGCTCCTTCTGGCCGCAACCGTTCCGACCTCAACGATAACGCTGGTG
>JBOGJG010000258.1:0-10373 GCA_050747825.1 Acidobacteriota bacterium | reverse complement strand
CACTTCGATGGTCAGCACCTCGCTATCGGCCAAGGTCGGGTCCGGGCCACGTTGGCGCAAGCGGCGCTCGGCCAAGACGGTGGTCAACGCCTCATCGATCAGGCAGTACGTCGCTATAATGAATGTCTCCAGGTCCACGGGGCACCTCCACGGGTCAGCGGTTCGTCACCGCCCATGGTAGCGCCACCGTGGACCTGGCTGCTCAAACTTGCACACGGGGTTAACTATCTTTGCTGCCGGTGCATTTTTCACAATTGGAGTACAGGAAGGAATGGATGCCTCAGTGCTACTTGCCTACACCGTCTTGGCACTGTTTATGGCCGCTGGGTATGGGTACAATGGAGTCGCACTTTTGGGTCTTGCGACCTACATAAGAAAGGAAATTGAAGCGAAGACAAGCGGACTCGGATGGGAGACGTTCGTCTACGGGCGCGCACCCCAGGGACCTGGATTCGGTCTGCTTGGTTGGGTGTCGACGGGTGGTTTGTACATAGTTACCGAGTTCTTAGCGGTGGGACTCGGGCTATCTCGGTTTGGGTCTTCCCCTCTTGAATGGATTCTTTTGGTAGCAAGTATATTCTGTATCCTGCTGACCCTGGTCTTGCTTTGGTATCTGGCAGGTCTTCGCAGGTAGAAGTTGCGGATCGAAAAGCGAACCGAAGTTCCTAGCGATAGTGGAGCGTCAGGCAAATATTAAGGCGGCGAGGGAACAAGCCCTTCGCCGCCGCTGGTCATTCAGTTTCTTATTGATCAGGCCCGAACGGGGCGGCGGTCGGCCGCAGACCAACCGTACTTCTCCACTAAGGCATCACGATTCACCGCTAAATCGTTCACCACCGTGAGGATGGTATCAAGCGTGTGGTAGCGTGTCCCAGCAAATTGCAACGCCGGAACGTCGCGGCCGCTGGACGGAACCTCCAGGAAAGAAATTCCCGCAACCAGCAGCAACTCTCTGATCTTGTCAGCTTGACCGGACGCGTCTGAATAGAACCGAACCTTCGCCCAGTTAGCGTCGCTCATTGCCTCGTCCTTCCTTCGCTCACCGCGAGATGTCCAGCAGGGTCTTAGGGTGTACGTACACCCTATCAGTTAGCGCCGTGGTTCGTCAATGGTCCAGCGGACAACTTAAGAAAACGGCTTCTTTGAGACAGATGCGGGGAGGAGGACCCGCTCTCAGAGCTGAGCACTGCCGCTGCGGCGTTCTTCTAATCTGTCTACTACCCAATTGAGTGCCTCCTTCGGAGTCCACACCATGGTGATGATATCGTCGTAGGTACCTACGTTGTGAAGAAGTGGTTCGATCGCGTTCAACCCGACGAGCGCCGCTATCTGGTCCCAAAGTTGGGACAGAGCACGCTCGGTCTCTTGCCCGCGGAACTGTGCTAGCGGACTCCTCTCAGCGATTCCAGGGGAATCCGAAACCCGTAGTGCCGCAGCTGGGTCAACCAGCTGGCGAAGTTCCCTCCCGACGATTCGGCCACTACGCAGCATCTCTCGAAGTCGCCCATCACGGCGAAGCTGCCCTTCTCGCTCCTCTTGAACATGTGTACCTCCAGCCGACACTCGACGATCGACCAGGTCTTCCCGAATGGTCTTCAGCAGGGTTTCGAGGCGCTTTTCAGTAACCTGGCGGATGTCCGTCGGATAGTTGATGACGAAGCAGTAGGCTGGACGCTCGCTGATGATACTACCTTGTAAGTTGGACTCTGGCAGAAGAGTCCGATATGCCAGGAGAGAGTTGCGTTGCTCAATCTCTGCCACGACGCCGCCGGCCGTTTCCCCTTGATAGTAGGGGCGCCATACAATCAAGCTTCCTGCTTGGGAGACCAGCCAACGATCGCGCGAGCTGATCTGACTGTCAACCTGAGAAATGAAATGCCGGAGCAGCGGCCTCATCTTCTTGATGAATTGGACTTCATCTTCTATTCCTTCTCGAAGCTCCGGTTCCGGATCGAAGACATTAATGCTTGAGTGCTGGGGCGCTTCGCCGTCAACTAACGTGCCGATTTCAGGGTACGGCCATCTTGCTACTAGCTTGGGGATGGGTACCCACTTCACTTTCCCTTCACTGTCGGTCTGCCGGTCCACGTCGAGAATCTTCTCATCAATCGTCGTGGGGAATAGAGGCGCGAGGGTTTCACACTCTGCGAGCAGATTCGAAAACTCAAGAACCTGTTCCGTAAAGGTGGTCCAGTCATCCGGGCTGTCCCGGTGTTCTCGCCAGAGTTTTCGGGGCGTGGAGATTGGATGCGACAGATAGACGCGAGAGGTGGTATCTCCATCGAATATCCATTTGGCTGCTGCCTCAGTCTGGTGCTTAAGTGCAATCAGATAATGGGGACAGTGCAGCGTTGTCGCAATCCATCCGGCAGCGTGAAGCTCTGCTTCGCGCCACCGCAATGTCGTTTGAAGGTGCTGAATGTTTAGCGCCGCCGCATCCTCGAGCGCCTCCTCAAACCGTTCGGTATTCCAGATGTGTCCGAACCTGCTCAATCGGTGAAAAACGTCATAAATGTCGTCGATGAGCGTTGCGACTGCTGTGATCTTAAATCCGGCTGCTTTCGCCTGAGCGTTCAGCACGTCAGGGCGAACACAGGAGAACAAATCCGAGCTGGTTAGGTTATAGTAGACTGCGTGCAAAAGTAGCAGCAGATCCCCGGCCTCATCCTTTGCGTGATCGAACGCTTGAATTGCAGCCTCCGGCCAAATTGCCTGTAGATAGGGTTGCGGTTTGCCTATGAGATAGCGGAAACCACCCTCAAGCTCGTATTTCTCACGTGCTTCGTCATGCGGCTGATATTGCAAGTGGACGGCCTTGAGAAACTTCTCCAGCTTTATGGCTGAAACGGATTCGACTCGCCCTGTTGCGGTCACGTGGGCGGTCAGACGCCGTGCCGCTTGCTCTGCGTCCACGCCGGATGGACTTGTGATGATAATGCACCTTCGCGTCTCTTCCATGATGTCCTACTCCGCATCGAAGTCACGTGCCTAAACGGACGCGAAAAGACGCTGCTCCGTGTTTCAGGCAGACTTTCGCATCCTACGGTGGAGACACTCTATCCGATCAGCGAATTTAATGGAACCATCGT
Organism: Acidobacteriota bacterium; assembly: GCA_050747825.1. GTDB lineage: Bacteria > Acidobacteriota > UBA6911 > RPQK01 > JBOGJG01 > JBOGJG01. Next base: position 7,284 of record JBOGJG010000258.1, on the reverse strand, counting down.
CTCGAGATCCGTTGTTCCGTCAGTAGAGTTTGCTGACGACGTAAGATTAGCACATAGGTTCTTCGACAATTCTACCTTGATGGATGGGTTTGAAGTAAAACGCGGCTCTTGCGCCATGGCTCTTCTGAGATGGAGTATCATCAAGCGCATCATCTCGGAACCATGACGCTGAATTGGGGCGAGGTCGTAAATCGACGGCTTAGCGTGAGATTGCCTCTGCGTCTGCTCCTTGGCGGAGCCATTCCGTTTCCCACCTGCGCTCAACGGTGGGAGGCTACTGACTTGAAGCGACTGTCTCGGCTCCGTCTAGGGCACGGTAATGGCTGTTATCTGGGGAATCGAGGGAGAGTCCGCTTGCTTCCGTGGTCCTTCAAGACGCTCCAAAGCGGCACGTCGTTGGCCTTTAGACCGAAGCCAGGCGAGCTCGCAGCGTCCTAGGCAAGAGCCTCGCCGTGCCTGTCTGGCTTACCAGAGTCGCCAGATTCTGCCACAGGCGTTGCCTCACCGCGTCCTGTGAAAGTCCGTGGCAAGTCGCGATCGCTAGCTCAACATCTTCCACTGCCCCCGGCCGCCGTACGCCCTTTCGGTGACGGTCACCAAATGGGTGATCAGTCTCGCTGAATATCCGTTCGATAGGGATCCTTCTCAGTAGGTCCTGATGCCGGAGTGATGATGTGTTGATTGAAAAGTAGCACCCAAGTTCCACCGCTCGTGCTGTTTGTGACTGGTCGCCAAGCCACCAATGCAGGATCGCTCCTGAAATCGGCCTTGCCTCTAGCTCGGCCAAGACCTCCGTTGTTGCGCGGTAGCTGTGAATGCTGGTGATGCGTGGCGCTAACTGCAGCACGGCGAGTATTTCTCCCAAGCGCTGCCGCTGCAGCGGCATGGGCACACGGGACGTTCCGTCCAGTCCAATTTCGCTTACGAACGGCGTTCGTTCGACCAACGCGGTAAAGCGCCCAACCTCGAAGCTTCGCTGAGCGCCGACAAGGCCCGGGTGGCACCCCACTCCCCAAACCGTCCACTCATCCCGACGATTGAGCGCAGCTTCCGCCTCATCGATGGATCTGGTCACCGCGAACACCAACGCCCCAAGCTCCATCAAGTCCGCCGCACCTATGTCGGGAGCCATATGCGCGTGGAGGTCGATCGGGCGAAGGTGTCTCATGGATACAGGCTCCGCAGCTCGACAATGGCGCGTCGACACAGGTCCAAGGCTTCGGAGATTGGGTAGTCGGCGGGCAGATTCAGCGCTATCAGATCCCGCGGCTGCACCCCGCGCTGGATGAAGTTCTGTACTTGCCGCTCAACGGAGTTGGTCGTTAGCCACTCTGCCAGAGCGGTGTTGTCGTCGGCGTCGATGTACTCCGTTTGGTCGTCCAGTCCTGAGGCCACGAAGGAGGCCCGGCGAACCAGACAGGCGAAGCAAACCCCGCAGGACTTGCTGGGCGGGACGCCGTGCGCTCGTTGGCCGGTTAGCGAGCAGGAGTGGGTACCGCTGAGCAGGGCTGATGCCTCTGCTGCCCCCACCAGGTTCGCCGCTTGGGCAAATATCTCTCCCTTGGTAGATCGGGCAAACGGGTTCTCAACTTGAGCGTGAGCACCGATCTGGTTCAGTACCGCCGTGAGCGATTGCAGAAACATCGGGTGGGTGGTTCGGGTGGATAGGCTACCCCGTCGCTCCGGACCGAGCGGGGGGTTGAGCGAAGCAAATCCGTTCTCAGGGATCCAGAGCGGCACGCCGTGGACCGCTGCCGCGGCGAGCCCCAGCGAGAGAAACAGTAAAGACCGAGATCGGGTACTGAACTCGTCAGGGTAGGCGTTGCCGTCGATTCGCCTGCCCTTGCGGCTAAGGTGTACGACCTCGTGGCGCTGAGAGGGACCGGGGATTAGCCGCTCGAGCTCGGCCGCCACTCTTCGCTGGGTAGGTGCCAAGTGGCTGGCACTGAAGTGCGACAGCAGGTGTTGGTGGTCACCAGCCTTTAGGGCGCTGCGGGACACCAGCCCACCGACGGCCGAGTCCGCTCCCCCGCTCAAGAGCACGACCCTCCGGGGAGTCTCAGGATGCTGGCGAACATCCTCGGTTGGCGCCTCCTCCTCGTGAAACGACAATCGCCACCGGTCACCGCTCAGAAAGTTGATGGCGGCCTCCAGCTCGGAGGCGACGCGTCGCCAGGGCGCGGCATCCGAAACCGGGATTTGCAACTCTATCTCGCGCTGGTTCCAGTCCGACCCGCCGGCCGTTCTCGGCACCGAGCGGTCGGCGGCATAGACGGCCAGGGCGATCCGAACCAGGTCGATATTGAGGCTGGGTACCGCGCCGAACGCGCCCAGCGACGGACCCAAGCCTGGGGTGAACGACGATCGGGAATCAAGTAGCCAATAAAAGGACGAAGCTGCTTCAGCAGCAGTCACGGTCTCGGGAGCGGTGAGGCGGAGGGCGAACTGGACCATTACGACGATCCTCCGCGGATACTGCGCAGAGTTTCGATCCCCGATTCAATGGCCTGGGTAATCTCGTCTTCGGTCGCTCCATCCACCGACAACTGGGCCTGGTTAGCCAGGGCCTCGGCAACGTCGCGAACCTCTTGTTCAGCCATGATGGCGCTGTCGTTGCTGTTGAGCAGGTTGCCCGACTCGCTCAGCAGCGTTTCGGCGATGATGAGGCCGATCGTCTGACGGACGATTTCTTCAGGCGTGGGAATGTACCCACCGCCCTCCAGGTCCAGCACCCATTCCGCTACTTCGGCGGCGACCAGCCGCTGTTCATGGTCCTCGATTGTGCTGTCGGACGAACTGCAGGCCATGTCAACGATGCGTCGCAGGACCTCGAACTGATCTCCAAGCCCGCGAAGCTCGTCATAGTCGAGGCCCAGCCGCTGCAGCGTCTCGGCATCACCGGTGCGATAGGCGTAGGCCGCGGCGGCGGCTCGCCCTGCCGTCCTCGCCGATCTGGCAATCGAGCGCTGTGGGCCTCCACCACTCCTGGTTCGGCCGGTCGAAGCACCAGGTTGGCCACCGCCTGATCCACCACCGCCGGCCCCGGCGCCGGAGCCGCGCGATGAAGCCGGTCGAAGCAAATTGAGAACGCGCCGCATCGCTTCCGGATCAAGACGTTGACCGTTGTCGCCTTCCTGGTTTTGATTGGTCGGGTCAGAGATGCCATCGAGGAACTCGCCGACGGCATCGCGGATGGCCTTGCCGTCGCTGCCACCACTGCCCGAGTAGGCGCCGCTGGTACCCATCAGCTGGCGGCCCTCTGTGTCAGGGCGTTGTCAATCGCCCGGCTGACCGGCCCAGGCGGGACCTTGCCCTTCCAGGAGGTGAGGACTTTTCGCACTTCCTGAGGGTCATCTGCCCTGAACTGGATCGGGGTAGCGGCACTGAGTTCACTGGGCGGTAGCATCAGCAGCGCCTCACTGGCCGTCTCGGCGAGAGAGGGACGGCGACGTGCAATCCGCAGGACGGCATTCACGCCGGCCTTCTGCTTCGTCGGCTGATCGCGCATCGCCCGACCGATGTGGAGCAGTAGATCCTCGGCATCCCCATCACCGAGCGCGTCCAGATCGGCGTCTCGGACCGCCGCCTGCTCCGCTCGGGCTTCGGATAGGAGGTTGGCCGCGATGTCGCGCAGCCGCTCCGGCAGGCTGTCATCGATCAGCGTCACCCCGACAAACGAGGCCGCCAGGGTGAGGTAGGGTGACAGGTCGATACCCTGAAGCGATGGAAACAGCTTGGCCCACCGCACCATGGCCTGGCTGAACTCTCCACTACTGACCGGGTCATCCTTCGTCTTGGCGGTTTTCTTGTTCGGGGAAGGCTTGGCCCCGCTGTCACTGGCCGCGGGAGTGGCCGTCTGGCCATCCGGCGGTTGGGCTGAGCGGCCGGCCTCTACCTCCAGTTTGGTCAGCTGATCTCGCAGCATGCCCTTGCCCAGCCAGTCCAGCATTAACCGGAACTCTTTCTCCATCAAGACTTCGAGGGTCATCAGCTTGGCGATCACCGCCGGATCTAGCTGGATGCCGCGGCGCGTGGCCACCGACTGTCGGACGTGCAGGTCATTGAGGAACCGCTTGATCCGTCGCGGGTTTCCCCGCAGTTTTTCATACAGCAGCGGCGTCAAGCGGCTCGCGAACGCCAGCTCATCCACGAAGCTCTGGCCCTCGACAGGAGCGATGTCGTCGACATTGCCACCCTGACGCCTCACCTCGGCGCAGTTGGCGATCAGCGTGGCCAGTTGCTCTTGGCTGGCGGTGGCCTGCATCTGCAGCAACAGCAGGTACGCCTGGGTATCGAAGTGGCTCAGGGCCGGCAGCGGAATGGCCGTCTGGACGATCTTGTGCAGGTACAAGTGGGCTGGGTCCTCCTCGTCGCGGTCGCTGTCCTCTTCCGGGGTTCCGGTGATCTTGAACTGGGTGCGGATGGCATCGGCGACCCGGTCCTCGTCGGCCGCGATCACGAAGGACATCTTGGGGACCGCCAGGAAGAGGCGCATGGCCTCAAGACTCTCGACCACAGTCGGGGGTAGGCACCGGTCGAGGTCGTCGACCAGCACTACAACGGCACGGACATGCTGGAGGTCATCTGAATTGATGAGCTGCGCAAATTCCTCCCGAAATGCTTCTAATCCTCGAACATCGTCCTCGGTTTCGTCATTGGGTTTCACTAGGTCGACCAGCTGATCCACGCTTGGGATTTGCAGAGTGATTGATGTTGTCGCTGCAAGCTTAATGGCCTTCGACCAGTGAATTCTCTTGCCCAAGCGAAGCAACAGATGTTGAGCTTTTTCTGTCTTTGTGTCCGACTGGGCGACCTCGGCACCGAGAGCGGCCAATACCTCTGAGATCAGGCTCTCCTTCGCTCCGGTTGATGGGTCATAGCGCCACGGATCGGTCTGAACCACTAATACTTTCTGACCGCTGGACGTGCGTCGCTTTAGCTCAGCCGCGATGAGGTTCAAGACGGTCGTCTTGCCACTGCCCCAGCTGCCAGACAGACCAAGAGCCACCGGGTCGAGGCTGTCATCAAGCAGGGCATCGGCCACGGTTTGGGCCACGGCGTCGAACGACAGCATATCGGTCTGAGCTGGTTCATCGGACCAGAGAGACAACTTGATATCGGGGGCCTGGCTCATGTCAGGTCTCCGATTAGTTCGCCGCGAAAGGCCTTGGCGAGGACGGCTTGCGCGCTCTTCTCCACGCCACGAGCAGCAGCATCGACGCGGACAAGCTGCGCATTGGCAAGCTGGAGCAGCGCACTTGCACGCCGAACGATCTCGCTCTGTTCCTCAAGTGGCGGAACGGGAATCGCGAACGCGGCGATCTTACCCGCACTCAATGAGTAAAGACCCGACGACGTGACCGCAAGCTCCGCTACTTCGCGTGCGCCGACCGGCGAATTCCAGACCAGGTCGATGAACCGTGGGTCCGCCTCAACACAGCGCACCCGAATGATGTGGTTCTGGTGGACGCAGTCGTCGATGGCACCGTTCCAGATGGCGCTGCGTCCGATCTCGGTCAAGCTCCCGTTACCCTCGACGATCAGGAGATCACCTGGGAGCAGTCGGTATGTGTTTAGCTCGTCGTCGAATAGTTCAAATCTGTGGATCTCGGAAAGGTCTAGGCGTCCACGAAGGACGTTAGCCACGCGCAGGTACGGGTACGCATTCTCTTTCGGAGCTCGCTTCGGCTGCTTTTGAATGCCACCTTTAATTTCGGCCAGGGAGCCAAGTGGTGCCCATTCCCACGTCTCCGGGATCTCAAGCCAGTCCGGTACTGCTGTGTCATCGGTAAGTCGGCGTGCTCGGGCTCGCTTTGCGAGGACGGCCCGTGACCTTTCAACCAATGCGAGGGCTGGTTCGGTATCAGCGTTCCCCTCGCGCCAGTCGGCCGTGAGGCGACCGGAGCAGGCAGCGGCGAGAATAGACTGGCGGAAGCGCTCGATCGCTCGCCGGGCGGTAGCAAGGTGTTCACTGGCGCTTGCTTGGAGAGATCGGGCGGATTCGATTTGCTGCACAATTGCCCGTTGTTGGGACCTACTCGCCGGAAAGGTGATTGCCAACTGCGAAAGCGACTTCCAATCTACCCTTGGAAGCTCAACCCCATTTGAAAGGTGGTGAGCTCGCTCAGCAACCCACAACTGGTTGAGGAAGTTGGCAAGATAGCGGGGATCGAGATCCGGCGATTCGGAAAAGACGAGTATGTCGGTCGAACAGATTCCGCTGAAGTCGGGCACCGCCACCTTGTTCAGATAGGGTCGCAACTTGCCGTAGAGAACGTCGCCTGTCGAGAATCTGGTTTTTGCGCTTTTCACGTCCGCGCCTCGGCCGTGTCCGAGCAACCGCATCGTGTGCGCCTCGATGTGTTCCAAGCCGACATATGGAGCCTCGGGCAAGTGCGTCGGGTCAACCTTCTCCTTCACAAGAGCTGTTACTTCGCCAAGAGGCAATACCTTCCAATTTTCAGGCGCTTCGAGCGCTTGATCGGTCATGCGGCTGCTCCATTCCCTTCCAGCAGCTGCTGAATGTCCGTCAGGTCATCAAGCGCCAGTTGCAGCTCTTCCATCGCCTCGGTGATCAGCTCCTCCGGCTCCGGCAAGTCATCGGGGTCGTCAAGCTCTTCATCCCGAATCCACTTGAACGCATCCAGCTTGTAATGCTTCTGCTTAACCTCGTCGATGGGAAAGGAGCGCCAGCGGCCTTCGGCCGAGTCTGACTCGCAACGCTTGCTGCGCCCGTTGGGATCATCACCGAAACATCGCTCAAACTCGGCGAAGTGTTTGACAGTCAGCGGCCGGCTCTTCTTCGTGATTTTGGGCACATTCGCTCTGGCGTCATAGATCCAAGTACATTCCGTCGGCCGGCCCTTAGTAAAGAAGATGACGTTGGTCTTGGTGCCCTCGGTGTAGGGGCTGAAGGTGCCGCGGGTGTTGCGCAGCACGGTATGGACATCACAGTCCTCCATCAGCACCTTGAAGACGTCCGCTGCCTGATTGGCAAAGAGCACGTTGTCCGGGACCACGACGGCCGCCCGGCCACCCGGCTTGAGAATGGTCAGGACGTGCTGGAGGAAGTTGAGTTGCTTATTGCTGGTGGCGACGACGAAGTCTTCCCGGTCCGGATTCTGGTTGGCGCCGCGGGTGCCAAATGGCGGGTTAGTTAACCCCGTGTGCAAGTTTGAGCAGCCAGGTCCACGGTGGCGCTACCATGGGCGGTGACGAACCGCTGACCCGTGGAGGTGCCCCGTGGACCTGGCGACATTCATTATAGCGACGTACTGCCTGATC
>JBOGJG010000257.1:0-1635 GCA_050747825.1 Acidobacteriota bacterium | reverse complement strand
TTTGAGAGTGTTCGACCTCGCTGGAAAATAGACTTTGCCAAAGACGAAGGTGTTGACATTGACTAACCGACTGACAATGGCTTCAACATCGACTCCTGATGCTTTAGCCATTCGTACCAGTGCTTTCGGCTCGTAACTACCGTAGTGATAGATTGGAGCGTCGTGATGCCGTGTGGCGAGTGCTACGAACTGCTCCAAGATGCTCTTCTCCTCTTTCGAGGAGTCGGCCCAAAATGAGTGGCTCTGCTCTTTTCCTTCGGAACGGATGACGACGCCGATCAGATAGTGGCTCCCGTGGTCAGGGATGCCCTCCATGTCGAGATAAAGTTCGGTGGATTTCTGCGGAATGTCGGGAGTGTTATGCAGGTAAATCTTGTCAGTTCGCAAGGCAAGGGCCTGTAACTCCAGACTGAATCCTGCTGGTCTATCTTTTCGCTTCTTTCGCTGTCGCCTCGGCTGGAAAAGGTACGATAGCTGGGTGATGGTGAAGATGCCCTTTTTGTGGTACTTCCGCATGACCTTCTGTGTCATTCGGTCTAGCAGCGTCAGGCTGTCATCCTTCTCGGCTTGTTCGAGACACTTTGTTCTGAACGGACAAATGGGGCAATGGTCATTGAGGAGTATTGGTGGAGGGGCCGTAGCAGGAGCGGCTTTCCATGCTTTGAGCGTGTCTATGGCTGATTCCAGAGAGGCTATCAGTTTCGTTAAGTTTATCCGTTGTACATCACCAGCGGCATTTATGATGACTCCGGTCTCAGGACGCTGACGATAACCGTTTCCAAGAATGTGACCAGTGAACGCCAACCTTATCTTATCTTCATTGGCGATGGAGTGACTTCCGATTGCTAAATGAGGTTCGTAGGGCGGCTGTCCCTTTCCAGAGGGCTTTTCCAAAACCACCAAGGCATCAGCCGTTGCCTGTAGGTCGTCGGCTCTCAAAGATGCGTGAGCAAAGACATTCGCTTTACCAGCCGGTGCTGCACCGTTGCAATGCTGGACACTCAAGCCAGCCCGATTTGACGAATCAAGGAATGTTCTCAGAATAGCGGCGGCATGATCTTCCTTCAGCACGACGTATGGATGGGCAGTTTGGCTCTGCTCGCCCCGTAATAGCAGAAACGCCTTGCGTTTGCACAAGAAATAGGCTGCGGCAATATCCGGTGTGATGAGAATATCGTTTGCCATTGATGATGACGCTCCTAACCTACTCGTCCACAACTCACCGCCTCCCCTTCTTCTCTTTCGGTGATGGCTCGCCCTTCTTCTTCGCCACGAACCCCGAACTATCGCCGCCGTGGAAGAAGATCATGCCGTGGAGTTCGCCGTCCTTGATGACAGCCCATCCTCGGCCTTGGGCCGGGTCCATCTCGTCGTTGCCGTCCCAGGTCCATTCAACGGCTGGCTCGCCATCCCTGGTCGCCAGTTGGCAGTCCATGTTGCCGTGGACGTAGCCAAAGTGAAACGACCCCATGCCCTTGGAGTCGAACTCGATGTAGCCTTCTTCTTCCTCGTCAACAAAGTCCTGGTCCCACTGGTCCATCGAGACGATTCGCCAGCGGCCAGTGAAGGAGTTCGGTTGTTTGGATTTCTTTGCCATTGTCCTACTCCCACTCATCCGAGTTATCCGTCCAGTTC
>JBOGJG010000255.1:0-3157 GCA_050747825.1 Acidobacteriota bacterium | reverse complement strand
GTTTCCCACACCCCCCACAGCCCCTACCGCTGGACCATAATTAAAGAAATTTTTCAGGAACTTTTTAGATGCCTCTACGAATCCCCTTTCGGGAACTTTTTTAGTTGACGCTACAGGGACCCAAGTTAATCCAAGTTGCAGGTTACAGGTTGCAGGTTCGAGATGAGAACCACGGGGACCACGGGGGTCACGGGGAATCTTTGGCCTCCAAATCCCTACTTTATGACGATCCCTACTGCGTCACCCCCAGATCGTGGAGCGAGCGGAGCAGTTAAGCGCCGACCGGGGTTATGACTCGGGGGAGAATAATCAAAAGCTGTGGCAGGATTACGGGATCAAGCCCGTCATTGATATCCGCGGACTGTGGAAGGACAAGGAAACCCGGCTGCTGCATGGGGAGCAAGCCGATAATATCGTTTACGACGAAAAGGGACAGGTTTTCTGTCACTGCCCGAAGACGGGTGAGCGGCGAGAGATGGCCTACTGTGGCTTTGAGGCTGATCGGGAGTCTTTGAAGTATCGCTGCCCGGCCGCCGCTTATGGATTGGATTGCCCGGGCCGCAGCCTGTGCGGGAAAGGAAACTATGGGGACTAGCTCTGCTCTTTACCCGTAATTTATTGCTGGACAATTTGTTCCCCGCCGTTCACACTGAACGGCATGAAAGTCCAGAATCAAATCAAACGCACCCTGTCGGAGCCTGAAAACATCGAGTATATCCGCCGCCTGCTGCAGGAGAAGGAGTTCTTTTCACGAACCCAAGTGGCCGCCTTTGTGTGCGATCACTTCCGATTCTATGATCCCACCGGGAAGCCGCAACGGGGAGGTTGCCTGAAGGCCTTGCGGGAGTTGGAAGCGAAGGGCTGCTTTCGCCTGCCCCCTCTCCGGCTCCAAAAAGGGGTGCCCACTCCGCGACGGTTGGAGAGCCCGGTCGAGGAACCCCGCGGGGTCCCGGAGCAAGCGGGGGAGGTGCGCGGGCTGGAGTTGATCGTGGTGCGCGAGGAGGCGCAGATGCGGATCTGGAATGAGCTGATGATCGGGGAACATCCCCTGGGGGCGGGGCCCTTGGTGGGACGGCAGTTGCGCTATCTGGTGGGCTCCGCGCACGGCTGGCTGGGGGCCCTGGGCTTTGCCGCCCCGGCCTTAAAACTGGCGGACCGGGACCGCTGGATCGGCTGGGACGCCGAGCAGAGGCGAGCCCATCTGGACGGCATCGTGTGCCTGAGCCGTTTTTTGATCCGGCCCAGCGTTCAGTGCCACAACCTGGCCTCGCGGGTGCTCGGCCTGGCCCTGGAGCGCCTCCCGGCCGATTTCGAGCCACGCTACGGATACCGTCCCTGGCTGGTGGAAAGTTTCGTGGACACGACCCGGTTTTCGGGTGCATCCTATCGGGCAGCGAACTGGATCCGGGTCGGTCAAACCCAGGGACGGGGCCGACAGGATCGTTTTCGTGAGCGCAAGGAGACGATCAAGGACATTTATGTGTATGCGCTGGAGAAGGATTTCCGCGCCCGCCTGGGATTGCCCGCCGGGACGGGGTTGGGGCCGCTGGGTCCGGCCGAAGGGGTCGAGACGCCCCAGTGGGCCCAGCAGGAGTTCGGCGGCGCGCCGCTGGGGGACGCGCGGCTGGAGCGCCGACTGGTGAGGATCGCACAATCCAAGGCGCAGGAACCGGGTCGCGCCTTTAGCGGGGTGGCCCCAGGGGATTGGCCGGCCGTGAAGGCTTACTATCGATTGATCGATCATCCGGACGAGCAGGCGGTGAGCCTGCCTCATATTCTGCAGCCGCACCGGGAACAGACCCTGCGGCGCATGGCGGGGCAGCGCACGGTCTTGTGCATCCAGGACGGCACGGATCTGGACTATTCGAGCCTGGCTCAGTGTGAAGGATTGGGGGTGATCGGAAGCAACCAGACCGGGGCCCAGACGCGGGGACTGCACCTGCACTCGACGTTGGCCGTGGCCCCGAACGGACTGCCTCTGGGGGTCTTGCGCGCCCAGTGCCTGGCGCCGCAGTTGAAATCGCCGGAAGAGACCCGGCCCAGCTGGGCCATCCCGATCGAGGAAAAAGAGACGTTTCGCTGGATTGAAGGTTTGCGCGACCTTATGGATTTGGCTGGGCAGATGCCCCAAACGCGACTGATCAATGTCTGCGATCGGGAAGCGGATTTCTTCGAGCTGTTCGACGAGCAGCGCCGCAACCCGGCGGTCGATCTGCTGATCCGCGCCCAACATAGCCGCAAGCTGGCCGGGGAGGAATTGAACCTCTTCGAGGCGGTGCGAAACGCGCCGGTTCAGGCTCAAGTCCGCATCCGGGTGGGGCGCCAGAGCGCCCGGCCCAAGCTCAGTAAGCGCAAAGCGCGCCCCAAGAGGCCCAGCCGCTGGGCCGACCTCTCGGTGCGCTCTAAACGGGTCCAGCTTCAACCCCCGAAATATCAGCTGAACAAAGAGCCGATGGAGATCGGGGTGATTCACGCGCGGGAGGAATCCCCGCCTCCGGGGGCGGAAGCCATCGAGTGGTTTCTTCTGACCACCGTGAACATCGCCTCGCCGGAAGACGCCGTGCAAGGCCTGCGCTGGTATGGCCTGCGTTGGCGCATTGAAGACTGGCATCGGGTTCTGAAGTCCGGCTGCCGGATCGAAGCCGTCGCTCACGAGACGGCGGAGCGGATTATTCGGGCCATTGCGATCAATCTGGTGATCGCTTGGCGGATCATGCTGATGACGCTGCTGGGGAGAGAGAGCCCGGAACTGCCCGCCGAGGTGCTTTTCTCCGATCTGGAGATTCAAGTTCTGAAAGCCTACGCAAAAAAAAACGCCTGAAACAGCCCTCGACCGTGGGGGAGGCCGTACGGCTGGTGGCCCGCCTGGGAGGATACCTGGGACGCGCTAAGGATGCACCTCCGGGTCACCAATTGATGTGGCAGGGTTACGCACAGCTTCAGCTCTTGTGTGAAGGCTTCGCACTCCGAGACTCCGGAGATTTATGAGATCCATGAGATTCCCCAGCACATGCATACGGGTAAAGAGCAGGGCTAGCCCTACTTTCGCAATTCCTGAAGTGTGAACGAGTAGAGAGCGATGATTTTGCAGCCTGGTGAGCGGTTTTTCGTTGACATGAGACCAGCGACATGGCTAGATGAAAGAATGAACATTTTC
>JBOGJG010000254.1:0-1346 GCA_050747825.1 Acidobacteriota bacterium | reverse complement strand
GGCGGCAAATTGAGGTAGGCAGTGGCATCAAATCTTCTCTGCTCTCGCTGGTAGTCGCGAACCCCGCCCCAATCCACTGCCTCCTCCAAGCCTTCAACTGCCAGCACGACTCGGCGGAAAGCGCTCTCCAGGAAAACTGCGGTCCCGTCCCGTTCCTCCAGCAGGAAATTAAAATTGAGATGCGAGGGAAATTCTCTCCGGTGGGTCATGGTTACGGGAACACGCCGGCCGGAGCCGGTCAGGTTGACCGCCGTAAGCCGCTGTAGCAGCACCATTGCGATATCTCCCCGGCGCTCGGCTGGAGGACCGTGGAGAGGGTAGGCGAACTGCTCGACCTCATAACGCACCCCCTCTTTCTCGAACACCGTAGTAATGATCGGCAGGCCGTCCTGGAGGCTTTGAGCTTTCCTGGTATGCTCGATTCGCTCTTCAATGTCACCGAAGTCAAACCAGAAGCGAAAGCGATCGGGATTTCCATAATCATTCCACACACCCGCTCCCCGGTCGATGCCGAACTTCCGAAGGACGCTGTCCCAGGTCAGGCCCACAATGTGACCGGGGCCGCGCGGCTGGGGATGCTCGTACAGGGGATGCCCCATATCTTCCCACAGCAAAGCGAACTCTTCATAGCTGGCCTCGGGGCCTTGGCGCACCCGCTCTAAAATCCGCTGTCCTTTCCGGGCAGATAGCTCTTGCAGGTGCCGATTGAAGCTTAACGGGTCAGGACCGGCACTCAGATAGATATCCAGAGAGGGGATCCACAGCGCGCGATTCTGCCGGAGCTGGTTGACGCTGACACTGAATCCCTCCGTCCCCCCGGCATTGGTCTCGATGGTCAGCTTCTGGGAATCGGGCACGAAGGCAGGGTCGCTGCTGAGCCGCCTCGAGGTCTCGGGATCGCTGGCGGAAATCAGGTCCGCCCAGGTGATATGCAGATCCTGAAGGCGATCCTTCGGCTCGGCGGTATAGCTGAGCAAAACCTCAATCCCATCCACATCACCCGCTCCAGCCAGGGTTTCCCATACTTCACCCGCACCTGCCTCGCCCGCTTCCAGATCCACTCCCTGACGGCTCTCGATTAAAAGACCCACGGTTGCCGGACTGAGGTGGATATGAAAGGCCCTGCGCTCCGGCGACTGGTGTCCCCAGGATACACGTAGCTTCAACTCTTCCTTTTGCTGAAGCGGAAATGCCGTCACGCTGGCCGCCGCCGCAATGCCGGTCAGGAGTAAGATCCTCAATGGATTAGGGAAGGATTTCAATCCAGCGAATCTCGTAAGGATCAAGCGTCACCTGAACAGGTTGGTTTTCCAGATCACTGACATTCCCGAAGCGAATCACCTCGA
>JBOGJG010000253.1:0-1890 GCA_050747825.1 Acidobacteriota bacterium | reverse complement strand
CTTCAGATCCGATCAAGCTGCTCTTCTAAATTATGGCATTCAACTGGCTGACGATCGCTATCAAGAGCAAAAACGACCCGTATGGGAAGCAGTCCTTCAACAACCAGCGCAATAATCTGTACCACCTGAAGGAAAACCTGCTGGTCATCAAGGCTCTGACGGGGACCAAGGACGGGGTGAACAAGACCTTTACATTACCGTCAACGCCTTCGGGGGCGACCGCTGTTCTGGTCATCTTCGGATCCACGGCGCTGCATGAAGGGGACGCGACGTGGGGTTTTACGCGCAGCGGTATTCCCGCAACGACGATCACTTTAGGGTCATCCGTTCCTGCTCCCCTGGCCGGAGAGGGGCTGCTGGCCCTCTATGGAGAGGTTGCAACATGAGAATCTTCCTTTTGACCTTATTTTTCTTCTGCTCGTTTTCGTTCGCCCAGGAGCTGGTAGACACCCCGGAGGCGGGGCATATTAACTTGGAGCAGGAGCTGTCGAAAGAGCAATCGCTTGATCTGGTCAATCTCGTGCTGAGGGCTCAGTCCTTGGCGCAGAGGATTGAGACATTGCAGGCTCAGGCTCTGGCGATCCAGGCTCAATTGCAGGTGATCGAGCGTCAGCGGGCGGAAGCTGATCAGGCATTTGACGACACATTCAACGCGATCTGCGGGGGGCTGAAACTTGACCCGGAAAAGTATCAATTGGATATGCAGTCGGGGAAGCTGATTCCGAAACAAAAAGAGGATAAGTAATGAGACGAATTCTATTCTTTCTGATTCTTTTCGGCGCGACGGCCTACGGGCAGGTCCGCGAGGGGATGATACGCAATGAGAACATTCTGGCCCGTGTGGCCGACACGGAAACGATCACGGGAGCGTGGACGTTTTCTGCCGGAATTAACGCACAAGGTCCAACCCACACTTTTAGCACCTCGTCGGAGGCACTGTCACGGATATTTGTCTCATCCTCCATTACTGGAGCAGGAGAACTTAATTTTCAGGATACAGCATCCGGGCAGGGAATTATCCGCTACGAACACGACATTAACAAGATGGAGCTGTGGACAGCCGCCGGGGAGCGGGTCAGTGTCGATTCAAACGGGCTGGTGGGTATTAACGACCCCTCCCCCACAGCGCAGCTTGATATCCTTTCCGGCTCACCCTCCCGTATAGGGCTGACTGTCAGCACCGCCGCCTCGCCGACCGCTCCCGCCCAAACTTGGACGCTTAATGGAACCCAACGAGGGCGTTTCGACATAACCGCAACAGAATCAAATTTAATTTTAACGTCGTGGGACAGCGGAACCAGCATCGGACCACGGTATATAGCAGAAAGAAATTCTAATGCTACCACTCCCGCGCCGGGGTACTTTTTGGCCGTGGCCGCAGATGCAGCATTGGTACGCTTGTGGCCCGACAACTCAGGCTTTTGGCGCACCAGCGAAAGTATTGATCCCACCTCCGCCAATATCGCTTCCGGGACGATCGTAGGCGATCAGACCGGAGTGAGTGGCCTGATGAAGGGCAACGGCTCAGTCGCCTCCGCGGCGGTTGCGGGAACAGATTACTGGTCCCCTGCTAGCGACGGCGCAGGGAGCACGCTGGATGCGGATCTGCTGGACGGGATCAGTTCGAGCGGGTTTGCGACCAGTGGGCATAACCACGATTCCGCCTACATCAACGCTGCGGGCGATACGATGACGGGTAATCTGACCATTGGTAGCGCGGTAAATATTTTGACGGCAGTAAATGGAGGCAGCGATATCGGCACCGACGTTAACCGGTTTGGTAATGTATATGCTGCTGCATTTACCGGAAACTCGCTCACAATTAGCAGCGCTGTTAACGCACAAGGTCCAACCCACACTTTTAGCACCTCGTCGGAGGCACTGTCACGG
>JBOGJG010000252.1:0-1872 GCA_050747825.1 Acidobacteriota bacterium | reverse complement strand
AGTAGTAGTCGAAGACGCTGCCATGGAAGTCGTTGGTTCCGGACTTCGAGATGATGGTGACTTGGCCGATCGGCCCGACGTCGGCGGTGTTGTTGGCCATATCGATCTTGACTTCCTGGACCCATTCAATGTAGTCCGCCAGGGTGCCGATCTGTGTGTTGCTGACCCCGTCGGACATCGTGATTCCGTCGATCACCCAGTTCGCCTGATTGTGCGTGCTGCCGGCAAAGCGGAGAGTGCTGCTGGACGCCGACTGCAGTACGTTGGGCGAAAGGGCCAACGGGGCATAAATCGACCGCGTGTTAAGGGGCAGCCGTTTGAGGGTCTCGGCGGTTTTCGCGTCGGCAATCCGCGCCGTCTCGGTCTCAATCAGCGTGGCACCGCCCTGGACCTCCATGATCGTCGTGAGCCCGCCTATCTGGAGGCGAATGTCAACGCGTCGATAGTCGCGCGCCCCCAGAATGATCTCCGGCATCACGAATTCCCTGAAGCCGACCAGCGAGGCGCGAAGGACGTACTCCCCCTCCTTGAGCTGGGCGAGCGTGTAAACGCCCTCGTCATTGGACACAGCCTGCGTCGTCGTATTCGTGGCTACGTGCAGGGCGGTCACGCTCACGCCCGGCACCACGCCTCCCGTTTCATCGGTGATTGCTCCCGTCACGGTGGCAAAGGTGGTTTGTGCCTGCCCCGCTGGGGCACAGAGCAGGAGCACTGCAACCATGACGACGGCGTACCGACTGTCCTTGCTGAAACAGCCGACCAGTAACGTATCCAATCTCTTCGGTCTTGACATGAATCACCTCACCAGAACATAGAACGCTTCTTCACTCGAGCCCCGCTGCAGGCCGCTGCCCGCGCGGCACCATTTATTTGGTTACTGTATGATATATCAGTCGGGGGAGTCAAGCACTTTTTTGGCCAGGAGTCCAGCGGCTTCGCGGAAGGGTGCCGGAACCAGGAGCGCCGTCCTGGCGGTACGGTGTCCAAGCTGACCGCCGCGCCGGACGCGGCCAGTCGCCCCAGGGCTCATCCACGCGGCGCGGGCACCGGGCCGTTGCGAGCAGCCGCGGACCGACGAATCGGTTGCGGCCTGATTTAATTTTGTTACTGACTATTGTTACTTACTCTCTTACTCTTTGTTACTTACTAACTATATGATATTGTTTCACCGTATGATATTTGTTGCATCGTCTAGCTTCGGGTTTCCAGTCAACCCGTTGTCTCACCAAACAGGCAGCCGAGAAACGGGAGGCCTTTGAGTGTCGGTCACGTTCACAACTCATGGAGCCTTCAACAAGTCGGCCCTGCGACAAGCCAACGACCGCCTGGTATTGAACGCAATCCGGCAAAATCCATTCATTTCTCGATCGGATCTCGTGCACATCACCGGTCTTTCCCCAAGCTCCGTCACCTTCATTTTGAAGCGCCTGAAGCGAGACAAAATGATCGTGCAGGCGATGGGGCCCGACCAATCGCAGCGACTAGGGCGACGACCGACAGTATTGAGCTTGCGGCCGGAAGCCAGGATCGCCGTCGCTGCGGAGGTGCGCCGGTCGGGGGCGCGAGTGGTGCTGGCGGACTGGGACGGTCGTCTCGTAAAGGAAAAGCGCGTCGCCTGGCATCACAACCATGAGCTGTATCTTGACCGCGTGCATCGCGCGATTCGTGCCCTCGTTGAGACGGTGCCACCCGAGCGGGTGCTGGGGGTTGCGGTCAGCCTGCCGGGAACCATCGAGCGAGCCTCGGGCAAAGTGATTGCCGCCGAAAACCTCAACTGGTTTGGCGTTGATGCGGGCGCGGTGCTTCGCCGGCGGCTCGGCTTCCCGTTCTATTTTGAGAACGCCGCGAAACTGTCGGCGGTGGCGGAGATGT
>JBOGJG010000251.1:0-1022 GCA_050747825.1 Acidobacteriota bacterium | reverse complement strand
GCCCCAGATACCCGCGCGAAACCCCTGCACCCCCTATGTACAGCTCTCCCACTACGCCCACAGGCACCGGCTCCAGATGCCCGTCCAGCACGTACACCTGCGTGTTGGCGATCGGACGGCCGATGGGGATGCTCTTCACCCCCTCCGCCAAGCCGGTGATCTCATACGTGCTCGCGAAGGTCGTGGTCTCGGTGGGCCCATAGGCGTGGAGAAGATGTTGTGGCGGACACTCACGCAACACGCGAGCCATGACACGAGGATCTACAACATCAGCACCCACAATCAAATAGCGCAGAAGCGGAATTACTTCGGCCAGAATATCCGCATACTGATTGAACAGGCTCACAGTCAGCGAAAGCACGTTGACCGCGTGTGTCTGCAGACTCCGCTTGAACCTATCCGGCGCAAGCAACACCGCTTGCTCAATCACCACAATACATCCACCGTTCAACAATGGACACCAAACTTCCATCGTACTGGCATCGAACGCAGGAGGCGCAACGAAGGCCACTCGGTCATCGATAGAGAAATCAGCGTAACCATTCTTGAGCGCCAGCCTGCCGATTGACCGGTGTGGAATAATCACACCTTTCGGCTCCCCGGTCGAGCCGGATGTGTACATGATGTAAGCTGCCATCTCGCTGTCCAACGACATCGGCGGGTTGCGTGAAACCCGCTCGGTCAATAGCAGCTCATCGACGTTGACGCGCCTCACTCCAGAGATTTCTGGTACGTCCAACCCCTTCACACTCAGTACAAGCTCAGCTGCGCAATCCTCGATGATGAAGGACAGACGCCTGTCAGGGGCGTTCCGGTCGAGCGGGACGAACACTGCGCCACACTTGAGCACTGCAAGCTGCGCACAGATCAACTCAAGCGACCGGTCGAGCAGGATCGCCACCCGCTGCTCCGGACCCACTCCCAGATCCCGCAGATAGTGCGCCAGACGATTGGCCCGTGCGTTCAGCTCGCCGTAGCTCAGCTGACTCTCCTCATACACCACCGCTATCGCGTCCGGCCGC
>JBOGJG010000250.1:0-15359 GCA_050747825.1 Acidobacteriota bacterium | reverse complement strand
CGCTGACGGTCGTGGCTCCGCGCCAGCCGAGCCGCGACCGTCAGCGAGCGGCCCCCCCAACTGCGAACCTCCTGTCTTGGAACACCACCGGCGGCAGATGCGCTAATCGCTCATCTTCGAGCTGTTTGCCAATGAGAGCCAGCGGATTGCGATAACCCACCAGCCACAACTCGTCTTCCCTCAGCGAGGAGATGGCGGCCAGGTGGTTCATGCACTCCATCATGGAAGCGCTCGATCCGGCTAGGCAGTTCTTCTCAGGGTTCCAGAGCTTGCCCGATTCTTCCAGCACCACACTCTGACCCAGAGTGTCATATCTTCCCGGAGGCATTCCCGCTACGGGAGCCGCGTCGCTGACCACGATAAACTGCTTGAGGCCCTTTACGCGCGCCACCACGCGCACGAACTCATCCGGGACGTGATGCCCATCCACGATCACCATCGCCACCAGACGGTCCTCGTCCAACTGATACCAGATCGGGTTGGGATGGCGGGGCATGTGGTTGGGGATGCCGTTGCCCAGATGGGTGGCGGCACAGGCGCCCAACTCACAAGACCGGCTGATTGCCCGGGCATCGGCATAATGGTGGCCCAGGGAGACGGCCGCCCCCGTGACCCTTATGTGGCGAATCAGCTCTTCGGCGCCGGGACGCTCCGGAGCAACCGTGACTAGGCAGACCTGATCTTCAGCGAGCCTCCTGAATTTTTCATACAACTCAACATCCGGATTGAGCACCCAGCCGCGGTCGTGGGCTCCCCGGGCGCCGTCCTCCGGTGAGATGAAGGGCCCTTCCAGGTGGATGCCCAGCAGATGAGGCGTCAGGTCAGGTTCTTTCAAGGCCTGGGCCAGGACGGGCAGGTTCTGCTCATAGGCAGTCTCAGATGAGGTGATCATGGTCGGGCAAAAGGCCACGGTTCCCCTCTCGCGCAGCCGCTCCACGACTTCGCGCACCTGGTCGAGCTTTAGTCCGGGCTCAGAAAAATCAATGCCTAAATAACCATTAACTTGAAGATCAACAAATCCTTTCATTGGTCGCGATTAAATTTAGAGGCGAAACAAGATCACCAGAAGTAAGGTGATCATGGTGATCCAGGTGGTGAGGATCGTTCCTAATATCCACCGGAATTGGCTGTCCATCCGCGCGGTTATCAGACGCTTGTCCATCTGCTCGTAGCCGCCTTCCAATCGGGCGATGGGGACTTCAAGGGGATCACCCATAACGTCGGCTGATGATAGCACTCTTTCGTTGTCCGGATCTATCGTTTATACTTCCGCCTCAATGCACATAGCCTTGCTCGATTGGATCTTCTTAATAGGGTATCTGGTTTTTATCGCCGCCGTCGGAATCATCGTCGGATTAAAGGTCAAAAACACCGACCAGTATTTCCTGGGCGAGAGGCGTTTCGGCAAGGGGCTCATGATCGGCCAGAGCTTCGGCATCGGTACCCACGCTGAAATGCCGGTCTCGCTGGCCGGCGCCGTCTACAGCATGGGGGCTTCCGCCATCTGGTTCCAATGGAAGAATCTTTTCGCCACTCCTTTTTACTGGATCATGGCGCCTATCTTCCGGCGCATCCGCCGCTCCACCATCGCCGAGATGACGGAAGACCGCTACGGTCCCTGGATGGGGGGCATTTACATCCTCTTTGCCCTGTTCTTTCTCATCCTGGCCCTGGCCAGTATGATGAAAGGTGCCGGCAAGGTGATCAGCCAGGCTCTGGGAGGTGATATTGGAGTTAACCAGGTCATCCTGGCCATGATCGCCGTCTTTGTGCTTTACAGCTTCATCGGCGGACTGGTGGCCGCCGCCTGGACCGACTTCTTTCAAGGTTTTCTGATCATCGCCCTTTCCTTCATGCTGATCCCCCTGGGCCTCAATGTAGTCGGCGGAATGAGCGGAATGAAAGCCAGTTTGGAGACTCACTTTTTTTCGCTGGCCACACCGGAGGGAATCGGGCCCTGGGTCATCGCCATGCTAACGATTAACGGTCTCATTGGCATCATGGCCCAGCCTCATATGCTGGCTGCCGTGGGTACCGGAAAAGACGAATACACCTGCCGGGTCGGTTTTCTCTACGGTAATTTCGTCAAGCGCTTCGCGACGGTCGGTTGGACTTTCGTGGGTCTGATTGTAGCAGCCATGGTGGCTCAGGGAGCCCTGGGCGGCGCCGCACTGGCTGATCCTGAAGATGCTTTCGGCTTTGCCGCCCGCGAGTTGCTTTTTCCCGGCTCGCTCGGACTGCTGATCGCCAGTGTCCTGGCCGCCAACATGTCTTCAGCGTCGGCCTTTATGGTGGACAGCGGCGCCCTTTTCACCCAGGGCTTTTACCGCCGCTATCTGGTGCTTGACCGTCCTGATGAGCACTATCTCTGGGTAGGCCGCATCAGCGGCTTTCTGGTCATTGTCGTGTCCGTGATCTATGCCTTCTTGTTCATTGACAGAGTGCTTTACTCGTTCCTGCTCACTGAAACCATGGCCACCTTTATGGGGATCAGCGTGCTGGGGGGCATCGTCTGGAGGCGCGCCAATCGATGGGGAGCGGTCTCCAGCCTTTTCGTTGCCCTGGGGACGAATTTCCTTCTCTACTACCAGATGGGGCAGAGACTGGACTACTGGGATCCAAACGTTTTTCTGGCGGCTCTTCTGGCCGGTGTTGCCGCTCTGGTCATCGCAAGCCTGCTGACGGCGCCTGAGCCTGCCATGAAGATGAACTCTTTTTACGGCCGGCTTCAGACCCCGACCGAGATCGCCCCCGAGGGTCTTAAGAAGGAACATCCGGCTGCTGCTGGCCCCTCCGAACGTGAACCCGACGATCCCGAACCCAATAAAATTGCCGCCGAGACAGGTCAGCAATCGATCCTCGTCAACCTGCTCAACCCTCGCAAAGCAGCGATGGGACTAGGATTGCGGGCCTACGCGGTCGATATCAACGGATTCGTGATTGGCTGGCTTCTGGCGATCGGCCTGGTGTCCGTCACCGTTCTATTGTTTTTCTTGTAGACCGCCGGCATTTTCCTCCCAGGCCCAGACGCTGTACGGCGCCATTGTCGGCAACGTCAGCGATCAGACCGGGGCGACCATTCCCGGAGTTGACGTGACCGTCACGCACGCCGATAGCGGCCGAGTCCGTACGGCTATTACCACGGATTGCCAACGGATTTCATCCGTGCTAATCCGTGTCATTTGTGGCAGCAGTTTCCTTCCTCTTATTCCAATTTACTGAATTCCTTATTCCTTGTTCAACGCCACGAATTCCAAGCTAAGCCTTTGAATAAGCTAGGCTTATCGCGCTTATATTAACGTTAACTGCTCAGGTTTTTGGATTAGCAGGGATTTTTTTGATTCGCCGTTTTCATTGTGTAATTCCTTTGTCTTCTGAGATTTGGACTGACAACCAAGTTTTTGGTACGTGAGTTGCTTTAGGATTACCGTCCTGTGGTCGGATATCGTTAACATTTTTCTCACTCAGGAGGGGAAATATGACAGAAAAAAAATGCATTCATGGCTGGCCCCGAGCTTTGGGCTGCCTGGCCCTTGTGGTGGGGCTGGTGCTGGCCGGGTCGGCTGAGGCTCAGGCCCAGACGCTGTACGGCGCCATTGTCGGCAACGTCAGCGATCAGACCGGGGCGACCATTCCCGGCGCCGACGTGACCGCCACTCATAATGACAGCGGGCGAGTCCGTACGGCTATTACCAATGAGGTGGGGGGCTACGATTTTCCAACGATCCAGGCCGGAACCTGGACCGTCAAGGTCGCCATGCCCGGCTTTAAGGAGTATGTGAACTCCAACGTCCGGGTGACGGTCAACACCGTGACCCGCGTCAATATCATTCTGGAGGTGGGGGAGCTTTCGGAAACCTTGACGGTCACTTCGGAAACCGCCCTGCTTCAGACCGACCGCGCGGAAGTGCGAGCGGAGATCGCCGAGAAGGCGCTGAAAGATCTTCCGGTGCCTTTGGGGCGCAACTACCAGCACCTCTTCGATACTTTGCCTGGTTTCACGACGCCCGAAAACGCTCACTCCTTTCCCACGAATCCTTCACGGGCGCTGCAGTTTGGCGTCAACGGCGCTTCGCGCAGCCTCAATGACATTCGAATTGACGGCGCCAGCCAGTATGACATCTGGCTGCCTCACATCACCGTCTACATTCCCTCGCTGGAGGCGATCCAAACGGTCAACGTGGTATCCAACAGTTTTGAAGCCGAGCAGGGACTGGCAGGCGGTGCCGCCGTCAACGTGCAGATCAAGAGCGGCACCAATGACTATCATGGTTCCGGCTTCTGGTTTCACAGCGACAACGCTTTGCAGGCTCGGCCTTATTTCCGTCCGCCCGAGTTTAAAAATCCCAAGTACATCAACAACCAGTTCGGCGGCACCGTCGGCGGACCGATCAAGCAGGACAAGCTTTTCTTCTTCCTGAGCTATGAGGGATCGCCGGAGCGCAGTTACGCCGGCTCCTTTGGGGACATTCCCGATATGGCCATGCGGACCGGCGACCTGTCGGCTTCCGACCGGCCGGTTTACGACCCGCTGACGGGAGATCCGGACGGCAGCAACCGCACTGCTTTTCCGAACAATATCATCCCGGATGAGCGCATTCACCCGGTTTCGCGCAAGATCCTGGACATGCTGCCCCAGCCGATGTTCCCGGAAAAGGGAATCACGCAGAACTTCTTTTCGGAAGGCATCTTTGAGTTCAACCGCAACGTCCTGGACGGCAAAATCGATTGGCATGTTAACGACAAGTTGAACATGTACGGCCGGCTGAGCATTTTGCGCTATGACATGCTGGCTCCCACCTTCTTTGGCCCGGAACTGCTGGGACGGCCACTGGCCGGAGGAAACTCAACCCATGCCGACGGCGGGACTTACGGCACCACCATTGCCGGAACGTACGTCTTTACACCCACCTTCGTGGTGGATGCCAACTTCGGATGGACGCGCAAGGACACCGCTTCGGAGATGACCCGGCTGGACGAAAACGTGGGAAGCGATATTTTCGGCATCCCCGGTACCAATGGAACGCGAGAATTCGAGGGCAGCATCCCGCGTATCCGCATCAGCGGCTTCGAGACCATCGGCATCACTAATGCGTTCATGCCCTACTACCGGCGCGACCCGCAGACCCAGTATGCGGGCAATGCCAACTGGACCAAAGGCCGTCACAACGTGCGCTTTGGTGTCGAGTTGGTCAGCCAGCACATGAACCAGACCCAACCCGAATTTCCCGGCGCCTTTGAAGGGGCTCAGGGCGGCTTGAACTTCAATAATGTGACCACCGTCAGGGGCGGCCTCTCAGCCAACGACTACAATCACTTTGGAGGTTTCCTGCTCGGGTTACCGCGGCAGATGGGACGTATTCTGCAGGTGGATGACGAGTATAACACCCGGATGAACTTCTACAGCCTCTACATCCGGGATCGATGGCAGGCCACGCCCAAGCTGAGCCTCAGCCTGGGGACGCGCTGGGAGTATCTGCCCATGCCGACGCGGGCTGACCGGGGTGTGGAGCGCTATGACTTCATCAACAACAAGATGCTGGTGTGCGGAGTCAGCCAGGTACCCGAGGACTGCGGCGTGAAGTTGAGCAACACGCTCTTTGCGCCTCGTCTGGGTATCGCCTACCGCGCCACCGACACCTTCGTGATCCGCGCCGGCTACGGCATTACCAACGATCCCTTCAGCCTGGCCCGGCCGCACCGGACCAATCCCCCGATGCTGATCCCGTTGAACGTCGATTCGCTCAATTCCTTTACGCCTGCCGGAAGTCTCACAACCGGCATCCCCTTGATCGAGGTCCCGGATCTGGGGAACGGTATTGTGGATGTGGCTCCGAACGTAGCGATCAATAGCGTGGGAGACGAGCTGAAGCGAGGCTACGTGCAGTCCTGGAATATCACCTTGCAAAAACAGCTCCCCGGAGGTTTTGTAGGAGAAGTCGGATACGTGGCGACGCGCCAGGTGCGCCAGCTCGGATTCCTGGATCAGAACGCCGGGCAGGTGATCGGGGCCGGGAACGCCGGCCGCCCGTACTTCGCAGAGTTTGGCCGTACCGCGCGCACCGCACTCTTTACAGCCATCGGCCACAGTTCCTATGACTCGATGCAGGCTCAATTGAATCGCCGCTTCTCTAACGGCTTTCAGATCAATACTAATTACACCTGGTCGAAGTCCCTGGGGATCGCCGGTCTCTCCAACAGCGACAGCACTCCGCGCATTCAGGCTCTGGAGTACTACCATCTGAATCGGGCCCTGACCAGTTTCCACACGCCGCACCGCCTCAACGTGGCCACTCTTTTCGAGTTGCCTTTCGGGCGTGGAAAGAGGTGGGCCGCTGATGGCGCCGGCGCGGCTATTTTGGGCGGTTGGCAGTTCAACGCGACCATGCGAGCTCATACCGGGACGCCCTTTACCGTCACCTCCAGCGGCCCTCTCAACTTGCCGGGAAGCGCCCAGCGGGCCGATCGGGTGAAGGAGAAAGTGGAGATCCTGGGTTTCACCGGACCGGGTCAGTCCTACTTCGACCCCTTTGCCTTTGCCCCGGTCACTGAGGAACGCTTCGGAACATCGGCTTTCAACTCTCTGCTCGGTCCGTCGCAGTTCAACATGGATGTTGGATTGTTCCGCAGATTTCAGATCACAGAGGGAGTGGACGTGCAGTTCCGGGCCGAGGCGCTCAACTTCACCAACACGCCTCATTTCAACAACCCAGAAGGCGGCAATACTAATGTCTCGAATATGCTCCTGAACGCAGATGGGACAATCAGAGACTTGAGGAATTACACCTCCGTCACCGGAACCCGTAATACCGGCCGCGAAGGTCTCGATCAGCGGATCTTCAAGTTCGGAATCCGCATCGGGTTCTAGTCTCCAGCCACGGACGGCACGGATTGCCACGGATTCAATCCGTGCTAATCCGTGTCATCCGTGGCGCCTTCCCAGAACCCTGCTTTAGCTTTACCTCTCGATTCGCCCCGATCTCTTCCCAGACCTCTCTGGCGCCGCTGGGCCATAAAACTTCGACAGCCTCGATAACAGCTTCACTCCCCAATCCGAAATGCACCCGGACATCGCTTGAGCTGAGATAACTGCCGTCGCGGTGGGCGCGGCGCCACAGGGTGCGGCCCCCTTTCAGGCGCAGCGCCACCCGAGCGCCCAGGCCGTCCCGGTTATCCCTGACCCCGTCCAACTGCACGCTCAGCCAGCCGGACTTGGAGCTCAGGTCATTGCGCAGCAGGCGGGCCGGCCCGCTGTTGTTGTTTACCACGATATCGATGTCCCCATCGTTGTCGATATCTCCAAAGGCGGCGCCGCGGCTTACCTCGAGAAGCTGCAGGGCAGGACCCGCTGTCGCCGTCGTCTCTTGAAATTTACCGTTGCCCGTGTTGAGGAAGAGCTGGTTTTGCTGCTGGTAAGGGTAAGCTGTGCCTCGCAGCGAAGAGACGATGCTGACCGCTCCGTTGGCTGCAAAAAGGTCCAGACGGCTGTCGTTGTCATAGTCAAACCACTGCACGCCGAAGCCCGTGAACAGGAAGCTTTCATCCGCCAGCCCGGCCTCGCGCGTGGTGTCGTAAAAGAGCCCGTCCCCATCATTGCGATACAAGGTGCTGCCTTCTCGAGTCAGATTGGTGACCAGGATGTCTTCGTCTCCGTCTCCGTCAAAATCAGCCGCCGCCAGTCCCATCCCCGCCTGGGGCAGTCCGTCCCCGCTGTAAGCGACTCCCGAGAGCAGGGCTTCTTCTTCGAAAGTGCCGTCGCCCTGGTTCATCCACAGCAGGTTCGCCTCTCCGTCATTGGCCACATAAATATCGCTCCAGCCGTCGCCGTTGAAGTCGGCGCAAATCACTCCCAGTCCCGGTCCGAAGGCTGTGCCGATACCTGTTTCGGTGGTTACGTCGACAAAGCGTCCTTTACCCTCGTTCCGAAACAGACGGTCGGGCGTGCCCTTGTAAGCGGCCGGGGTGCAGTAATCGATTTCGCCGGTGGGTGCATGACAGGTCTTGTTTCCTCTGACTGTGAAATCGACGTAGTTGGTCAGAAAAAGGTCCAGGTCCCCATCGCGGTCGTAGTCCAGGAAGGCGGCGCTGGTGCTCCAGCGCGTGTCGTCCACTCCCGCCTGGGCGGTTACGTCGCTGAAAGTACCGTCGCCGTTGTTATGATAAAGCCGGTTGGGTCCGAAATTCGTGACGTATAAATCCGGGTAGCCGTCATTGTCGTAATCCCCAACGGCCACTCCCATACCGTAACCCTCATCCCCCACACCCGCCTTCTCCGTCACGTCCGTGAAGCGCAGCTCTCCCTGCTCCTTGAGTAAATTACGAAACAGACGGTTACCGGGAGGGCCGCTCCCTTGCACCAAATAGACGTCCAGATCCCCATCCCGGTCGTAATCCAGCAGCGCCACCCCGGAGCCCATGATCTCCGGCATGTAGTACTTACCGTCGGCCCCCGTGACGTGCTGAAACCGCAGGCCGGTCTCTGCCGCGACCTCTGTGAAGTGCGAAGTGAATAGTGAAGAGTGAATAGTGAAGAGTGGAGATGGCAACAGGCCGAAAACAACCAATATGAGCCGCCACCTGAGTTTCCAATTGTCACTTGTCACTTTTGCCCACTATTCACTCTTCACTTCACTTCTCACTCTCTTCAAATCCCGCTCAATCGCCTCCACCAGCCCGCTTTGTCCCAAAGCGCTAGCTCCCTCGCGAGCCTTCTCGAGGTAGGGAATAGCGGTTTGGCGATCGCCCTTTCGAGCATAGGCGGCGCCCAGGGCGTACAGATAACTGGGGGTGTTCTCATCGGCCGGCTCCAGGATCTGGCCGAAGTGAAAAATCGCTTCGTCAAATTTGCCTTGATGCACGAGAAGGCGCCCCAGATGAAAATGGGCCAGGCGATAATTGGGTTTATCTTCGATGGCGGCCTGATAGTGCTTGAAGGCCTCCTCCAGCCTGCCTTCCTGCTCCAGAAGGAAGGCCAGGTTGTTATGGGCTTCGGCATGGTACGGGTTAATTTCCAGCGCCTTGCGAAACATGTCGGCCGCCTGCTGAAACTGTTCCTGGGAGACCAGAAAGACGCCGAAATTATAATGGCTCTCCGCCAGATTGGGGTTGAGCTTGACCAGCGTCTCATAGTGACGCCTGGTCTTTTCGGCCTGGCCGAGCTTTCCGTAGAGCGTGAGCAGGTTCAAATGGGCCTGCTCAGAACGGGGATCCGCCTTGAGCGCATTTTCGTATTCCAGCAAAGCTTCCTTAAGTTTTCCGGTTGCCTCCAGAGCGGCG
The DNA here is from genome assembly GCA_050747825.1 of Acidobacteriota bacterium. Taxonomy (GTDB): domain Bacteria; phylum Acidobacteriota; class UBA6911; order RPQK01; family JBOGJG01; genus JBOGJG01. The sequence goes on along the minus strand of JBOGJG010000250.1, from coordinate 6,083 downwards.
CCCTTTTTAAGGTAGTACAGGGCTCCCTGATTTAGCCGCTCAACTTTCGCAAGCAGCGGATCGTCCAACTGTGGGCGGCCGAACCTGTCCTGCTGATAACGCAGCAAATGCGCGCCAGCTTTGGACTGCTCTCCCAGCTTGCGATAGAGCAGTCCCAGGGCGTAATGAGCGGCGCCAAACTGGGGAAAAATCTCACAGGCGCGAGTGTAGTGCTTCACGGCGGCGGCGTCCTGACCTGATGCCGCTTCGAGCCTTCCAAGCCCGTAATGAGCCAGCGGCAGATCAGGCTGGGATTGAAGAACCTCATCATAGAGCTGCCGGCTTGTTTCCATCTCTGAAGAGGCCAGGAGGGAGTCGGCCAGCTTTAGCTTGGCCGGTAGATAGTCCGGCCGCTGTGAGACTGCCTCCTTCAGCATGGCTGCCGCATCTTCATGACGCCCCAGCAGGGACTGGACCACTCCCAGGTAGTGCTTCCACTCAAACACATCCGGAGCCAGAAGATGGGCCCGCCCGTAGCATAATGCGGCCCACTCGAGTTGTTCGTAGGCGTGCAGGATCATCCCCAGTTTGCCGCTGGCTTCGGCATCTCCCGTATTCTCCTGGAATTCAGCGTAGGCCTTATGAAACTGTTCTTTCAGGGCAGGAGCGAAGCCGGTGGTGTTAATTTGCGGCAACTCGGGCAGCTCCGAGGCCTGGACGGCGGTCAAAGCTGCCAGCAGGCAAATGGATACTGCGGTGACTCGCAAAAGGAAATGCTCTCTAACCATCACTGGCGCATCTTACACGCAAATTTGAGTTCCAGCCACAGGGGCCGCTTCCTCACGCTTCCTCACGGTCGCGGCTCGGCTCGTAGGACACACGACAACAGCGCCGAGAATGTGAGGGAGCGGCCCCCTTTCTCCCTCCATTGGGGCCGAGTCCAATTTACGGGGCCGAGTCCAATTTACCTAAGTGTTGTTTCAAAGTTTTGTATTATTGGGCTAATTAGTTGAAACAAAAAGCCATTTAAAGCCAAACGTTTGGAGCTGTCATCCAAAGTACTGAATCCATGGGAAGCTTTAAATCCAATTAGTTAGGTATTTAAATGCCAATAAGTCAATAGTTTAGATGTAATCCAATTTTTATGGTCACTTAATTGCAAGAACAAAGCTGGCGTCTTCGTTTCAAGTGATCGATAACACACAAGAAAAAGGAGGGTGAATGAGCAAACGCAATCACAGAAATGCTTGGGTCCCTGTCTCCATTGGCCTCGGTTTGGTTCTGATGCTGGCGTTAAGCACGGCGCCTGAGGCACAGGCCCAGACTCTGTACGGCTCCATCGTGGGGAATGTCACCGATCAGACCGGGGCGACGATTCCGGGCGCTGATGTGACCGCCACGCATAACACTGGCGGGCAAGTCCGTAGGGCCATCACCAACGATCTTGGTGGTTATGATTTTCCCACCGTCCGGGCCGGCACCTGGACCGTCAAGGTGGCCATGCCCGGTTTTAAGGAGTACGCGAATTCGAACATCCGAGTGACGGTCAATACGGTTAGCCGCGTCAATATCGTCTTGGAGGTGGGGGATCTTGCAGAAACCCTGACGGTCACGTCAGAAACCGCCCTGCTTCAGACGGACCGTGCCGAAGTGCGAGCGGAGATCTCCGAGAAGGCGCTCAAAGATTTGCCGACACCGATCGGACGCAACTACCAGGGCCTTTTGGGCACGCTGGCGGGCTTCCGCACGCCCACGAATGCCCATTCCATTCCGACCAATCCGTCCCGGGCTCTGACCTTTAACGTCAACGGCACCAGCCAGAGCGCCAACGATGTCCGCATTGACGGAGCGAGCCAGTTCGATATCTGGCTCCCTCATATCACGGTTTATATTCCCTCGCTCGAGGCGATCGAGACCGTCAATGTGGTGACCAACAGCTTCGATGCCGAGCAGGGATTGGCCGGAGGCGCAGCCATCAACGTGCAGATCAAAAGCGGCACCAATGATTACCATGGCTCAGCGTTTTGGTTTCATGCCGACAATGCCTTAATGGCCAAACCACGCTTCTTCCCGCCTGACCGGCGAAACTCCAAATACATTACAAACCAGTACGGCGGCACCATCGGAGGCCCAATCAAAGAGGATAAGCTGTTTTTCTTCGCAAGCTTCGAAGGCTCTCCGGAGCGCAGCCATGCTGCCTCTTTCGGGGATATCCCCACCATGGCCATGCGCGAGGGTGACTTCAGCGCCCTTCTGCCTGAGAGTCTGGGAGGCACTTGTACTGGTAGCACCTGTGCCGGGATTTATGACCCCCTCACCGGCGATTCGGATGGCCGGGGCCGATCGCTGTTTCCGGGAAACATCATCCCGTCCGAGCGTATCCATCCGGTTTCCAAGAAGATCCTGGACATGATGCCCGCTCCGATGTTTGATGGAATCAGCCAGAACTTCTTCGCTTCAGGCGTTTTTGAATTTGACCGCAACGTGCTGGACAGCAAGGTCGATTGGCATGTCACCGATAAGTTCAACATGTACGGCCGCTTCAGCCTCCTGCGCTACACCCTGCTGGCGCCCACCTTCTTCGGCGATCAGATGCTCGGGCGGCCCCTGGCCGGCGGCAACTCCACGCACGCGGACGGCGGCACTTACGGCACCACCATCGCCGGCACTTACGTCCTGGCGCCCACCTTCATCGTGGACGCCAACTTCGGCTACACGCGCAAGGACACGAACTCGGAGATGACCCGCCTGGATGAGAAAGTGGGTCTCGACGTCCTGGGCATCCCGGGGACTAACGGTCCTCGCCAGTTTGAAGGGAGTTGGCCGCGCATTCAAATCGACGGTTGGGAGCAGATCGGCATCACCAACAACTTCATGCCTTACTACCGCCGCGATCCACAGATCCAGGTGGCCGGAAACGCCAACTGGACGTCGGGCGGCCACAACGTCCGTTTCGGCGCAGAAGTCGTGAACCAGCACATGAACCAGACCCAGCCCGAGTTTCCGGGCGCCAACCATCCGGCTCAGGGCGGTTTCCGCTTCCGCAACGACGTGACGGGTCTGCGCGATGGCCCCGCTCGAAGGGATTCCAATGCCATGGCCTCCTTCGTGCTGGGCGAAGCGCAGCGACTGGGGCGCATCTTTCAGCTGGACGAGGAGTACACCACCCGAGCCAGGCTCTACAGCATGTACATCCGCGACCGCTGGCAGGTGAGGCCCAACCTGACCTTCACCATTGGAACCCGCTGGGAGTACTTCCCCATGCCCACGCGCGCCGACCGCGGCGTGGAGCGTTATAACTTCCAGACGAACCAGATGATGGTCTGCGGCGTCGGTTCCATTCCCAAGGACTGCGGTGTCCAGCTGAGCAAAACCCTTTTTGCTCCTCGAGTCGGTCTGGCTTATCGCGCCACGGACAGCTTCGTGATCCGTGCCGGCTACGGAATCACCAATGATCCCTTCAGCTTGGCCCGCCCGCACCGCACGAACTTCCCGATGCTCTTCCCCATGAACCTGACAGGACCGAATTCCTTTACGCCGGTCGGCAATTTCACGGACGGGATCCCGCTCATTGAACCGGTCGATTTCAGCAGCGGTGTGGTCGATGTTCCGTCCACCATCGCCGTCAACAGTGTGGGGCCGGAGTATGATCGCGGCTACATCCAGTCCTGGAACCTGACCTTGCAGCACCAGCTCTTCGGCGGGTTCGTCGGTGAAGTGGCTTATGTGGCCACTCGTACCGTGCGCCAGGTCGGCTACCTGGACCTGAACGCCGGTCAGATCCCCGGAGCCGGAAATTCCGGACGTCCCTACTTCGAGCCTTACGGCCGGACCACGAGCACCCGAATCTTCACCCCGATCGGACACTCCCAGTATGACGCGCTGCAGGCCCAGTTGAACCGGCGCTTCTCCAACGGCATTCAGGTCAATGCCAACTACACCTGGTCCAAGACGCTCGGAATCGCCGGCTTGGGCAGCAGTGACGGCGCACCCAGGATCAAGGCTCCGGAGTTCTATCACCTGAACCGGGGTCTCTCCAATATCCACATCCCGCACCGCTTCAACCTGGCCACCATCGTCGAACTGCCTTTCGGGGCCGGCAAACCGTGGGCCTCGAACGGGGTCGGCGCCAAGATCCTGGGTGGCTGGCAGCTCAACACGGCGATGTATGCCCAATCGGGAACGCCTTTCTCGATCACGGGCGGCTCGCTGAACATGCCCGGCAATGATCAACGAGGCGATCAGGTGGCCCCGCTGAGGGTTCTGGGAAACATCGGACCGGATCAATTGTGGTTCGATCCGGACTCCTTTCGGCGAGTGGAGGACGGTGAAAATCGCTTTGGGAACGTGGCCTTCAACAGCTTTCTGGGACCAAAGCAGTTCAACCTGGACGTCGGCCTCTTTCGCAAGTTCCAGTTGACCGAAGATGTGGAGATGCAGTTCCGGGCTGAGGCCTTCAACTTCACCAACACGCCCCACTTCAGTAACCCCCAGCAAAGCGTCACCAGCGGAACTTTCGGACAGATTCGCGGAACCCGCAACACCGGCCGCGAAGGCATCGACCAGCGCATCTTCCGCTTCGCGCTGAGATTCGGGTTCTAGATGAAGCGGGAAAGGGTCAGATCTTGAGATTTTTGTTTTTGAGGAAAGCCTCGGAAGATCTGACCCCCTCCCATACCGCAAATTTGAGTTCCAGCCACAGGGGGCCGCTTCCTCACGGTCGCGGCTCGGTTTCGATTGGCGCAGGCCCATCCGAGCCTCGACCACCCAGAGAGGGTACCCGGGGAGCAGCCATTTTGCGAGTGTTGCTGTTGTAGATCGTTGCGATGATCGGCTGAGCTAAGTACCCTGGTTCAGCCAACTGGCATGCAGGGTCTTTGAACCGGGACGATTGTGGGGTATTTGGCCTGCAGTCGTTGGATGCAGCGGGAACCCCGGTGGGCGGAGCCGTTGTCCAGGATCCAGAAGACGCGCCGCGCTTCCTTGCAAGGAGTTTGTGCCATCACTTGATCAACCAGGCGGGCAAAAGAGGGCAATGCCATTTCTTCGTTCGCTAAAGTAAGCTTGGCGTTATCCATACTCCGGTTATAAAATCAAGTTCTCAGGCCTCAAGCCTTCAAGCCTAAATAGGAGGAACCTCAATGAATTCTTTCAGACAGACGCAAATTTGGCAGTTAATAGTACCAGGACTCGTGATTTTCCTGCTGGCCGCCGCTCCCCTCTTCGCCCAGGAGTCCGGAATCCAGGGCGTGGTCCAGGACGAGACCGAGTCCGTGATTCCCGGCGCAGATGTCCGGGTGACCCACCTGAGCACAGGAATTGCCAAGACGGCGGTCACCGATGATGTGGGATTTTATTCAGTTCCCCTGCTGAGCGAAGGGCGCTACAAAGTCGAAGCGACTATGCCGGGCTTCAGCACGCAGGAAACTCAGATCCGGCTCCAGGTGGGACAGGTTTCCCGCGTGAACTTCCAATTGAAGATCGGTGAAATCACCGATATCGTAGAGGTCACTTCCGAGGGCAGCCTGCTGCAGTCCAAGCCCACCGACGTGGGTGAAGTCATCGAAGGGAAGCGCATCTTGGAGATGCCCCTGAACGGCCGCAACTACCTGGCCCTGGCCCAGTTGGCCACCGGCGTGCTGCCCGCCCGCCAGCTCGGCCGCGGGCATCGCGCTGGAGAGGAAGGCAGCTTCATTGCCATGGGCATGCACGGCGCCCAGAACAACGTCCTCTTGGACGGAGCCGACAACAGCTCCCAGACCAGCGGAGGGCCGCTGGGCTTCGAAGCCCAGGCGGTCAAGCCTCCGGTGGATGCCGTCTCGGAGTTCAAGGTCATCACCAACAACACTTCGGCCGAGCACGGGTACCGGATGGGGGCCAAGGTCTTGGTCTCCACGAAATCGGGGACCAACGACTTTCATGGCTCGCTCTATGAGTTTCACCGCAACGATGTCCTGGGAGCCAATAATTTCTTCGCCAACAAAGCCGGCGCCGAGAAGCCCAAATATATTCGAAATCAGTTCGGGGCCACTTTCGGCGGCCCGATTGTCGAGAACAAGACATTCTTCTTCGCCAGCTATCAGGGGACGCGCATTCGCCGCGGC
>JBOGJG010000249.1:0-2551 GCA_050747825.1 Acidobacteriota bacterium | reverse complement strand
CCGCTCCCTCACGGTCGCGGCTCTGTTTGATCTAATTCGGCCCGGCCTACTTCTTCTGCAGCTCGAAGATGTCCACGTCCAGTCCGTGCCGGTTTCCTTGATCATCCAGGCTGACTTTTCGGATCCGCGGCAGGACTTCGTCTACGGTTTCGAGGATCAGGCGTGCCGTCGTCACCTGGGGGTGCTCTCGATATTGCTGCCACACCTTCAGGAATCCGGACGCCTCCCCCATGGAGCGATTGATGAGTTCAGTGCGGTAGATCTCTGCTCTTTCGATCATTTCCTGCACCTGCCCGCGCACGAGAGGAACAAGCTCGTTCGTATACCCCTCGGCCTCCTGAACGATTCGGTTGCGGTCTTCCCGCGCGTTGGCAACTTCGAGAAACGCGGAGCGCACCTCCTCCGGCGGAACGGCCCCCTCCAGGGCTACCGTCGTCAGCGCAACTCCCAGGCCGAGCCGCTTGCATTCCTGCTGGACGGCACCGAGCACTTCGGATTGAAGGACGATTCGACCCGTGGTCAGAATGTCATCGACTTTCCGCCCGGCGACTGCCCGTGTCATACTTCGCAGGAAGACTGCTTCTAAGACCTGTGGGAGATCCCGGGTCTGAAAAAGGTAATCAGCCGGATGCTCGATGTAGTATTTGCATCCAGGCCTGAATGCGCACCAAATTCTGATCTCCACACTCAATAGATACTCTTGTACCTGTTGGGATACTGCCAGTGTGCGCGAAAAATCGTCGGCGCCGATGGAGAGCCGCCGGGCTTCATTCATCTTGAGCCGAATCACCTGCTCGAAGGGGTAAGGCCAGCAGTAGTGAAGCCCGGGTTGAATGACTCCGGGCAGCAGCCGTCCGAATTGGAGGCGCACCGCCTGCTGATCTGCCGGGACGAAGTAAATCCCGCTCAGAATGTACAGGCAACCCACAACAACTGCGCTCCACTCCCAGTTCTTCCGCAGCCGGCCCGCCGCTCCTCTCACGGCGCTTTTCAGCCCTGCGACAACCCTTTGAACACTCCCCCGCCCGGACGCGGGATGGTGATGCTGTTGAGAATGGGAGGCATGCTCATGGGAGTGATCGTGATGGTGGGGTCCTTTTTTATTGAAGTCGTGCATGGAACTCCTACCGGAGCAGTTCTCCGTTACGTCCCCGGGTCAGGAGTTTGAACAGTTCGGAATCGCCCGAGAGTACGGCCGTCGTCTTATCGTCGAGGACGCGGCGATAGGTCTCGAGCGTTCGAAGCAGTTGGTAGAATTTGGGATCCCGAGAAAAGGCCTGGCCATAGATCTGTGTTGCTTCCGCATCGGCCTGGCCGCGGATGATTTCTGATTTCCTGTATGCCTCGGCGAGAATTTCCTCGGCAGTCCGATCCGCCTCCGCGCGGATTTTGCGGCCTGCCTCCTCTCCCTCAGCCCGGTACCGTCTGGCTATGCGATCTCGCTCGGCGCGCATACGCGCGAAAACACTCTCCCGATTCTGAGCCGGGAGATTGATGCGCTTGATATCAACGGTGGCGATAGCCACGCCATATCGCTCGAGGGCCAGTTGGGCAGACTGATCTGTGATCTTCCTCATCAGAGAGTCGATTCTGACTTCCTTCGGGTTGGTTGATACCAGTTCGGAGAGCTCCGTCTGCCCGACCGCCGCGGAAACCGCTGACCAGACGATGTCATGGAGGCGCACTTCAGCTCCGGCCGGATCACCGACCGTGCGAAGGAAGAGTAAGGGATCTTCCACCTTCCAGAGAACATAGTTTTCGATCAGCAGATTTTTCTTGTCTCGTGTCAAGTACTCGGAGGGGCGCGGGTTGTAAATATTAAACCGTTTGTCCAGCCGTGTAATGCTTTGGAAGGGCCACTTGAATTTGAGTCCCGCCGTTCTGTGAACGGCCACAGGTTCTCCAAACTGGGTCACCAGGATGTACTAATTCATCCCGCAGATCGAGGTAGTGGATTTCTTTCCTGGGCCGGGCATCAATCCGAGGCTATGGAAGTAGTTGGCGAAAGTGGCCTTTTGGAAAGTTTCGGATTGTTTCGAATCTTCTCTTTCTGAATGGCTCATGAAATCGAGACCACGTGGGAACCAGTTAACTCTGACATTGGTTTTTTTCTTCTCCTCGACCTGCGGCCTTTGCGCGGGAGTCGTCCCAGGACGATGGGAAAAGCTGGAAAGTGCACCGGCAGGCACGCCCATAATTGTGATCATGAAAACCGGCGATCGGATTGAGGGCGGACTGGGCCGCTCCCTCTCCCGATTACCTCCTTGTTGCCCCCTTCAGCAGCTTCTCCACGAAATGGCTTACATTGAAATCAAAGTACTTCTCCCGATAGAGCTGGAGCACTGTCTGCACCGTCTTCAGGGGCACTCGCTGGGGAGAGGGACGCTTCAAGCGCCGGTCGAACAGTCCATCATAGCCGTGCTCTTCATAGCGGCGCTTCCAACGCCGCATGCTGCGCGGGGAGATGCCAATGATCTCCGCCGCTTGAATCCAGGTAATCTTCTTAGCCAGCGCTCGTAAAATCACTTCTTGAATCTTCAGGGCCCGCTCC
>JBOGJG010000248.1:0-21633 GCA_050747825.1 Acidobacteriota bacterium | reverse complement strand
ACGGGTCAAAGCGCCTCCAGCGATAGCGCACTTATTTATGTTACGAAGCACTAGAGCTTAAAAAATGTCAGGTAAGGCAACTTCTTAGCTTCGCGCAGGAGCAAAAGAGCCAGCTCGCGGGCATGATAATCGCCCCACATGGAGGATTCGCCGCAGGGGATGCGGCGGCCGGGTGGGATATGATCCCATCCGTTGGGCCGATGGTACACGGAGTGGAGGATCAGTCCCTGATGGGAGGGATCTTCCGATAGGTAGGGGCGCTCCAGGAGGGTGGCGGCGATCGTCAGCGCTGCCTGGCGATACTTCTTAGCTGAGGCGAGGTCATTGCCGTGAGCCTCCAGGTATCTGCCCAGCCGCCACAGGCCCTGAGCGGCAATGGCGGCCGCGGAGCTGTCTACCGGTTCCTGATCATTGTAAGGATCGCTGTGAGTGGCCAGATAATGGCCCAGCTTGTCCAGATTCGGAGCCCCCGTGTCCCAGAATGGAATTCCATCCATGGGAGTGTTCTCAATATAGAAGTCGCAGGTGGCTTCGGCGGCGCGACGCATGAAGGCTTCGATTCGAGTCCGCCCTCCCAGAGCCTCTAGGTCCTGGTCGGGAACAGTCTCGAGGAATTCCAGTTCCTCGGCAAAGCCACACATAATCCAGGCCAGACCGCGCGTCCAGGTGGTGAAGGGTGAGTATCCCTGCTGCGTGCTCGGACAGCGGTAATTGCCGTCATTCATATTGAAAATGGACTCATGAGCGACGCGTCCCGGCAGGTCGTAGAGATCGCGTCCTTTGCCGTAGTAAACGGTGTAGTCGGCCGTGACGGAGGCGTGCGCTACCAGACGCTGCAGCAGGGAAATGGGACGATCCATCTCCCCCATCAGGACGTGTCCGAGCTGGTGCGCGACGGCCAGCGAACGGAGGGAACGGATCGTATCTGCGAACAGCGAATGTGGACCATTAAACGAGTAGATGTAGCCGCGCCCATCTTTGACTCGCGACCAGCGGGAAGCCTGCACCGCTCCACTGCACTTCAGTCCCAGCCGGTAAAAGTTCGCCTCGGATTGGTTAGACTCGATTTTCCCCTCTCCCATCAGTCTCAGAAGATTGCCGTAAGTGCTGATGTTGTTAAACCCGTGGTCATGGACTCCCACATGGGAGATGTGAGTGGCCATCAACTCGACGGTCTTGCAGCGGCCATACTCCAGAAACCAGGGGTCGCCGCTCGCGTCGAATTGAAGAAGAGCCGATCCGAACTGAAATCCCTGCGTCCACTCCGTCCAGCCGCGCGACGTATACTTGCCCTCGACGGTGTATACGGGTGTCCCCTGCGAAGGATTCCAGGAACTGTCAATGCTGGGGATCTTGGCCGCGGACAACTCGAAGAGGCGCTCTATGGCCGGTTGGAGCGTAAGAGGTGAAAGATCTGGATTGGTTTTTATCATAAGTATTTTAGTCACCCGTAGGCCGTTAGAGGCCCGCTCCCTCACGGTCGGGGCTCGGTTGTGGTTCTCTGACGCCGCTCAACCGAGCCGCGACCGTGAGGGAGCGGGCCCTTGCCAAAGTCGCCTCCGGCGGAGGTGGTCGTTTACAGGATGTGCAGGTGGAAGCCTCCATCCACATTGATTACCTCGCCGGTAGAGAACGGAAAGCGGTCTTCGGCGACAGCAGCCACAGCGCGGCCAACGTCTTCTGCCGATCCCCAGCGGCGAATGGGTGTCAGCCCTTCGCTGATCAGCTTGTCGTACTTACCCTTCACAGCTTCCGTCATGTCGGTGGCAATCACTCCCGGCCTTATCTCATAAACATGGATACCGTATTCGGCCAGACGGGCGGCGAACAGCTTGGTCATCATGGAAAGGCCGGCCTTGCTGATACAGTAATCGCCGCGATTGACGCTGGCGGTATAAGCAGAAATGGAGGAGATAATGACGATCTTGGGCCTGGCTTGCGTGGAGTCTTTATCCAGATGGTCCACCCAGAATCTGGTGACCGCCTGAGTCAGGAAATAAGGGCCCTTCAGGTTAACGGCCAGCAGGCGGTCAAAGCTCTCCTCTCCGGCCTCCAGAAGGTCTGCCCGGACGGTTGGGGCGACGCCGGCATTGTTGACGAGAAGATCCAGCCTGCCATATTTTTGAACCACAGAATCCAGCAGCCGCACCCGATCCGGGGGACTGGAGATGTCCGCCTGAATCAGCTCAAATGCAGCCCCGGATCTCGCCGGCGAAACCTCCTCACAGAGATGCTTGCAGGCCAGAGCCGCCTCCTGATTGCCGGCGTAGTTGATGGCCACACTGTATCCTGTGCGAGCCAGTTCTACAGCGATCCCGCGGCCGATGCCACGCGAGGCGCCAGTGACGAGAGCAACTTGTGGAGTCATCGAGGGCTTACTTTAACCGGAAAAAAGAGGACAGTCACCCCTTTTCGGCTCCTGAAAGTAAGTATTTAGTGACGCGGGGGAACTTAGAGTCTGAGTTCCCCCGCGTCACTTGTTGTCTTTTTTCAGCGGAAAACCGGTTTCTTCCTCAAGCGCCAAAAGTCGGTTGTATTTTGACAGGCGTTCCGACTGGGTGATCGAGCCTATCTTGATCTGGTCCGCGCTCCAACCAACGGCCAGGTCAGCCAGCCAGTTGTCCTCGGTATCTCCGCTGCGGGCGCTGGCGATCACGTTCCAGCCAGCCGAGCGTGCCAGCTTAAGGGCCTCGGCAGCTTCAGTGAGCGTTCCGATTTGATTTACCTTAAGAAGCAGGGTGTTGCAGGCGGTTGACTCTGCAGCGCGCCGGATGCGGCTTGGATGGGTGCAAAGCAAATCGTCTCCTACGATCCAGATCCGGTCGGCGGCACGGGCCCGCAGGCTGACCCAGCTTTCCCAGTCCTCTTCAGAGAGACCATCCTCTATGCTGATGATGGGATATTTATCCAGCCATTCCAGCAGCAGCTCTACCATAGCGGCGCTTGAGAGTCGCCTGTCGCCCAAGTGGTAGCAGCCACCCCTGTAAAACTGACTGGAGGCGGCGTCGATGGCAATGGCGACTTCGTTTCCCGGCTGCAGACCTGCCTCTTCGATTGCTTGTAATGCGTCCTCGATCATTTGCTCCGGACTCGAGACCGGCGGCGCCAGTCCGCCTTCATCGGCCCTCAGCGTGCGCATCTGGTATTTGCGGGCGATCAGCTCGGCAGCCGTTTGATAGATCTCGTAGGTCACCGAGAGGGTCTCGGAAATGGTTCCGGCGGAAACGGGTACGACCAGTACATCCTGGATGGACACCTGTTCTCCCGCGTGCTTGCCTCCGCTGAAAAGGTTGATCGCGGGCCGCGGCAGGGTTCCGGGCGTGCTCCCGCAAAGAGCGCTCAGGTACAGGTAAAGAGCTTTGCTTTCTTCGGCCGCGGCAGCTCTGGCGAAGGACAGGGAGAGGGCCAGGACAGTGTTCGAGCCGAGGCGGCTTTTATTGTGGGTGCCGTCCAGCTCGATGAGGGTTCGATCGAATTGATCCTGGGAGAGGAAAGTTCGTCCGGAGAGAGCCTGGTCGAGCTCTTGATTGATCAGATCGACCGCTTTGCGGCAACCCAAGCCTCGAAAGCGCCGAATATCGCCGTCCCGCAGTTCGAGGGCCTCGGCGCTCCCCCTGGAGGCGCCCGCCGGAACGGAGGCCGTTCCGGAAGCGCCGCTCTCCAGCTCGCAGACCGCCTGCACGGTCGGGCGTCCCCGGCTGTCCAGAATCTCCAGCCCCTTCACATGACTAAGGACGGACATAGCTCTCCAGTTGTTCGACAAAAGCATCCAGCACAGCCGGGATGTTGCGCGGTGGGTTTGGAATAATGGATAGAACGGCCGAGCGTTGGCCAGCCTTCTCCGCCTCGTCCAGGTATTCCAGCCTGGAGCGGCCACAAACGCGGGCCAGCAGGCATCCCACAGTATGGCGCACCGCGCGCGCTTCAAATTCAGGCGACACGAGTTCAAAGCCGGCTTCGTCCCGGTAGCGATCCCAATAAAAATGCGCCGCTTGCAGGAAGGCCTTTCGCCGGTCTCTGACATGATGAGCCTTGCTCAACAGGTGAGTGAGGGAAAAGCCCAGGTCAAAGGCAGGGTCGCCGAAATGAATCACCTCGTGGTCGAGCAGGATGAGGCGATTATCTCTCACTAAAACGTTCTTGGGGCTGAAATCGCCGTGTACCAGTGATTCGCGGCGGCCCCGGGTCTCTTCCACCAGAGCTTCGAGGAAGATGCCGGCAGCAGGGACCCGGGCGGCTGTATAGCTGTAGTAGGGCTCTAGTCTCAAGGACTCGAAATAAGAGCGGTTTTCAAAGATCGGAACGATTTCGAGGCTGCGCTGGCGGGCGTTACGGTGGATAGAAGCGAGCAGGATTGCGAACTGCCTGACATGCTCTAAATTTAAATCTCCTTTCAGGAGCAGATCCTTCCAGTTTTGGTGGGGTTCCGCAACTCCTTCCATGGCCAGCAGGTGCTGGTCGGGATCTTCGAATACGAGATCTGGGATGCTCCCGGGCGGCGCCAGCTTTGAGAGCCAGCGAATGCCCAGTGCCTCTTGATGAATTCGCCCCGGATCACTGAACCAGTCCACCGGAACGCGCAACTTTTCCAGCGCCTGCTTGAGCACCCAGGTCTCGCCGCCGGCGCGCTCCAGCCGCACCGTCCGATTCGACACTCCCCCTTTCAGCACGCGGATAACCGGTGTTTCATCGGCGCCAATCCGCCCGATCTTCCTCAGATAGACGAGCAGCGCTTCGGGCTGTTCAATGTTCAGATTCCGATTCACTGATCTCTGACGGTCGGATAGTCGATTCCCAACTGTTCCAGGTATGTTTTGTGGCGCGTCGGGTCGAAGTATTTCTCCTTCATCAGGGGGCGGTACTCTTCCATGATCTCCTGGTTGAGGTGAATGGCGGGCGTGTCGTGGGCGCCGATCAGAGGAGTGTACTCGGTCTCCTTGCGCTGGACATTTTCAAAATAGTCCCAGGCCTGCTCCAGGATTTTTGGCTGCAGGAGCAGATCCAGGACGGTCCTTGCCAGGACCTTGGCTCCTGCCGTGGCGCCTTTATGAGCGATTGGAGTGGCCATGGCTACCGCGTTCGACCAGTGGTGTCCGGGGAGACCCGGGATATTGGAGGGGAAGCGCAGGTTGATGGTAGGAACAGCCCAGGAAATATCACCAATGTCATCCGAGCCTCCACCATAGTTGGGCGCGGAAGAATCGTCGAGCTTCTCCGCCAGCTCGGCTTTTAGACCGTTCGGCTCACTGCCCAGCTCACGCTGCAGAGCTTGGGCTAGAGTCTGATCAGCCTCGCTCCATTCGGGCATCCCCACAGCCCGGATATTTTCGAAGGCCGCCTCGGCCAGGACTTTATTGAAATGACGCGGCCAGGCCGAACCCAGGATGCGCCACTCGACTTCGGTCCCGGTCATAGCTGCGGCCGCCCTGGCAATGGTGTTTCCGGTCTCGAACATCTCTTTGATGTGGGGGTAGTCGATTTCGCGAAAGAAATACCAGACGCTGGCCCGCGAGGGGACTACGTTGGGCTGATCGCCTCCTTCTGTGATCACATAATGCGAACGCTGTTGAAGGCGCAGGTGCTCGCGTCGGAAATTCCAGGCCTGGTTCATCAATTCTACCGCGTCCAGAGCGCTGCGACCCCGCCAGGGAGCGCCTGCCGAATGGGCGGAATCTCCATGAAAAGTGTACTCGACCGAAATCAGGCCGCTGCCTGAAGCGGGTCCGTAGCTCACCTCCAGTTCATTAGCCACGTGGGTGAAGATGACGGCACTCACGTCTTTGAAGTAACCGTCGCGGACGAAGTATGCCTTGGTGGCCAGTTGCTCTTCCGCCACACCGGGCCAGAGCATGAGAGTGCCAGCGATTCCTTCACGCTCCATAATGTCTTTGAGCGCCAGGGCTGCTGTGACGTTGACGGCCTGGCCCGAATTGTGTCCCTCGCCGTGTCCGGGCGCTCCCTCGATCAGCGGATCGTGGTAGGCCACCCCAGGTTTTTGCGAAGCCTTCGGAATGCCGTCAATATCGCTTCCCAGGGAGATCACGGGTTCGCCGGATCCCCACGTAGCCACCCAGGCCGTAGGAATTCCCGAGATCCCATTTTCCACTTTGAACCCGTTTTTGCTCAGGATTTCGGTAATATAACGGGAGGTCTCAAATTCCTGGAAACCAAGCTCGCCGAAACTGAAAATCATGTCCACCATCTGCTGGGTGAGGTCCTGCATCCCCTCGACATTGGCGGTCGCTTCCTGCTTCAGCTTGTCGAGCCGCTCGCTGTCTTGGCCGGATGCGGATCCCGCCGTGAAAATAAAGAAGCTCAAAAACAACGAAAGTAAACGCATCGTGGTTCTCCTGACATAAGCAGCGAGGGGCCGCTCGCAAATATCATCACTATTCTAGCCCTCAGGTTCGAAATAAGTCCCCTACCTTCCCGTGAGATTGCGCGCCAGCCAGAGGCAGTAGCCATGCCGTGCCGTCACTGGTCAGTGATTTCGCGCGGCCATTGTGCCTGTTGTCTCTCCAGGCTGCAAGCCCAAGATTGGCCCTTCTACCGGAAGATGGTACATTAGCAATGCCCAGTCGAGCCGGCGGGTGACACGCACGAAATTGTGAGCAGAACCCGCGTCAATACTGCTCTCGGGGTGACGTCTGGCACCAAATTCGTGATGCTTCCTTATCCCACTTCTCTTCGCCGCCGCCCACAGCGAGCTATTGGTGCCAGACCTGGAAAGAGATCCCCTGTTGATCGGTGTTTTGTGCGCAACTACGTGCGTGTCACCCTGTAGGTCCAAAAAATCAGTAGTTAAACATCAGAAGCACGTATTAAGATACGAAACTTATGAAGGGGGTTTTTTAATGAAACGTCACTTTGCGGTTGGACTCATTTTCCTTTGCAGTTTCCTGGGCCTGCCCGGCGCGATTATCAGCCAGGAGCAGATCGTTGTCTTCCCTCAAGCTGCCGTCGGACCGGCGGACGCGAATAACATTTTCAAGATCGAAGTGAGAATCGGACACAAGGGCTCGGAAGGCGAATGGAATGGAACCATTCGACTGCTGAGGCAACAGGACCTCAATGGGATGACCAACATTCGTTTTGCCGGTTCGGACAGCACTTCCGTGATTGAGCCCGTAGGGAGCCACGAGGTTTCGCTTTCTCCAGGAGAATCACGGCTATTCACCATCAGCAGCGACACCCTTCAGGTAGGCGTGATGGTGATCGAGGCCAGCGAGGGGTTGGATATCAATGATCTAACGGTCTCCTTCTTTTACCGGCTTGAGAACGCCGGCGGTACCGTGGTCGATCTGATTGCCATCCAGCCCGCCGATGCGGCGTCCACCGGATTTCGGGCCATGATTTCGAATACCAGCACGTTTAACGTGGGAGTGGCCGTCCTGCTGGAGGAGGGCCTGGAGGCGGAGGCCCAGATTGCAAATCCGGTTCAGGTCACTTTTACGGCCGTTCTGGAGGACGGCACCGAACGCAACGGCTCTTTCAATCTGGGGGGCGGCCAGCCCTTGCAGCAGGCGGTCTTTCCCAATGCCGTTATTCAGAACCTGCCCTCCGGAACCCCGGTGGCCCAGCTCAAGATTCGCTCTAATGAGCTGATCCGAGTGGCCACCATTGCGCTGGGAACACCTCCCGATTTTCAGGATATCCAGCTCGGTTCCGCTCCGGCTTCCGTTGACATCGACGTGCCTGCCACTGGTCTGGAAGTCGATACCCAGGACCGGTCAGCCGTGCGCGAGTTTTTTCAGACCGTCTACAAGGCATCCAATAATGTTGACCCGGGATTTACAGGCAACGTAGACGCCTGCCGGCCGGGAAGAGTCAGCGCGGCTTTCCTGGAGGCCATCTTACGCCGGGTGAACTTCTTTCGAGCCATGGCCGGCGTACCCGCGGCCGTGGTCCTGGGCGAGGAGTTGAATGACAAGGCTCAGCAGGCTGCTTTGATGATGGCGGCTGAGGAGGAGCTATCCCACTTTCCAGGGGAGGACTTCGCCTGTTTCACACCCGGTGGCGCGGAAGCAGCCGCAAGTTCCAACATCGGATTTGATTCCCGCGGCTTGCTCGCCGGCCTGATTGATAACTACATCCAGGATTCGGGCACCAACAACACGGCAGTCGGGCACCGCCGCTGGATTTTGTTTCCTCCGCAGGAGGAGATGGGATTCGGTGGCGTGCTCGATGCGAACGGCTCCGGTTGGGACGCCCTGTGGGTGTTTAATTTTGGAACGACTCCCACCCAACGCTCTTCCTGGCCGCCGCCTGGATTTGTCCCATCTCAGGTTGTTTTTGACCGCTGGTCGTTTTCGTTCCCGGATGCGGACTTCACGAATGCCACCGTCACCATGACCCAAAACGGCAATACGGTCGTTCCCGTCGTCCTTGAGCCTCTGGCTGAGGGGTTCGGCGACAATACCATCGTCTGGATCCCCCAGGGCATCCTGCTGGAGACGCCCCAGCAGGATGTCACTTTCCAAGTCGAAATCCAGAATGTCGTGGTCGGCGGCATAGCCCAGACCTTTGAGTACGAGCTGACCGTCTTTAACGCCGATGGCCCCTGAGTATATTGAGCCACGGATTTCACGGGTTGATGCCGACTAATCTGTGTCATCCGTGGCTAGCCGGCTGCCGGTTTGAGGGCGAGGGCCTTGACGCTCAAAACCCAGCCGGCCAGTTGCTTGATGACCTTCATTAGGCCGTCTTCAACAACATAGGGCGCCTCATGGACGATCCGGATGCCGGCGAAGCCGGCGGCCTGAATTATCTCGAGATAACGCTGCTTCGGGATAGCATGGGCCACACTTGAGAACCCGAAAGGATTCCTGGAAAACGGCGACCGGAAGACTTTCGATCTCCCCCTGGCGGAATTCTACGTTGGTGAAGCCCCCTTTTTGAACGTTGGTGCGCGCTTTCTCCACCATCTCGGGTGTCATATCGACGCCGACCACCCGCCCGGCGGCGCCCACCTTGTGAGCCGCCAGGAAGCAATCCAGGCCTCCGCCCGAGCCGAGGTCCAACACCGTTTCCCCTTCCTTTAAAGAGGCCAGAGCAACCGGGGTTCCGCAGCCGAGTCCCAGATTCGCGCCCTCGGGGATGGACTGCAGCTCGTTTTCCTCATAGCCGACTTTGAGGCTGGTGGTATATGCCAGATCGCCGCCGTCGCAGCCGCAGGACCCCGGAGGGCCGCAGGAAGTGCCCTGGCGGGCTATTTTGCCCTAGTTGTCGCGTACGGCATTTCGAATTTGTTGATCCTTCGTGGCCGCTTCCTGACGGTCGCGGCTCTGTTTCAATTGCTGCGTTGTCATATCTTGTGCCTCCAATTATTCGATCAGATCTTTCATGACCGGTCCAAGCAGGCTTTTAGCCATCAGGACCAAATCGTCGGTTTTAATAAGCGTGATGCAGCAGATTTCGCCGTCTTTTTCACAGCTCATCAGCGCCAGCTTGTCGTTGGCCTTGATCTTCGCCCTTTCGCGAATTTCCTTGGGCAGAACCATTTGCCCTCGCTCATCGACGTTCACCATAGCGTCTACATTCCAGCACCCAATCTTGCTCGTCATTGTTTCGTTCCTCCTTTTCATATTTTACTGATTAATCAGAATAACCTGAATTATAAGTAATATCTTATCTTGATGCAAGTACAATTTCTTGCGGCCACAACTCGCGGGGGGTAACCTGATAATGGATGAAAAGACTGGTGGTGGGGATTTCGGGCGCATCCGCCCCCATTTTTGGGATTCGCCTGCTGGAGTTGTTGAAAGGCATGGCCGGAGTGGAGACGCATTTCGTCCATACCCGCTCGGCCCAGCGCACGATTGCCCTGGAGACGAACCACAGCCTGGAAGAAGTCGGAGGCCTGGCTGATGTGTATTACCAGCCGGACGATATCGCCGCGGCCATCTCCAGCGGCTCGTTTGCGACCCTGGGGATGATCGTCGCTCCCTGCTCCGTCAACACCATGTCCTGTATCGCCGGTTCCATCAGCAAAGATCTGCTGACGCGGGCCGCTGACGTCACCTTGAAAGAACGCCGGCCGCTGGTTTTGCTCATCCGCGAGTCACCACTTCACCTGGGTCATCTGCGCCGGATGGCCGAACTGGCGGAAATGGGAGCCATTATCGCTCCGCCCGTGCCCTCCTTTTATCACTCGCCGCAGAGCATCAGCGACCTCATCGATCACAGTTTGGGAAGAGCACTCGAACTGTTCGGCTTGGACCCCCCCTGGCTCAAGCGCTGGAGAAGTCCGGCCTGATTGAGCGTCGCTGCCCTACTGCCAGCGGTCAGTGAAATCGGAAATCACAGGCAAGCGCAAGCGCTCACCATTGATGGCCTTGACCATGGCAATGATGTGGATGGCAAGAATGCCCAGCCACAGGATCGGGCCGATCACACATCCCAACAGCGGGCCGAGGGCCGGAATGTAGGAGAGCATGCTCAGCATGATGGACAGCGCGATCCAGCTTATGAAGAACACAAGTCCATTTTTTGCATGCCACTGTACCTCCGGATCCTCCTTTTCGACCAAAAGCGGAATCAGAGCCAGGAGTCCGAGATAACTCAGGACCAGCATCAAGGTCCTATTCTGGGACTGCCTGGGGGGAACTGATGGTGGCGGTGGTGGGGGCGACGTGTTTTGTAGATTATCTTGCATAGTCAATTTTTGAAATGATCTCACCTTCCTGCGCCAGCGGCAAGGGGCCTTGGGTAAAATTATCAGAATAATGAATCAGTCGAATCTTGCTGCGCACCGCCTCAGGCAGTTCCAGCAAGTCGGATTCCAGAGTGTGAGGCGTGGGCGCCTGGCGAGCGGCCTCATGATAAATGACATCGGCGCTCCACAGCCAGTCTCCTGCCAGTTTATCGTAGCGTTCAGGCTCCAGCTCTCCTTTCTCGAAAAGCTCGCGCAGCAGGGAAGGGCGATAGCAGGTGTCTCCGCTGATTCCAACAGAACCGCCGGGTCCAACGATCATAAGACCCAGAGTTGGCGTCGGATGCCAGTTATGGCGGACTTCGATCGAAACATCATCGTCCAGAGGGTTTCGGCCGCTGGTCTTTAGCTCTGAAAACTGGACGTAATCCTCAAATTTCGAGCTGACGATCTCCTTAAAATCAGGCGTGAACCCGTGTTGAAAGGCCACGAAAAAGCGATCGCGCAGCTCTCGGAAGACCGCCTTTGAGGTGTGGACCACCAGTCGCCGCTTCTCGACATGTTTCTTCCACAGGATCAAAGTCTCAAGCCCGGAAGTGTGGTCTCCGTGGACATGGGTGACGATCACATCATTGATGCTCTCGCGCTCGATTCTTCTTTCACGCAGCAGACGAAAAAGCGCATGCGGCCCATCGATCAGGAACAGGCGGCGAGAGCGGAGGAGAAAACTCGTGTTGTAGTAGCGTGAAGTGAAAGCGTCTCCGACTCCCAGGACCTGGAGTTGCATGGGTTCTTTTGATTCCCTTTTTGGTTTCTGAGCAAGGGCCCGCTCCCTCACGGTCGCGGCTCGGTTGCGGTTCTCTGGAGCGCTCAACCGGGCCGCTGCCGGCATAGTCAGACATTGCAAGTAAACGACCACCGCCAGAGCATGGCTTTACCGCGAGCCGGGGTCAGTGGTCAGCTCTCATAGTACGGGCAAAGCCCAGGGCACATCACCACCGTCACAGACGGTGGCATATTCTTATGCTTGACTAAAGAACCAGTCTATCATCGCCCTCACAAGACAGGAAGCTGCTATACTGGCGCCCATGTTGGGAGTCTGCTTAAATCGCAACAGGGTGCCCCATGCCAGCCTGCCGACGCGTTTCGGGCAGTTTGAAATTTACGGCTTTGAGAACGATGTCGATGGGGAAGAGGCGGCGGCACTGACTAAAGGTTCTCTGGAGGAGGGCTGTCTGCCCTTGATCCGCATCCATTCCCAGTGTCTTACCGGGGACGTGCTTCACTCGCTGCGCTGCGACTGTGGCGAGCAACTGGAAGAGGCCCTGGCGAAGATCAGTGCTTCCGGCTGTGGAATGCTGCTCTATCAACTGCAGGAGGGCCGCGGTATTGGCCTGCTCAACAAGCTGCACGCTTACGAACTTCAGGATCAGGGGATTGATACAGTTGAAGCCAACGTTCAGTTGGGCTTTCAGGCCGACCAGCGCTCCTACGCCTTTTGCGCCCAAATTCTGAAATATTTCGGGATCAGCCAAGTGCGCCTGATGTCAAACAATCCCCATAAGATCAAGGGCCTGGAAAATGAAGGGATCGAAGTCCTCGAACGGGTCCCCCTGGTCATCAAACCCTCGGCTCTTTCCGAGAGTTACCTCAAGACCAAAAGAGAGAAAATGGGACATCTGCTGGAGTAGGCGGGTGGCAGGTGGCAGGTGGCGGGTGGCAGTCAATTGAGCTAATCGACTTCACAGTCGCTTGAAACGGCCGAGATTTTATGACAGGGCAAAACTGCCACCCGCCACCCGCCACCGGCCTACCTAATCAGTGGCTCGCCGCCAGCGGCGGTTTGGAGCCCAGTTCGGCCAGGAGCTTATTGGCCTCGTCAATGTAGTGATGGCCGGGGTATTTGGCGACAAAGGCCGCCAGCACTTTGCGGGCCTCTGACCGGTCTCCACTGGAGTAATAAATCTCCCCTTTCAGCAGCGCAGCGTCCCCCATTAACTTGCTCTGCGAGAAACGAGTTTCCAGAATCTGGAGATCAGCCAGCGCATGGTCCGGCCTGTCCTGCGAGAGCAGGCAAAAGGCGCGATAGTAGTAGCCGGCATCCGTGAAGCCCTGGTTGTTCTCCGGATCAAATTCAATAATTCGAGACAGGGTTGCTTCAGCGTCAGTGAAATTCTGGCGCTGTAGATATTCGGCTGCCAGCCTGAACTGCAATTCAGCCGACTGGCTGTCAGCCGACTGGCTGTCTTCCTCCGCGCGCTGCCGAAGCCGGCCAAAAGACTCGGGATTCTGGATGTAGTATTCAATAGTTTCCGCGAATTTATCGGGAGGCACAAATCCATCAATCCGGTCGATCTCTTCTCCGGCGGAATCCATGATCAACAGCGTCGGATAAGACGTGACGGCAAATTTCTTATTGAGAAGAACGCCCTGCTCATTGGTTTCGGCGTTCAGCTTGACCCAGACGTAACGGTCTCCCACAGCCTCTATAACCGATTCCTGGCTGAATGTCTCTCGATCCATCTGCTTGCAGTAAGTGCACCAGTCCGTGTAGAGATAAGTGATCAGATGTTGTTCCCTGGCGCGAGCCAGGTCCAGAGCTTCCTCGTAGTCGGTCTGCCACTCAATCTGATTGGCCCGCAGACTCCAGAAAACTCCCAGGGTCAGGCCAAGTAAAAGTAAGCTTAAAACGCCCAGGGCGATGGATGTTTTTTTTGCCATCTCTTTATCTTTCCGCGCGAACCACGTCGTCTGGTGTTTGAAGCTTTCCATCCGGACCGGCTGACCTCAGGTCGTACTGGTCAGGAGCCAGAGGTTCATACGAAAACGGATTGGACCAGGCATCGATCCGGACTACGGGTTCCATATAGTAGGGCGTCAGGTGATTGACCAGGGCTTCAAAATCCGACACCTGAGGCACGCGCCCCTGAACGCGTCTGTAGTGTTCGATGCCCTCGACCAAAAGATTCAAGTGCTCCTGGGTAGTCGCCGTCCTCTCCTGGTTTAAGATGCGCAATATGTGCTCCGCCTTTTCCCAGCGGCGATCTCCCAGCCGGACCTCATCGATCTGCCAGTTGCCGTCTTTCCTGATCAGTTTGAGCGCCGTCTTCACCTCCACTTCGGCCACAGCGTGATCTCCCAAAACCTGCACGCTCTGCACTTCCACGCTCTCTCTCGGCAGCGCCAGGCCATCGAAATTGGCTACGGTCGCCTGAATCTGCCGCTCCATTCGCCTGGCGCATGCTGTGGAAAGGAGCAGGATGAAAACCAAGAAGAGTCTCGGCACGGTCACGAGTTCAATATAGCATATAGAGTGATTATGGGTTCGCTTAGGCTCGACACGCCCATTCAGTACGTCAAAGGCGTCGGCCCCAGAAGGGCTGAGCTGTTGGAGAGAGCGGGCATCCGCTCAGCCGGGGACCTGCTCCAATACAAGCCTTTCCGCTATGAGGATCGCACCAATTTCAGGAGCATCGCCGAAGTAAAAGAAGGGGAGGAGGCGGTGATCCAGGGAGCCGTGGCGGTGACCGGCGGCTATACCACTCCTTTCAAGAGAGTGAAGATTTTTCAGTTGATGGTTTCGGACCCTACGGGATCTCTTGAAGTAAAATTTTTTAATCAGCCCTACCTGGAAAAAGTCTTCAGGAAAGGCCAGACGGTGATCCTGTTCGGCCAGCCGCGCCTGGACGAATATACCCGGAATCTTTCGCTGGTGAACCCCGATTATGAAGTCATCGATGACCATGCCGACCAAACCGTACATACGGGGAGGATCGTGCCTGTCTATCGAAAAATAGGATTCCTGACCTCCAAGAGCCTGCGTCAGATCATCTTCCGGCTTTTAGCCGATCTGCAGAGCAGGCTGGAAGAGCCGCTTCCGCAATCGGTCGTCGAGCGATACGGATTTCCGGAGCGAACCTCCGCGCTCCGGCACATCCATTTTCCGGATTGCCCTGGGCAGGAGCCGGAAAGAGATCATTGCCTGGAGGAACTGCAAGAGAACCGAACCCCGGCCCATCAGCGTTTCATCTTCGAGGAATTCTTTGAGTTTCAACTGGGACTCTGCATTGTAAAGCGCCAGCGCGAGGCTCTTCCTAAGCGGCGGCGCATTCAGACCAGCCCCGCCATCCGCGACGTGATCAAGTCGATCCTGCCCTTCCGCCCGACTTCGGCCCAGAAACGAGTGCTGAAGGAGATCGTGGACGACCTGAGCAGCCCCAGGGTCATGAACCGGCTGCTCCAGGGGGATGTAGGTTCGGGCAAGACCATTGTGGCGCTGCAGGCCATGATCGTAGTCATTGAAAACGGCTACCAGACCGTTCTGATGGCCCCCACGGAGATACTGGCCGAGCAGCATTATCAAAACATTCGCCACTATCTTGCTCGTACCGGCTACCGGATCGGGCTTCTGACTGGAAGTGTCAAAGGGAAGCAGCGCAAGGAAATTCTCTCTCAGGTGCAAAGCGGAGAGGTTAACCTGGTGGTTGGCACTCATGCCGTGATTCAGAAAGGAGTGGACTTTAAAGACCTCTCTCTGGTTGTTATTGACGAGCAGCACCGCTTTGGAGTCCTGCAGCGCTCCCGCCTGATGGAGAAGGGGAGCCATCCGGACACCCTGGTGATGACAGCGACTCCGATCCCCCGCAGCCTGGCCCTGACCGTTTACGGAGACCTCGACCTTTCGGTTCTGGATGAGCTTCCGCCGGGCAGGAAGCCCATCAGCACCATCATCAGAAATGAAAGCAGGCGCCGGCAGGTTTACAGCCTGCTGAGGCGGGAACTCAGTCAGGGGCGCCAGGCGTACGTCGTTTACCCCCTGGTGGAGGAATCGAAGAAGGTTGATTTGCGCGCGGCTGCGGAGATGGCCGAGCGCCTGCGCCAGGACTTTCCGGACTTTGAACTGGGCCTGATTCACGGGCGGCTGAAGCCTGCCGAAAAAGAAGCTCTGATGCGCCGCTTTAAAGCCCGAGAGATTGCGCTGCTGGTGGCTACTTCAGTAATTGAAGTGGGCATCGACGTCCCGAATGCCACCTTGATGCTCATCGAGCATGCGGACCGCTTTGGGCTCTCCCAACTTCATCAGCTCCGCGGCCGAATCGGAAGAGGCGCCCACTCCAGTCTCTGTATTCTGATGACCGACGGAAACCTCTCCTCGGAAGCTTACGAAAGGCTGGCAATCATGGAGAGGACCAACAATGGATTCAAGATCGCCGAGAAGGACCTGGAAATCCGGGGACCCGGGGAGTTTGTGGGTACGCGGCAGTCCGGCATCCCTGAATTCCTGTTCGGAAATATTGTCAGGGATCGAAAGCTCCTGGAATCGGCGCGGCTGGAAGCGGAAAATGAGATCGTTGGACATTTGAAATCAGATGGAGGCCAGGCTCAGGAGTGGATGGCTGATGTAGCAGTCCGATGGAGAGGGCGCTACGGCCTCTACAGCGTGGGTTAATGAGAGTCATTGCAGGCAGATACAGGGGACACCGTTTGGCGTCAGTACGGGGTGAGATTCGGCCCACCAGCGATCGCCTGCGTGAAACTCTTTTCAATATCCTGAGGGATTCCGTGGCTGGGTCGGTCTGGCTGGACGGCTTTGCAGGTTCCGGCGCCGTAGGCATCGAAGCGCTCAGTCGCGGAGCCCGCTACGTCATCTTCAATGACAAAAGCCGGCAGGCGATTCGTCTCCTTCGCAAGAACCTGCAGATCTGCCGGGTAGAGGAAGGTTACGAGATCCATCAAAAGGATCTGCTGACTCTCCTGAGACTCGAACTCAAGCCGCTCGATATCATCTTTCTCGATGCCCCCTACGCCTATCCGCGCTACGACAAACTTCTCAGCAAGCTGGGTGAATCCCTTCTCAAGAAAAGCAGCCTGATCATCCTTGAAGTTTTCAAGAAAACTCAGCTTGAATCCGTTCTCCCCTCTTCACTCGAAGTCTGGAGGACCGTGCAGGAAGGCGACAGCCGTCTGATCTTCCTCCGGCCGAGCCCCCGAAAGTAGAGAATCGCCACCAGAGCGACGATGGCTGTGACCAGATAGGCTGGCGCGCCTGGCAGCGAGCCCGGTTCGTAGAGTCGCCTGCCGGGAGGTCCGACATAGGTAATACCGGCCCAGAAGAACGGGTGAGAGCCGGCAGCTTTGCTGGCGCCGCGCTGCAGGGTCCGGCCGAGAAAATCTCTTTTCGCTGAGGCCAGGGCCTCCTCCATGGGAATGCCTGCCCTGGAAAGGCGATAAAACTCACGGTAAATCCAGGAGGAGAGTTCATCCATCTGCCAGCGGCTCAGCAGCAGTGACTGAGCTCCCCTGAGCAGAAAGAATTCAGAAAACCCCAGCCAGGACGGCGAGGCGGACATATAGGCGTTTGCTCCATCACAGGCGCCGAGGGAAAGAAGGCCGTAATTCAGGGGTCGTCTCAAAAGCTGCAGAATGTTACGGTCTTGGGCACTGCTTTCAAAGTGTGAGGCCATCCAGAAGCGCGGATTAAGCTTCAGGTGAGTGGAGACGTGAAGCCACCTCGCTTCCGCAGGCAGGGCGTCGAATTCTTTAAGCACCGTGACCTGGGGAATGAGGCCTCTAAAGAAAACTTCCTCCCGGCGCGCCTCAGCCAAGGCTGGAGAGATATCAGGCATCAGAAGAAAAGGATTAGCCGTCCCACCTGGAGTGGCGCGAGTGGTTTGATGCCAGGAGGGCAGATAGCTGAAGCTGTAATGATTGACGAGATAGTCCCCTGAAAACGTCTGCAGCAATTCCAGGGGAAGGCTTTGCAGCTCTTTGTGGGGCACCAGCAGAATAGAATTTGACTCAATGAGGCCTTCCAGAGGCGCGAAAAGGTACCGGTACAAAGTCTGAAGCTGTTGCGGCTCCGGACGCGGGGGCAGGGAATCAGAGGCTCGATAAAGGGGTCCGACGAGTTTCTCGATAGCAGTCCCAAGGTCCTGGGGGAGAGACAGTTCCCTGAACACGCGCCCCTTTGTAGTGCTCAACCAGGCGTAAACCCGGTCGCCGTCCGGCCACATCTCAATGACGGTAAAACCTTGATGAGCCGTGCTCTCAGAAAATGGGGACAAACTACGCTGTCCCCTCGAAGAGAACCGAGTAGTCTGTCCCCATTTTCGGCGAGCCTCCAGGCGCATCACCTGAGTAAACTGTGCCAGTTCATCACCCCGAAATTCCAGTTCGGGAAGGGCTTTCAGATAGAGGCGCATATCAGACTGGCGGGTCGCGATCAGGCGTTGGATTTCCCCCCAGGCCTCAGGCGCGCGGCCCAGCCGGATAAGGCAGCGAATCCTGCCATCAAAAAGAGGGGAGATCGATCGCCGATAGGGAAAGGCGAATCCCGCTGAAAGCAGCGATTCTTCTTCGCTTAAAGTAGATAAGTAGAGTTCAGAAGCTTTCTCATACTGACGATTTCGTTCTAAGAGCCTGCCCAGCCGAAGAACCGATTTACGCAGGTAATACTTCAAAGCCCTCGATCGGGTCACCGACAAAGCTTCTTCGTAGTAGCGGCGCGCGTCTTCCCAATCTCCGTTCTCTTCAAGAGTTTTGCCGAGCAAGAGCGCTCGCTCGATTTGTAGAGACGGCAGATCGGGCTGAAACGCCAGCAGCCCATCAAGGCGCCCGCTCGATTTTGAAAGTTTCCAGGTCAAGAGCAAGAATTCAGAAGGAGAAACCCAGTTCAACCGACGGGCTGCTTCCAGATGCTGTTCGGCCCCTGTTCCTTTGCCTCTCTTATGCAGAAACAGCGCATAATTGGAATGCAGATAAAAAAGGATCTCCGGATGATCAGCTACAGATGAAATTTCAAGCGCCTTGCGGTAACAGTAATCGGCTGACTCCCAAAGTCTGAGCTCCTCATAAAGAACAGCCAGATTGTTCCAGCACATCAGTGATCCTGGCTCAAAAGCGATGCGCTGCCAGCGCTGCAGAGCCAGGCTGAATCCGTGGACGCTCTCTTGCAGTTCACTCAAATACCACAGCGCATAGGCCCGGCTCTCGAAAAGGAGAGCTTCGAGGTAAGGCCGATTCCTGGATGCGGCAACTGCCAGAGCTTTCTGGCTCCAGCGCAGCGCTTCCGAATAATGCTCCTGCTCGGAGTAGATTTCAGCGACATAGTACAGGCAAAAGGCAGCTTCACTGAAGGCCTGTTCCCGCAAGAGATCTGCGGCCGCTCGCTGGTACAACCTGAGCGCTTTCGGATAGTCTCCGTCAACCCAGGCTTGATAGGCCCTTTGTTCCAGTCGAACCGCAGACCGTCTGGCGGCCGTCTGCCTGAGAAGCGAGTCGAAGGAGTGATCTCCCCACCTCCGGATCACCTGGCGGATTTCGCCGGCTACCGATCGTCCCTGCCTGAATTCTCCGCGGAGGCGGCTGTAGAACTCGATCGGAGACTGCTCGTAAGAGACTTCAGCCCAGGAGGAGCCAGAGAAGAAGATGAGTCCCACAAGCAGCAGGAGACAGTTATCCACCCCTGAATTGAATTTCATCTAAAAGCCTTCGTGCTCTTATTTGATATTGGGGAGCCTCAAGCAGCTTGCGGAGTCCCTGCTCGGCTTCCTGGCGGCGCTCCAGCTTCAAGAAGATGTTCACCTCATACCAGAGACTTGCTTCCCGCCAGGCTGGATCTTCCTGGGATGCCTTTCCGAGGCTGGTCAGAGACTCGTCAAACTGGCCTGAAAGATATTGCGACACACCCAGGTAAAAGAGCGATTCCGCGTCCTTGGCCTGAGAAAGCCAGACAGCCGCCTCTGAGAAATCGCCTTCAGCGTAGGCTTCAAAGCCCTTTGTCCTCGCCGATTGAATGGGATCGTCCGACCGGGTCTGGAGAGGAAAATAGGGATACGCTTCGTCTGTGGTCAGGGCGCTCAGGCTGTTCTCGTTGTGCGGTCTGTCCTCCTGCCAGAAGTAGAAGAGCACGGGCGCCATGAGGGCCACCAGAAATCCGGCCGCCAGGAGAAGAAATCGCCGAGGACGGCCAGGCAGCCGCCCCTCGGTCGAAGCTCGATCGTCGTACAGGGATTCCAGTGCCGCCATGACTCTGAGACGTTCGCGGCACTCCTGGCAGTCCTCCAGATGAGCGTCCATTTGCCGGGTTTCTTCCGGACTCAGATCAGCTCTCAGGAATTCAAGCAAGGGAGCTTCTTCACATCTCATTTTGGATTGACCTCTCAAAGACTTCATACAAGCCCTTACCTTTCAGCGTCTGTCTGATTCCGTCGATGCCCGCGCGCATGCGACTGCGCACTGTGGTATAGGGAATGCCGGCTTCCTTGCAGAGATCCTTTATCTTGCGCCGGCGGTCGTGGTTGAAGATCAGGTCAATGGCCTGCCGCTGCTCTGGGGGAAGCTGGAGCAGAGCCTCTTTGATCTCCTCCAAGACGGAGTTGTTAAACGAGTCCTGCTCTTCCTGAATCATCAGGCTCAGGGGGTCTTCATCAGTCTGCGATGCCGAATAATGGCCGGCGGCGGACTTTTGCCGGCTTAGATGGCGATAGAAATCGATGCTGGTATTGACCACGGTCTTGCGCGCGTAATTGTAGGCGTCCTGCTCGGTCAGCAAATTCTTCCTGGAGCGCAGCAAACGGACGAAGGCCTCCTGCAGAACATCATCAATGATCGAATGGTCAAAAAGGATGTTCCTGACCAGAGTGCGAAAGATCGCCTGATTCCTCAGCCAGACTTTTTCCAGCACGCGTCTGGGACGTTCTCGCAGAAATTCAATCCGGAGCGTTATAGCTACATATAAAAACGAAAACTGTGATGATCCAACGGGGTAAACGCAGTATATGAAGGCGCCAGAGATGATGTCAAGAGGGAATCCATTCACAGTGGAGGCGGGCGGATTTCAGACCCAGCGCAACCGTCTCTCGCTGCTGCTCTCGCAAATCCGTCGTCAATTGGTTTCTGGTGAGTATCAGGACTTGCTGAAGATGCAGTGGCTATCGGACCGGCAGTTGCGGGGCGGGCGAATACCGCATCACCTGCGGCTGATGTGGCTGGAGGAAGTGCAATCGGAATTAGACACGCTTTACGAAACAATCGAGAGAGGGGACTTCAATCGAAGCTGCCTGCGCCGGCTGAAGCACCTGTATGGACATTTGCTGTGAGTATCAGAAAGGCCCGGCACCATCTGCATTATCTCCAGGAAACCGTGAGTCCGGTCAGGGCCCGAAAACCGTCGCGGTGATCGCGGCCCGGATTGTGCAGCTTCACTTCGGTAATCCAATGGAGGTGGGGGACAAGCCGTTTACGGGCGCCGGCGCCAAGGGTCCACATACTGTGCAGGCTGGTCTCAGGTCCGTGCTCCTCAAAGTCCGGCACACCTTGCAGGTTGATTACTTCGCGGTTGTCCCACAACCATCCTCCTCCGAATTGCACGAAGAATCTTGTGCTCTCTCGATTGTAGAAATAGTACTGGAGGGTCATATCGAAGTACTGGCGGTTCCGGTCGCGTTCTCCGACCAGAAAAGGACCTCGAAAAAACTGGAAATCGTCCTGAGGCACGTAAGTCCAATCCCCCGCCAGCGCGATATTGGTGGCAGGCCAGAGCAGCACCCAGATACCGGCTTCCCGTTCCAACGCAGTCTCCTCGACAAACTCCTGATCGCCCAGGGCGCTGATTCCAAGGTGGGCTCCACCTTCAATGTTCTGGGCCAAGCCGGATTCGAGGACCAGGAAAGCCACCGTTGCAAGCAGAATTTGAACTGGTCTCACAAGGTCAGTGTAGCATCGCAATGGGTGAGAATAGAAGACTGGCGGTTGGCCGCTGACCACTGAGCGCTGACCGCTGACCACTGACCACTGACCGCTGACCACTGACCGCTGACCGCTGACCGCTGACCACTGACCACTGACCGCTGACCGCTGACCGCTGACCGCTGACCACTGACCGCTGACCGCTGACCGCTGACCACTGACCGCTGACCGCTGACCGCTGACCGCTGACCGCTGACCGCTGACCGCTGACCGCTGACCGCTGACCACTGACC
>JBOGJG010000247.1:0-35948 GCA_050747825.1 Acidobacteriota bacterium | reverse complement strand
TCCTGCCACCGGCCACCTGCCACCCGCCACCTGCCACCCGTTAAAGATTGATCAACTCTTTCAGTTCTTTTCCCGGCTTAAAGTAGGGCACTTTCTTGGCCGGGACATGGACTTTTTCGCCGGTCTTGGGATTACGCCCCAGGCGTGACGCCCTCTCCCGCAGGCGAAAACTTCCAAAACCGCGCAGCTCAACCTTCTCACCGGCTTTTAGCGAATCGATGATGCTGTCCAGCACGGTCTGAACGATCGTCTCGGCATCCTTCTTGCTCATGTCCGAAGTCCTGGCGACTTCGTCCACCAGTTCAGCTTTCGTCATCACCGCCTCCTCTTTTCTTCCCCAATTCCTTGAGCTGATCGCCTGCAATATCGCCAATCGAAGTCGTTGCCTTCTCAGACGAATAGGACCAGGCGTCTTCCCTGTCATCCACTTCCTTCAGGGCCCGAATTGAAAGGCCGATTTTCCGCTCCAGCAGGTTCATCTTGATGATCTTGATATCCAACTCCTGCCCGACCTGAAAATGATCTTCCGGGTTCTGGATGTGCCTTTCATCCAGCTCAGACACGTGGCACAGGCCCTCCACGCCCTCTGTCAGTTCAACAAAGGCTCCAAAACTGGTGAGCCGAACAATCCTTCCGGGGACAACGTCGCCGATCTGGTGCTGCGAGAAAAACTCCTCCCATTTGTCGGGCTCGAGCTGCTTAATGCCCAGGGATAGTCGCTGATTCTCAGCCTCAACATTCAAGACTACGGCATTGACCTTCTGCCCTTTCTTGAGCACTTCGGAGGGATGATTGATCTTCTTGGTCCAGCTCAGATCGGAAATATGGACGAGTCCGTCCACTCCTTCCTCAACCTCAATGAAAGCGCCGAAGTCGGTCAGATTGCGGACCGTCCCGGTCACGACCGAGTTGATCGCATACTTTTCGGCGATCACGTCCCATGGATTGGGCTCGGTCTGCTTGATCCCGAGTGAAATTCGCCGGCCTTCGGCGTCCAGGTCCAGCACAACGGCTTCCACATCACTCCCCACTTCCAGCAGCTTGGAAGGATGCTTGATCCGCTTGTTCCAGGTCATTTCTGAGATATGGATCAAACCTTCAACGCCCTCTTCGAGCTCAACGAAGGCGCCATAGTCAGTCAGACTGACCACTTTGGCGTTCACCCGCGAGCCGACCGTGTAGCGCCGGGCGGCGCTCAGCCACGGATCACCCGTAAGCTGCTTATATCCAAGTGACACCTTTTCTTCCAGCCGATCGAACTTCAGGATCTTTACCTGAATTTCCTGGCCCACTTCGAAGAGATCAGAGGGGTGATTCACGCGTCCCCAGGACATATCGGTAATGTGCAGGAGACCGTCGATCCCGCCCAGATCGACAAAGGCGCCATAGTCGGTGATGTTCTTGATGACACCACTGACAATCTTGCCTTCTTCGAGATCCCGGAGCGTTTCCTCCTTCTGCTTGTAATGCTCTTCTTCCAGAACCGCTTTGCGTGACAGGACGATGTTACCCCGGCGCCGGTTAACCTTAATCACGCGCATGCGCAGCTCTTCGCCGCGGAAGCTGTCGAGGTTGCGGGTGGGATGGAGGTCCACCTGGGAGCCGGGCAGAAAAGCACGAACTCCCACATCCACGGAAAGGCCTCCCTTAATTCTTTCAATCACACGGCCAACAATAATGGACTGATCCTGGTAGGCCTTCTCGATGACGTCCCAGATTTTCATACGTTCGGCCTTCTCGCGCGAGAGCACGACATAGCCGTCGCGATTTTCGGTGCTCTCCAGCAGCACATCGACCTTATCGCCGGGCTTCACCTCGAGGACTCCGTCCTCACCGATGAATTCGCCGATGGAGATAACGCCTTCGGATTTATAGCCCACGTCGATAACAACGTTCGCTTCGGTGATTTTCACCACTCGCCCCGTGACGACCTCTCCTTCGGAAATGTTTTTAAAACTCCCGTCGTAGGCGTCCATAAGCTCCTTGTAATCCAAATTACCCGAATCCTCGATAACGGGAGCCTGGGGTCGGGGTTGTCGGGAGGAAGCCGTTGCGGCCTGCTTGGCTCCCTCCACTTTGTTGCTATCGGCAGTTAAAGACATGTAATAGAACCTCCTCTATTTATCTGTTTTTTAAATATTTCATGAACTATAAAACGCCCTCTTGCGGGCAAATCGCCAAAATGTCTTTGGGGGATAAGCCCCGGGCTGGCTATGCCTCTGATCAAAGCAATTCTACCGAACCACTGGTTCAAATGGAAACGGGGGATAAAAAGCGAATCGCCTCTTGTTTCGATGCACTCTGAGACTCAAGTTCCTTCGTCACTGAGATTTAACCAAAAATTTATACCGCGCTCGACTTGTGGTTGTCAAGCAGTGGCTATTTCCCTTATGATGCACAGCCAAGCATGAAGGAGGAGCTCACTCGCGAATTGCAGGCTCTGACTAGGCAGCTAATCGAACTCGAGAAGGTTAGTAAGAAGAAGAACGAGTTTATGGCTAAGGCCGCGCACGATCTGCGCAATCCGCTGGGCATCATTGCAGTTCACAGCCGTCTGCTGCTGGAAAGCGCGGCCCAGGTTTTGCAGGAAGAGCAGCTGCGCGCTCTTGCTCAAATCCACTCGTCGAGCCGCTTTCTCCTTCGCATGGTGAGCGACCTGCTGGACTTTCACCGCATCGAAAGCGGCGAGTTCTCCCTGGATATAGCCGATACTGATCTACTTCCGATCATTCATGCGAGCCTGGATTTGAACCGGCCTCTGGCCGAAAGGAAGAGCATTACGGTGACGCTCAGACATAACGGCGGCTTGCCCTCCATTTTGGCCGACGGTCCCCGCCTGCAACAGGTGCTGAATAATCTTCTCACCAATGCTATCAAGTTTTCTCATCCCCATACCGCAGTTCTGGTTGAAGCCAGCCAGGAACAAAGGAAGGTGCTGATTGCGGTAAAAGACCAGGGACAGGGCATTCCCCCAAAGGAACTGAAACGCATTTTTGAGCCTTTGGCCCAAATCAGCGTCAGGTCTACGGCCGGAGAAGAGGGAGTAGGATTGGGCTTAGCTTTTTGCCAGGAAATTATGGCAAGACATGGCGGGAGTATTTGGGCGGAGAGTGAGGCAGGAAAAGGTTCGAGTTTTTATCTATTATTAAGGATAAGGACTTCAAGCGCCGGCATGACTTGATTCCATCGAGACTGAACCTCCAGCATCCCCGCAAAGAGCGCCTGGATGTGCGGATCATGGTAAAGATAGTACCCTCCCGCTGCAAGGACCACTACCGTTACGATGATGACAGGCCGCATTAGAAGATTCCGAGTTGGAGCTTGGCCGCCTCAGACATTCGCTCCATTGACCAGGGTGGCTCCCAGACGAGTTCCAGCTTGACGTCTTTTACGCCGGGGACTTCTCTGACTTTGGCTTCCACTTCTGGGGGGAGGGATCCCGCTACCGGACAAGCCGGCGAGGTAAGCGTCATATCGACTTCGACGTCTCCAGAGGGCTGCACGTCCAGACGATAGATGAGCCCGAGTTCGTAAATGTTTACAGGGATTTCCGGATCGTAGCAGGTCTCGATGGCCTCCACGATCTTCTTCCGGAGTTCGTCAATATCGGTTGATTGGTTGGTGTCTGCCATGGTTTTCCTTAATGCCCGCTCGCCGGCTCTACTCCGTTGAAACCGGGGCCTGTTTGTTCTCCAGCGCCGCCTGCAGCGTATGCCAGACCAGGGTGGCGCACTTGACCCGGATGGGGTACTCACTGACCCCATGAAACACGGCCAGCTTCCCCAACTCGGCTCCGTTTGCGCCGGATTCCTGCTGGCCCGTGACTAGACCGTGAAATTGCTTAAAGAGATTCTGGATCTCGCGGCGGCTCCTTCCCTTCAAACTCTCAGTCATCAAAGAGGCCGAGGCCGTCGAGATGGCACAGCCGGCGCCCTCAAATGAAATATCTTCCACAATGTCTCCGTTCATCTTTACATAGACGGTAACTTTGTCTCCGCACAGCGGATTATGCCCCTGCGCGGTTTGGGCGGGCGCCACTAGAGCTCGGAAGTTCCTGGGATTTTTATTGTGGTCAAGGATGACCTCCTGATAGAGCTCGTTCTGATAGGACATCAGCTAAAGACCTCGCTTACTTCATTCAGGGCTTGGATCAGCGTATCGATTTCTTCCCGTGTGTTGTAAAAAGCCAGCGACGCGCGAGCCGTCGCCGGGACGCCCAACCGCTCCATGAGCGGTTGGGCGCAGTGATGCCCCGTGCGGACGGCGATCCCCTGCTGGTCCAGTATCGTCCCAATATCGTGCGGGTGCACTCCCTCCATCACGAATGAGAGGACGCCGGCCTTTTCGCGGGCGCTCCCGATCAGGCGCACGTTCGGCACTCTGGCAAGAGCTTGCGTGCCATAAGCCAGCAAATCATGCTCATAGGCGCCTATCCGCTCCAGTCCGATTCCATTGATATAGTCGATGGCGGCGCCCAGACCCACTCCGTCGGCGATATTGGGCGTTCCCGCTTCGAACTTGTAGGGGAGCAGATTGTAAAGCGTTTTCTCGAAAGTGACGGAACTGATCATGTCCCCACCTCCCTGGTAAGGAGGCATGGCATCCAGGAGTTCCGCCTTTCCATAGAGAATACCGACTCCGGTAGGGCCATAGACCTTATGTCCGGAAAAGACGTAGAAATCGCAGTCCAGGGCCTGGACGTCCAGCTTGAGGTGAGGCGCCGCCTGAGCGCCGTCCACCAGAACCGGCACGCTTCGAGCGTGAGCCATTTCCACGATCCGGCCGATGGGGTTGATCGTCCCCAGCGCATTGGAAACGTGATTCAACGCCAGCAGCCGGGTACGGGACGTGAAGAGGCCTTCCAATTCATCCAGGAGCAGTTCTCCGGCATCATTGATGGGGGCCACTCGCAGAAGGGCCCCCGTTTCCTCACACAACATCTGCCAGGGCACGATGTTGGAATGGTGCTCCATGGCGGTGATGATGATCTCGTCGCCCGCTTTGATGTACTTTCTCCCGTAGCTGTGAGCCACCAGATTGATGCCCTCGGTCGAGCTGCGGACGAAGATGATTTCCCTGCTGTGCCGGGCATTGATGAACCGCTGCACTTTTCTGCGCGTGTCCTCGTAAGCGTCGGTGGCCCGCTGGCTGAGCTGATGCACGCCCCGGTGAATGTTCGAGTTATCGCGGGTGTAAAAGTGAGTGATCGCATCAATAACCTGCCGGGGCTTTTGACTGGTGGCGGCGTTGTCGAGATAAATCAGGGGTTTGCCATGGACAGTCTGATCCAGGACTGGAAAATCTCGGCGGATTTCCTGCACGTCCAAAGGCGCTCTGGCGGCAGTAGCCATGGCTAGACAGCCTCCCTGACCAACTCGCCCCTGGGGAGCCAGTCAAACAGATATTCATTGAGCTCATTGCGCAGGGCCTCAACCCGGATCTTGCCGACTACCTGGCTGGCGAAAGCATAAATCAGCAGGCTGTAGGCTGTGCGCTCGCCAATGCCGCGCGAGCGCAGGTAAAAGATCGCGTTTTCGTCCAGTTGCCCGATGGTGGCGCCGTGCGTGCATTTCACGTCATCTGCGTAAATTTCCAACTGCGGCTGGGTGTTGATAAGCGCCTCGTCGGAAAGGAGCAGATTGTTGTTGGTCTGCTTTGAGTCGGTCTTTTGAGCGTCTTTATATACGACAATTCGCCCGTGAAAAACTCCTGTGGCTTTATCGTCCAGGATTCCCTTGTACAGCTCGCGGCTGCTGCAGTGCGGCTTAGCGTGATCCAGCCGGGTGTGATTGTCCACGTGCTGCTCGCCCTTGACCAGGTACATCCCGTTCAGACAGCAGTCGGCGCCTTCGCCATTCAAGACCCCATTGATATTGTTTCTGGCCAACCGGGCGCCCAGCGTGATCAACTGGGTCCTGAACTGGCTGTCCCGCCCCTGCTGTGACCTCTGTGTAGCTATGTGGTATGCCCGCTTGCTTTCAAACTGCAGTTTGTAGTGGTCAAGAACGGCGTTTTGGCCCGCCACGATCTCGGCGACGGAATTGGAAAGATAAGCGATGTCCTTCTTTCCAAGATGCGTCTCGACAATCCTGGCCTGAGTGTTGTCCTCGGCTAGGACCAGAACTCGAGGGAACAGGGCGACATTTTCACTATCGGCAAAAAAGAGCAAATGAATGGGCTCTTCCACAATTTGGCCCCTGGAGATCCGAACGTAAGCGCCGTCCTGCATAAAGGCGGCATTGAGAGCGCTGAAGGCATGCTCCTGGTAATCGGCGTAACGGCCAAGGTGCGGCTCTACAGCTTCCGGATCCGATTCCAAAAGCTCCGCCAGACTGCCGGCCTTCACACCTTCAGGCAAGTCCGTGACAGAGGATAGCTCCTGCGAGAAGTATCCATCCACAAACACCAGGCGAGGACACTTGAGATGGGCGAACTGAATCTGATCCAGGTCCTGACGGCTCACCTGCCTGGGAGTCCCGGGAGCCGGCTCAAACGCGGTCCGCGCAATGGGCCTGACGTTCGTATATTTCCACTCTTCATCCCGGGTGCTGGGGAATCCGATATTCACAAAATGCGAGTACGCCGCGCGCCGCATCTCCTGCAGCCAGAGTGGCCCCTGCTTCGCCAAACGGTTGTGCAGTTCCCCCAGATGGGAGAGAAATTTCTCTTCTTCTTTACGAACGACCTCTATCATTCTTACCCTCTCAATTACCTCGACTCGGACTTCACACCTCAGACCTCAGTCCTTTAGCTGGCTTGCGGCGCCTGCATTTCTGTGTCCAGCCAGGAGTATCCTTTCTCTTCCAGCTCCAGTGCCAGACTTTTGTCGCCGGACTTTACGATGCGGCCGTCATAAAGGACGTGCACGTAATCGGGCACAATATAGTTCAGCAGGCGCTGATAGTGAGTCACTACCAGTAAAGCCCGCTCAGGATGGCGCAGAGTATTGACTCCCTCGGCCACTACTTTCAGGGCGTCGATATCCAGCCCGGAGTCGGTCTCGTCCAGGATGGCCAGTGCGGGCTCCAGAACCGACAGATGAAAGATCTCATTGCGCTTCTTTTCGCCGCCTGAGAATCCTTCATTGACGGGACGGTTCATTAATGTCTCATCGATTTTCAGATGCTTCATCTTCTCTCTGACCAGGCTCAGAAAGTCCATGGCGTCCACTTCGGGCTCACCCCGGTGCTTGCGGATCGCGTTCAATGCCGCCCGCAGAAAATAGGTGTTGCTGACACCCGGGATCTCAACGGGATATTGAAAAGCCATGAAAACGCCCTCGCGGGCGCGCTCCTCGGGCGCCATCTCCAGCAGGTCCTGCCCATTGAAAAGAACCCGGCCGTCGGTCACCTCAAAAGCTTCACGGCCCGCTAGCACCTGGGCCAACGTGCTTTTGCCGGAACCGTTAGGACCCATGATCGAGTGAACTTCACCTTTATTGATTGTCAGGTCTATGCCGCGCAGAATCTCCAGATTGTCCACGCTCACATGTAAATTTCTAATTTCCAGCATTTGACATCTCTCCAACTATCCGACGCTTCCCTCCAGATTCACAGCCAGCAGCTTCTGAGCTTCTACGGCAAATTCCATCGGCAGCTCCCGGAATACCTCCTTGCAGAAGCCGTTGACGATCATTGACACGGCGTCTTCGGCTGAGAGCCCCCGCTGCTGGCAGTAGAAGATCTGGTCTTCACCGATTTTGGAAGTGGAGGCCTCATGTTCCATCCGGGCAGTGCTGTTTTTGATCTCGATGTAAGGGAATGTGTGGGCTCCGCACTTGTCTCCCAGCAGCATCGAGTCGCACTGCGTGTAATTGCGCGCCCCGGTGGCGCCCTTCTGAATCTTCACCAGTCCCCGATAGGTATTCTGTCCATACCCGGCCGAAATCCCCTTGGACACGATGTTGCTGCGCGTGTTCTTGCCGATGTGGATCATCTTGGTGCCCGTGTCCGCCTGCTGGTGCATCTTGGTCATGGCCACCGAGTAGAACTCACCCACCGAGTTGTCTCCGATGAGAAGACAGCTCGGATATTTCCAGGTAATGGCCGAGCCCGTCTCCACCTGGGTCCAGGAAATCTTAGAATTCACCCCGGCGCACTTGCCGCGCTTGGTCACAAAGTTGTAAACGCCGCCCTTGCCTTCCCGGTCGCCGGGATACCAGTTCTGGATCGTGGAATATTTGATGGTCGCGTTATCGTGCGCAATCAGCTCGACCACCGCGGCGTGCAACTGGTTTTCGTCGCGCATGGGAGCCGTGCAGCCCTCCAGGTAGCTCACATAGCTCCCTTCGTCAGCGATGATCAGAGTGCGCTCAAATTGCCCGGTATTGGCCGCGTTGATTCGGAAATAGGTGGACAACTCCATCGGACAGCGAACGCCTTTGGGGATGTAGCAGAAGGAACCATCGCTGAAAACGGCGGAATTCAGCGAGGCAAAAAAGTTGTCGGTGTAGGGAACGACCGACCCCAGGTACTTCTGCACCAGGTCGGGGTGATTTTGCACCGCCTCACTGAAGGAGCAAAAGATAATCCCCTTTTCGGCCAGCTTCTCCTTGAAGGTCGTGGCCACCGAAACGCTGTCAAAGACGGCGTCCACGGCCACTCCGGCCAAGATCCCCTGCTCTTCCAGTGGAATCCCCAGCTTCTTATAGGTCTCGATCAGCTCCGGATCGACTTCTTCCAGGCTCTTCGGGCCGGCTTTCTTGCGGGGCGCCGAGTAGTAGACGATGTTGTCGTAGTCGATGGGTGGATATTTAACGAAGGCCCATCGAGGCTCTTCCATCTTCAGCCATTGCCGGTAAGCCTTCAGACGCCACTCCAGCATGAACTCAGGCTCGTTCTTCTTGGCTGAGATCAGTCGAATGACGTCTTCATTAAGCCCAGGAGGGATGGCATCGGCTTCAATATTGGTATAAAAGCCGTACTTGTATTCCTGCTCGGCAAGGTCGTGGAGTCGTTGAGTATCTGTTGCCATGTTGTTCCTTGCTTTCTTGGTTTCTTAGTTTCTATGTTTCTATTCCCTCAGGCCTCAAGCCTCAGGCCTGATGCTTAAACCTGACGAAAGCGCCACCAGCCGATTCGTCAGAGGCGTCGTCATGTCTGACAGCGAAATTTGCCCCAGCGCCTCGCTCACTACGCGATTAATCTTTTGCCAGTTGGAACGGACCGCGCAAGTGGGTTCCTGCCGGCAATCGCCCGGAGCGTCCACGCATTCAGTCATCGCGATTGGACCCTCCATGGCGCTGATGATCTCGGCAATACTGATCTTCTCGGCCCGCCGCGCCAGCGCGTAGCCGCCCTTGGCCCCCCTTTGTGAGACCAGGAGTCCTTCACGAGCCAGCAGCTTTAAAATTTTACTCACCATCGGAACGGGAAGATGAGCTTCCAGCGCCAAGCCCCGCGCGCTGTAAGTGCTGCCCTCTCCATTGCGCGCAAAATGCGTCAAAAGGAGGATCCCGTAATCGGTCTGCTTGCTCATCCGGATCATAAAAACCGGCCCGCCAAAACCATCAGTTCAAAGAGTACTAAAATGGTCCTCTTTAATCAAACCGAAGGATAGCAATCTCTCGAACAGCTTGTCAATCCTTCAGCCGATTGAGCGTGTAGGCGGCGATCCGGGTGATCAGGCGGTCGCCCTGGGCTGACTCGATGCGGCCGGGGCGAAGCTCGTAGACGCGGCCGGCGACCAGTTGATCGACAGTGAGCACGACGCGCCGTCCGTCTGGGGAGATGTCCACGTTGCTAATTTTTACAGGCGTGACATCGGTCTTGGGAGAGCCGTAATCGGAATGGTAGCGGTAGTAATAATGCGTCATCGAATAGGCGGATGGGTCTTTGGCCGTTGCGGCATTGACCGGTTTTGTGAACGTCAACTCGAAGCCGGTTTCTGTCAGTCGCATCCTGAGAATGTCAAGGGGCGGTTTGCCCGTCCAGACGATGCGCTGCAGGCCTTCGCTGGCCCCCCACATGCGAGAGGTCTGAGCCACGTAGAGACTGCCGTCGGGCGCAAAGGCCAACCGGTTATTCCCCGTGTGCAGGCCATTGCCTTCCAGAAAGATGAAGCAGGCTCCCTGATACTCTCCACCGACTTTTTCCAGATCGACCCGCAAGATGCGGGGGTAAGTCCATTCGGCCACAAACAACTGGCCGCTGTAAGGGCCGAACTTACCGGCCGTGGTGTCGAACAACGGCTGGGCGACCGAGCCGGCCATGTCATTTTGCGGAAACTGGATGGCCGGCGGCGTGCGCAACTCAGCCACGGTCTCGACCGGAACTTCGACCGGGTCCTTGCCTTTAAAGTCTGGGCGCCAATTCAGAGAGGCCGGGTGGCCGTAAAAGCGGCCTTGGGTGACGTGATGCAAAGGAGAAGTCCCGACCCACTCCCCCTGATTGTCCACTGAAAAGAGATCGCTCTCGGAATTGAAGCAGATGCCGTTGGGCTGGCGAAATCCGGAAGCAAAGGGAAGCATCTTCCCTTCCGGCGTGATCTTCAGAATCCATCCTCGATAGGGAACCGGCGAGTAGTGATCGACCTTGTTGATGATTCCTTCCCTCTGCTCGGCGGCCCTGTGGCCGCGTTCTGTAAATTCGCCCCGCACGGGCAGCGTCACCTCGGCGTTGTCGGAAGTACATCCGACCGAGATGTAGAAATTACCCTGCGCGTCGCGCAGCGGTCCTGCCACAAATTCATGGTAATTCCCGGTCAGGCCCCAGTCGTCGGAAATCGTCTCGTAAAGATCGGCCCGGCCGTCTGCATCGGTGTCCACGACCCGGGTCAATTCCGGAACCTGAGCGATGAAGAGCTCGCCGGGCCGGCCCGGCATGACACCGAGCGGCGTGTGCAGTCCCGAGGCGAACTCTTTCCACTCGGACGCGGCTGGATCAAGGATATAAACCTGCCCGCGCCGAAAGCAGGCGATCAGACTTCCGTCATTCCGAAAGGCAATCGCACTGACTTCCGGAGCGATCCCCTCGGGAGTAGCCACAGTTTCAACGCGATAATATTCCTCAGGCGCCTGAGCGGCCGCTGGCGGCGGCAGAAGCTCACGCATCGTCAGCAGCAGTAACACGAGAATCGGAATGCAATGCCGTCCTCTCAAAAAGACCCCCTGCTTCTAATGGTCAATTCGAATTGAACCTGCTCGCCCTCAGGAATGCGGATCCTGCCATCCTCGAATGGGCCGAGAGTCGCGCTCACCGAGGCCCCCTCTTCCTGACTGTGAGACAGCCACAAGGGGCGGTCAACCCGTTCGATGGTAAAGCGGCGGCGGATCCCAATATTTTGCTCTATCGGCAGGATCAGCTCGCGAACCTGAATGCCGTCCACCTCATAATGGAATTCAGGATAATCGTTCACTATCCGGTAGCCGCGAAAGTTGACTTCGGCCATCTTCGCAGTGCTGCCCACACGCAGCGGGAATGATTCAGAACGATAGAAAATCTCTCCGACGAGCTTGGCTTCAGGCGAAGACTTGTCTGGGGCGACTTTCGCTTGAAGCAGCTCAGCCATATCAATGAAGCCGCCCTGCCAGGCATAACTCAACCGGCATTCTCCGGCGTCAAAACAATAGGAAATGCCTCCCGGCGCGCCGACTGCGATCGAG
Source organism: Acidobacteriota bacterium (assembly GCA_050747825.1). Lineage (GTDB taxonomy): Bacteria > Acidobacteriota > UBA6911 > RPQK01 > JBOGJG01 > JBOGJG01. The sequence continues at coordinate 24,346 of JBOGJG010000247.1, read as the reverse complement.
GCCGGGGTGGCCTCCGGCATATAGACGCGAAGCACGAGAGGTTTGCCCTCAGGAATCGGGCGGGACGCAGCGAGCAACTCTTCAGTCGATGCCAGCCCGTCCGGCAGCGGCATGTCGGGGCCCATGGAGAGGGCCGCCCACAGGCTCGGAATCGCCTCATCCGCCTCCTCGGTATCCTCCGGCGAAAAATAGTCCGGCATTGAAGTTCCCGAAAGTATCCGAGCGGGATTCAGCATAAATCGATAAAACCAATCGTAGCGCAAGCGATCGGTCGTGCTGAGCAACTGCGGGCCCAACTCTCCCTGTGCCCGGTACTCTCCCCAGTCATGGCACCGAATACAGGCCAGCCCGCCCTTCCTGGCACTGTTGCCGAGCAAACTGATTCCCCGCACCTGCCGCTTCATGGCGATCTCCGGTTCTGCTTTGCCCGCACCGGGCTCGAGGCCGCCCGCCTTGGCAAAGCCTTCCGCCAGCCCGGCCGCTCGATCTGAGCCGTAGTGGGGCATGCGAATTTCCAGCCAGGGCCGCACACGGCGCCGGTTGGTTAATACTTGCTGAATCCAGGAGGTCCGAAGCTTGCGGCCGGCGCCCGTCAACATCGGGGCCGTTTCGGGCAGCTGGCCGGCTGGGCCCAAATACTCAAGCTGGTGGCAAGCCGTGCAACGAAGCTGTTCCACCTGTTGATAAAACTCATAGACGGGCGCCCCACTGATATCGGGGCTTCGCCGGTAATTCGTCAGAAAAGCCTCAATGGCCTGGATCTCCTCTCCTTTCAAGGCATAACGAGGCAAGCCTTCAATATGTGCCTCGGACAGGCATCCGGCTGAGAGCGACAGTTCCTCAAGCCGCAGCGCCCTGAGTTGATTGGACAGCGAGCCGGCGCCCTGAATATCATGACAACTCAAGCACCCCTGGGACTGGATCAGCTCTCTGCCCCGATGCGGGTCGCCTCCCCCCGGAGCATCCTCAAAGGCCGGATTTCTCGAGTCGACCAGGAAGGTGGCCAGCGATACGGCTTCCTCGTCGCTGAGCATCATCGAGGGCATGCGTCCGCCGGGGTCGATCCTGCCCGGATCTTTCAGGTATTGGGCCAGCGGCGGGACTTGCATCTTCGATCCCATCCCTTTGAGCGAAAGTCCTTCTTGCTCGTGGCAGGCTGCACAGCCGATGGATCCGTAAAGCTGCTTGCCCTGGGCGAGGTCCGCTGTGGCCGCTCCCTGACGGGCGCGGTTCGGTTTTGAGTAGCCACGCCCCCCATCCGAGCCGCGAGGGTCAGTGAGCGGACCGCGTCCAGCATCACTTTTCAGGGATGCCAGATACGCGGACACATCCCCTCTTTCCCCCTCATCCAGCATCGCCGGCATCACGGCGCCGCTTCGGAACTCCTTCGGATTCTCCAGCCAGTTATAAATCCAGCTCTGACTCGTACGCGACCCGACATCGCTGAGGTCGGGCCCCTTGAAGCCTTTTAAAGAGGCCGACCCCGCCTGGTGGCAGTTCACGCAGCCATACTCCTGCACCAGGTAGCGTCCCCGCTCGACGAGCGCATCACTCTCATCAACGCTTTGGGAAGCCGGGTGCGAGAAAGCGGAGCTGGGGATCGGCTCGGGCGGAAAATGCTCTGTACTCCACTCCAGCTGCAATTGAGCAGGGCCCTGACGGCGCCGGTACTCGATGCGAATCGGATATCTTCCCACACTGAGCTGAACCGGCTCGGTGGCAATTTCCTGGCCGTGCAGATACACAGCCGCGCCGCCGCTTCGGATCACATAACTGCCGGCCTCCAGGATGGAAATCAGGCCCTCCCACTCCGCAGTAAAAGCTGCGGAGAGTGACGGATGAACCGACTCGGACGGCGCCAGGTAAAAGCCCGGGCTGGGCGAGGTTAAGCGGATCGAATGCTTCGAATCGCTGTAGGTAGCGACCAGTCCGGGGGTCAGCTTCTCGTTCGTCATTTGCACAGGAAGTAGGCGCTCGGGTGAGACCGGCCCACTGCGAACCAGGAACCAGTATCCGGCAAGCAGTCCTGCCACAATTAAAGCGATTAAGAAGATGAATTTACTGCGATTCAGGGTTATCATCCCACAAACATGACTCGCGCTTTATTTCTGGCGTTGCTCCTTATAACCGGAGCAAGCGGCCCGGCCCAACAGATAATAACACTTCCTGGGACTGATCCCCTGACCTGGAACGACGATATCTCGGTCAGGTTGATGGACGGCGCTCATCGCTACATTGAGCGAAAAATAGAAGAGTCTCCGCAGGATAGGCAGCGTTTCTGGCGACGAGACTTTTCATCGCGCGCCGCATACGAAAAATCGGTGGATGCGAACCGGCAGCGCTTCTCGAAGTACATCGGCGTGGCAGATGAACGAGTTCAGCCGCTGATGGAACGCTTTGGATACGACGACGGCCGCGGCCTGGCGGCTGAGACCCGGGACTATCGTGTTTACCGGGTCCGCTGGTCAGTGCTGGACGGCGTGAGCGGCGAAGGCCTGCTGCTCGAGCCGGCCGGCCGGCCGCTGGCGTCTGTGATCGCCGTTCCCGACGCTGATCAAACCCCGGAGCAGATCAGTGGGCTGGCCGGGGGCGTCCCCAGAGAAGCTCAATTCGCCCGGCATCTGGCGAGAGCAGGCTTTCAGGTGATCGTCCCGGTGCTGATCGACCGGGCCAGCACCTGGTCTGGCCATCCGCGGTTCTGGATGACGAATCAGCCTCACCGCGAGTGGCTGTACCGCCAGAGCTTCATGATGGGTCGCCACATCATCGGCTATGAAGTTCAGAAGATTTTATCGGTCGTGGATTGGGTTAGGCAGAGCCGGCCTGGAGCCAAAGTAGGCATCGCCGGCTACGGTGAAGGCGGACTGCTCGCCTTTTATTCCGCGGCTGTAGACACACGAATCAAGGCCGCCCTGGTCAGCGGTTATTTCAAGCCCCGCCAGAAAACCTGGCAAGAGCCCCTTTACCGAAACGTGTGGGCTCTGCTTCAGGAGTTTGGCGACGCCGAAATCGCCTCACTGATTGCCCCGCGTGGCCTGGTGGTTGAATACAGCACAGAACCACCGGTGGACGGACCGCCGCCCGCCAGGGAGGGGCAACGAAATGTCGCCGCTCCAGGCCGGCTTCAGACTCCTTCCTTTGACTCGGTATCGAGTGAATTCAACCGGATTGACGAGCTGGTACCCCCCGGCTTCCAGGCGCGATCCCTTATCCATGGGGCAGCCAACCGTCCGACCGGTCCCGGCTCACAGCAGGCGCTGCAACAGTTCGCGCAATTGCTGGAGGCAACCGCGACGATCCCTTCCCTCGGTGAGGAGGCCCGGGACCAGGACTACTCTTTCGACGCGGCCGGCCGGCAGAGAAGACAGGTCAAAGAGCTGGAAGAGCAGGTGCAGCGACTGGTGCGCCACTCTGATCATGTTAGAAACGACTTCTTCCTTTACAAAGTCTTTCCGGAATTCGAGAGGCCGCCCTGGTCCACCGATTATCGGATCGACACTCGCTCTTTCGACCCCCTGGTGCAGGCTGGCAAGCAATACAAGGAGTATCTATGGGAAGAGGTGCTGGGCAAGCTGCCGGACCCGCTTTTGCCATCCCGTCCGCGCTCGCGGCTGATTTACGATGAACCCAAATGGCGCGGATATGAAGTGGTCCTGGAGGTCTTTCCCGACCTGATTGCCTGGGGCATTCTGTGCGTGCCCAAGGATATCCAGCCGGGAGAGCGCCGGCCCGTAGTCGTCTGCCAGCATGGGCGCAACGGTCTTCCCGAGAATGTCGTCGCAGGAGACCACCGCGCCTATCACAATTTCGCTGGCAGGCTGGCCGAGCGGGGATTCGTCACCTTCGCCCCCCACAACCTCTACAGAGTGGAAGAACGTTATCGTCTGCTTGACCGCAAGGCCAACCTGGTCAAAGCATCCCTGTTTTCCTTCATTCTGGCCCAGCACCAGCAGATTCTCAACTGGCTGGAGAGGCTTCCCTTCGTGGATCCCGAGCGCATGGCTTTCTACGGACTGAGCTACGGCGGAGAAACGGCCGTGCGCATTCCGCCGCTGCTGGAGCGCTACCGCCTTGCCATCTGCTCAGGCGACTTTAACGACTGGACTCGAAAGGTCGCCTCCACGCACGACCGCTACAGCTTCATGTTCACAGATGAATGGGAAATGCCTTACTTCGATTTGGGCAGCAAATTCAGCTACGCCGAGTTGGCTTACCTGATGATCCCCCGGCCCTTCATGGTCGAACGGGGACACCATGACGCTGTGGCTCCTGACCAATGGGTGGCCTCCGAGTTTGCCAAGGCGCGCTGGCTTTATACGCAGTTCGAGTTGGAAGACAAAATTGAGATCGAATTTTTCAACGGCGGCCACACCATAAACGCGCAAGGCACCTTCGATTTCCTGCACAAGCACCTGAACTGGCCCAAGCCTTGAAGATCGACTCCCATCAGCACTTCTGGATTTACGAACCGGCCGAATATCCGTGGATGAGCGAGAGCATGTCGGTCATTCGCCGGAACTTCCTCCCGCCGGACTTGCATCCGGAAATTACTGCGGCAGATATAGAGGGAGTGGTCACGGTACAAGCCCGCCCAAGCCTGGACGAAACACGCTGGCTCCTGGAACTGGCGGCAGAACACGACTTTATCAAGGGAGTCGTCGGCTGGGTGCCGCTCATCTCCCCGCAGGTGGGAAGGGATCTCGAGACATTTGCCCAGGATCCCCACCTCAAAGGCGTGCGGCACATCCTGCATGATGAGCCCGATGCCGATTACATGCTGCGTCCGGCCTTTAACCACGGTCTTGAGCTTTTGAAGCGTTTTGGCCTCATCTATGACATTCTGATCTTCGAGCGCCACTTCCCTCAGACAATCCGTTTCGTGGATCGCCACCCCGCCCAGGTCTTCGTAGTGGACCACGTGGCCAAACCGCTGATTAAAAAAGGAGTGCTTTCTCCCTGGCGAGAGCACATGCAGGAGCTGGCGAGGCGGGAGAACGTCTATTGTAAACTCTCCGGGATGGTGACTGAGGCCGACTGGTCTGCCTGGAAGGAGGAAGACCTGGCCCCTTATTTTGAGGTGGCCCTGGAGGCTTTCGGTCCGCAGCGCCTGCTGTTCGGCTCGGACTGGCCGGTCTGCCTGCTGGCCTGCGGCTACCAGCGCTGGCATCAAACGGCCCACCGGCTGGCTTCCAGCCTTTCCGAGTCCGAGCAGCAGCAAATCTTTGGCGTCACCGCCGGGCGCGCATACAATATCCGTTGACTGGAGGAGCTACATGAAAGCTGTTCGAGAAATATTGACGTTTTTTCTGGTCTGGGCAGTAGGAGTCTCCCTGGCGGCACAGACCGACTCCATCGGAGACAACCCGCAGTTCGATCAGAATAACAGGCTGCTTCGCCCCGCGGCAGCGAAGAGATGTCATCGGATGTCTACCACAACGTCTACATCAATCCCTCCGCCCATCGCCGCTTCATGCGGACCGGCCAATTCCCGGATGGAACTTTCCTGGTTCTGGAACTCATGAATGCCCAAAAGAAGAACGAGCCCGGACTGCAGGGTTCCTACCAGGGTGAGCAGATCGGACTGGAGGCCTCCGTAAAGGATAGCCGGCGCTTCGAGACGGCCTGGACTTATTACAGCTTTGACGAGGCGGGTGGAGGATTGAAGAAAAGCGCCCAAGCCTTCCCAAAGGAAAGCTGCTGGTCTTGCCATCACGCCCAAGCGCAAACCGACCATGTCTTCACTCAGTTTTACCCGACTCTGAGAAAAAAGAGCGATTAGGGCAGCGTGAGCTACCCTGCTGGCTTGGGCTAAGGAGTATCAGACTCGCCTTCCAGTGGGGCGTAATAGCCGGGGCGGGTGCTGACGGTCACGCCGGACTGATTGACTCTAACTTCGACGTTGCGCCAGCGTCCATCTTTAATGATGTTGGAAGGGATATAAGAAAGGTAATACTGGTTCTTTAATTCCTCGGCGACCTGGGCGTAGGTGTCTGTCAGGCTGGTGAAGGCGGCGGCATCCAGCACCTTCCCACCGGTTTGATGGGCCAGGCGCTGCAGAAAGCGCTTTTTGTCGATGATAAATTCATCGCTCAGTTCCCTGGGGATCATCTGAGCCCGAGCCTGCATGCGAAATCGTTCCGCGATGGCCATGCCCCAGTATTCTTCCAGCTTGGAAACCACATAGACCATGGCCTCCGACTCGATGGCCAGCTTCATGGCTTCGTCGTAGTCGATCATGCTTCCGGTATCCACGCCATCGGTCAACAGAATGACTGCCTTCTTGCCCTCGGCCGTCTTCAGCAGGTCGTCAAAGGTGACGTATAGAGCATCGTTCAAAACGGTGACGCCCTTGGCATAGATGCTCTTGAGCGCGATCTCGATTGTTCCCAGATCGCCGGTCCAATCCTGGATCAGCCGGGGCGCGTCATTAAAGGTGATGATGGCAACCCTGTCTTCCGGTGTGAGGCTCTTGGCGAATTGCAGAGATGCCCGGCGGATGGATGCCTGGGAATGGCGCGTACTGCCACTGATATCGATGAGCAGGACCACATGGACGGGCACTGACTCACTATAGAAATTAAGGATCTCCTGTTGAACGCCGTCCTCATAAATCCGAAAGGATTCCTTCGGAAGGTCCCGGACAAAACCGCCCTGGCCAGAGCGCGCATTGACGGACAGGAACACCTGATTGACCGCCACTCCGATTCTAAAGCCCTGATCCTCGGATTCTTCCTGGGGACTCTCCTGGGGTGGGGCCTGGAACAAAAAAAGCCCGAGCAGAAGGAAAATGCTTAACACGCCGACCATTATACCCAATCGCAGTACAATGTATTGGAATGGCCCGGAAACAGTTCTATATCACGCTAAAGCTGCGGGGACAGGTCACGGAGGAAACGCCCAGCCTCAGTCTTTTCAGCCGCAAGGAATATGTCGGACTTCGCCGCCTGCTCCAGGTCATCGCCACAGCCCGTGAGCATAAACGTATCCAGGCGCTGGCGCTGATCGTCAAGGACCTCTCCATCGGCTGGGCCCAAATTGAGGAAGTGCACCGGGAGCTGGATCGTTTCCATCAAGCGGGCAAGAGATCGATCATCTACCTGGATGCGGCCGACAATAAGCGATATTACCTGGCCACCGGCGCTCAGAAGATTGTCCTGCCTCCGCCGGCCAGCCTGGAACTGCTCGGCCTGAGAGCCGAAGTGCTTTTTTTCAAGAATTTACTGGCTTATCTGGGAGTGGAGCCCGAACTGTTCAGCCTGGGTGAATACAAATCGGCCGCTGAGATGTTTACGCGGCGGGAGATGTCCGAGGCCAGCCGCCGGATGGGCGACGCCATTTTGAGCGATCTACAGGAGCGACTTAAAACGCGGATTGCTTCCCGGGTCTCTCAGGACGCCGACACGGTCCAGACCTGGATCGACCAGGGGCCGTACACGGCTGCCCAGGCGCTCGAAAAAGGATTGATTGATGGGATCCGCTATGAGGATGAGATTGACGCTTTGGTTAAGCAGGACCTCGGTCAGGGGATTCGCCCTCTGCCGGCTGACAAGCTGCGCATCGGGGAAGGATTCCTGAAGCGGCTCTTTACCCCAGCACGCCCACAGATCGCCTATCTGGTCGCCGAAGGCATCATTAATACGGGCGAGTCGCGGCGCGGGCGAGCGCGGCGGCCTGTCCTGGGCTCCGAAACTATCATTGACTTCCTGAGGACGGCTCGAAAGAAGAAAAGGATTAAAGCAGTGATTGTGCGGATCAACAGCCCCGGAGGCTCGGCGCTGGCATCCGACCTGATCTGGCGGGAGATCAAGCTCACCGACGAGAAAAAGCCGGTGATTGTTTCTTTTGGAGACGTGGCCGCCAGCGGCGGCTACTATATCGCCAGCTCAGCCAGAAGGATTCTCGGGATGCCGAGCTCCCTGACCGGCTCAATCGGCGTGATCAGCGGGAAATTCAATCTGCAAAGGCTCTTCAGCAATATTGGCGTCTCGGTGGACTGGCTCGATAAAGGAAAACGGGCCGGCCTTCACTCGGCCGTGCGCCCTTATTCCAATGACGAGTCGCAGGTGATCAGGGATCAGATGCGCCATTTTTATGAGGATCACTTCCTGGAGAAAGTCGCCGCAGGCCGCCGCAAATCAGTGGATGAAGTGCGGACACTCGCCGAGGGACGAGTGTGGACCGGATCCCAGGCCCACGGAAATGGTCTGCTGGACGACATCGGCGGCATCATGGAAGCGCTGAAAATAGCCCGGCGCGAAGCTGGACTAGCCGATGAGGCCAAGGTGCGGGTCGTGCGGCTGACCCGCCGTCGCAGCCTCTCGGAACTCTTTAGTTTCCCCCTGATGGAGACAACGCTGGACGACGGCGTTCAGGCCCTGATGCCGGAGGAATGGATCATCCGCTGACGGATTTCTTCTTCTCCAGGAGTCTGATTTCCCCTATTGTCATCTCCTTATCCGCGGCCTTGCACATGTCGTAAAGCGTGAGGGCGGCTACTGAGACGGCCGTCAGTGCTTCCATTTCCACACCGGTGGCCCAGCGGCAACTGACGCGGCTGCGGATCAGAAAGGCATCGTCCTGCAATTCGATTTCCACATCGACAAAGTCGAGATTCAAATTGTGGCATAAAGGAATCAGGTGGCTGGTCTGTTTGGCTGCCTGAATCCCGGCCAGCCTGGCCACTTCGAATGGGTTTCCCTTGGGCAGCCCCGCCCCAAGGACGATCTCTCGCGTCGAGCGGGAAATGAAGAGTCTTCCCTCCGCCAGGGCCGAGCGCGACGACAGCTCTTTGCCACCGATATCCACCATGCGGGCTCGGCCTTTCTCATCAATGTGCGTGAGTTTCATGACTCGTTCAGCTCCTTTAAAAGCAGGACGTCTACACGGCTTCCCGCGTCCACACTGGTGACGTCGGCTTCGATGATCAACAGGGAGTTGGCCCGGGAAAATCCGACCAGGTCGGCCGAGCCCTTTGTCTCGATCGGTCTCACTTTCAAAGCGCCTTCGGACCGCACAGTACAAGCAGGCTTGTAAAAACGCCGTCCCGGCTTCTGGGTTACAGGCTCCATAAGCTCAGCCTGCACCCTGGCCAGTGAATGACCGCTGAATCCCATCCATTTTCGTATAGCCGGTCGAACAAGCAACTCAAAAGTCACGAAGGAAGAAACAGGATTGCCTGGCAGTCCAAAGACGAGGCACGCTTCCCGGCGGCCCGCAAGGACGGGCTTTCCGGGCCGGATGGCTGTCTTGTAAAAGATCGTTTTCACCCCTTCTTCGGCCAGAATGCGCGGAATGAAGTCGTATTCTCCCATGGACACGCCGCCGGACAGGATCAGCAAGTCCTTCTTCAGTCCCAAGCGCAGCACGGCTCTGATCTTCTCCGGGTCATCGGGCGCCCTGGCCAGAATCTCGGCTTCCACTCCGAGGTCGCGGCATTGAGCCCGCAGCATGTAGGTGTTGGAGTTGCGTATCTGGCCGAATTCAGGCACCTGGTCGATTTCTACTACCTCGTCTCCAGTAGACACAATCCCCGCGCGAGGGGGCTCGTACACCTCCACTCTTGTCCGGCCAAACGTTGCCAGCACTCCGATTTCGCCTGCGCCCACCTTTCGCCCTTGCTCCAATACAACGTCTCCTTTTCGGACCTCGCTGCCCTGGGGGGCGATGTTGTCTCCGGGCTCGACCGTCTCCAGTATGCGAACAACAGAGTCTCCCGCCGACTCAGTCCTTTCCACCGGCTGGACTGCGTCGGCGCCTTGCGGCAGCGGCGCGCCTGTCATGATTCGGATCGCCTCTCCTGGAGAGAGCCGCGCTTGTGAAGGCCGGCCCGCCGCCGCCACATCCACGATCCTGAGCTCGACGGGAGGCGATAAGACATCCGCACTGCGCAGGGCATATCCATCCATTAGAGATTTTTTGAAGGGCGGCAGATCCAGATCAGCATGAACCGGCACTGCCAGCGCCTTGCCCTGGCTGGCCTCCAGCGGCACCTGGATGACACGTGAATCCGGAATCTCCCGGATCAATAGTTGAAATGCTTCGTCGAAAGCGATCATAATGTTTGCGCCATGTGCCCCCTGCTGATTTTAAGCCTGGAGAAACATCGCGGCCCTGCTTTTCGTAGGATTTTAGTTCATGACTGCTCAGAAAAGAATTCTGGTGATTACGGCAGCGGTCCTCACGCTGGCGGCGATCATCGGATTTAGTATTAACGCCAACCGAAAAGATCAGGTCACTGTTGAAAGCGAAAAGGTGCAGCGGCGCCAGGAGTTGGTCTCCAGGGTATCATCGACCGGCCAGATCAAGCCCAAGGAGTATGTTGAGCTGCAGTCTGAAATCGCGGGTGTCATTACTAGCCTTTATATAAAAGAGGGCGACTCCGTCCAACGGGGGGGACTGCTCCTGAAAATCGATCCCACTCAGAGCGAGACAGAAACCCGAGCTCAACAGGCCCTTTTGGATGGTGCTTTGGCGGAAGCCAGAAACCAGAAGGCTCAGATCCTCCTGCAGGAGACTACCGTTCAGAGGGATCAATCGAATGTCGCCCTTATGAAGGCTGAGCTGCAGCGAGCCGAGAAGGCTCTCGAGATTGCCCGGAGTTCTTTCGAGCGCAAGCAGCAACTGTTCGAGGACAATCTGATTTCGAGAGACGACTATGACGCAGCGCGTAATGAGCTGTTCAATGCGGAAACGACCCTTGTGACCACGGGCGCCCGGCTGGATCAGGCCAACGCCCAGCTTACGTTGAGTGAGGTGGCTCTGGGGCAGTCAGAAAACTCGTATGTGGCAGCCCAGAGCCGGGTCGAGCAGCATCGGGCCATTCTCGAGCGCGCGCATGACCTGCTGTCCAAGACCATCATTCGCTCTCCGCTGTCTGGAGTCATCACGCAGTTGAATGTGGAAGTCGGAGAGAGGGCGGTCCCGGGAACACTTAATAACCCGTCAGCAACCCTTATGGTGATTGCTGACTTGTCGGTCATTGAAGCTGAGGTCGAAGTGGACGAGACCGATGTCGTTCACGTCGCGCTGGGGCAAACGGCGGAGGTGACGGTCGATGCGCTTCCGGACACTCCCCTGCAGGGTATCATCACCGAAGTAGGAAGCTCGGCGATTGAGCTGCTGGCTCAAAACCAGCAGGAGGCAAGGGATTTCAAAGTCACGATCCAGCTCAAGAATCCGCCCGCCGTCCTGCGTCCTGGTCTGAGCTGCATTGCCGACATCACGACAGCCACGCGCACTGACGTCCTGGCCATTCCGATTCAGGCCTTGACCATGCGTGAAGCAGGGGAGGGCGAGAATGGGCAAAAGAAGGAATCCCAAGGCGTGTTTGTAATCTTCGAGGAGAAAGCCAAGTTTGTTCCAATCCAGACGGGCATCACCGGAGATACCGAAATCGAAGTGACGTCCGGGCTGCAGGAGGGGGCAGTGATCGTCACCGGAAGCTATCAGACGCTGCGTACGCTTAAAGATGGGGACAACGTCAAGATTGAAGACAAGGAGAAAACCTGATGTCTGAGGCTTTAATACGTACAGATGATCTCTGGAAGACGTATGTGATGGGATCCGAGCAGATCCACGCCTTGCGAGGTGTGAGCTTTGATATCCGCAAGAATGAGTATGTGGCCATCATGGGGCCCTCGGGCTCGGGCAAATCAACTCTGATGAATCTGATCGGCTGCCTCGATACGCCCAGCAAAGGCAAGTATTACCTGAACTCAAAGCTGGTCAGCGACATGCTCGATGACGAGCTGGCTCAGATTCGCAATCAGGAAATTGGGTTTGTTTTTCAAACCTTTAACTTGCTGGCACGAGCAAGCGCTCTTCAAAACGTCGAACTTCCCCTGATTTACGCCGGGATGCCCGCCTCGGAACGTAAAGAGCGAGCCCGGGAAACGCTGGAACAGGTCGAGCTGGGAGACCGCATCAGGCATAAGCCCAATGAGCTGTCCGGAGGCCAGCGCCAGCGTGTAGCCATCGCCCGGGCTCTGGTCAACCATCCTTCGATCGTGCTGGCAGACGAACCGACCGGCAACCTGGATTCAAAGACGGGAACGGAGATTCTCTCTCTCTTCGAAAGACTGCATGCGGCGGGAAATACCCTCATCCTGGTCACTCACGAACTGGAAGTCGCCCAGCACGCTCACCGCGTGATTTACATCCGCGACGGGGGCATTGAAAAGGACGTCCCCACTGAGCGCATGGCAGAGCTTCAAACAGCTTCGTCGAGCCGCCTCTCGGCCGGTTAGACAAGCGCGTCACGAAAGTTGCCGGTGGCGAAAGCAGTCCGCCAGGTGGTCATTGACCATCCCGACGGCCTGCATGAAGGCGTAGCAAATGGTGGGACCGACGAATTTAAATCCACGCTGGATTAGGGCGCGACTCATGGCTTCCGATTCCTTTGTTTTGGCGGGTAGCGCCTGCAGGCTGTCCCAGTTGTTCTGAATAGGCCGGCCCCCCACGAAATCCCACAGGAAATCGGCAAAGCTTCCCTCTTCCTTCAGCTTGATATAGGCCCTGGCATTCTGGACCGCTGCCGCGATCTTGAGGCGGTTGCGGACGATGCCGGCGTCGGAAAGCAGCCGGCTTAAATCGTACTGGCCGTACTGAGCGATCTTGCAGGCGTCGAACCGGTCAAAAGCTTTTCTGTAGTTTTCTCTCTTGCGCAAGATCGTGATCCAACTCAGACCAGCCTGCGCTCCATCGAGGATCAGTTTCTCAAAGAGCCGGTCGTCATCGTATTCGGGAACACCCCACTCCCCATCGTGATAGGCAATATAGAGAGGATCATCGCTCACCCAGGCGCATCTATTTGTCATCCTAATAGAGTACGCGAAAAGGCTTTCTTGCTAAACGATTATCCGGTTAGTTCAGTCGCCGGCGCCACTCAACCGAGCCGCGACTGTAAAGGAGAGGCCCCGGCGCCCATCAGACTCCTGAGGGTGGGTAGTCGATTTTTGCTATAGTGACAGCCCATGCTCATCGACAGTCGCGCTTGGATTGACCCTGAGGCGGCCTCCCTTACCCAACTGGAAGTTGAAATGAAAAGGGCCGGTGTGCAGCGGGCTGTTCTGACGTCCGACTCGCGGCAGTATCTGCTCGAGAGCGCGCAATCATCGGACTTCCTGGCCGCTGTCCTGCCTTTCGATCCGCTGAATGTGTCCGAGCTTCATGTCTTGCAGCACCTGTCCGCAGAAGGCAAACTCAGCGGGATTCGCCCGCATCCAGCCGCTCCTCATCGCTGGATCAACGCCCGCGAAGCCGACCCTTTCTGGGATGCCGCAGCACAACTGAATCTTCCCGTGGACCTGCTTTTCCGCTCCGATGAGTATAACCAGCTCTCCGACGTGGTCACCGGATTCCCCCGGGCGCGCCTGGTGATTGACCATCTAGGGCGCGGTCCCGAGACTGACGGCGCACAGTTCCTGCCCATTCTGCTGGAATACGCCCGCTACCCGCAGGTCCACGTTCGCATTTCCGGGCTATTCCGCATTTCCGAGCTTTCCTTTCCCTACTCTGACCTGTGGCCGGTGATCAGGAAGATCTACCGCCGCTTCGGCGCCCACCGATTAACCTGGGGGTCTGATTATCCCGAAGTGATGAGCCACGGCGGCTATAGCGCCGCGGCTCGGCTGATCGACAGTCTTCCCTTTCTATCGTCTAAGGATAAGGAGTGGATCAACAGCACTACAGCCTTGAAGCTTTGGTTCAGTTGAGGCCTTGGCGCGCTCTCGCCTTTTGCCGCTGGAGCCGAGGGTCCGGTTCGGGTACGGCGTCCAGCAGTTGCCGGGTATAAGGATGCGCCGGGGTGCTGAACAGGACTTCGGTCTCGGCCAGCTCGAGAATCCGTCCCTGGCGCATAACGGCGACACGATCACAAAGTTGACGTACAACTGGAAGGCTGTGCGAGACCAGGAACATAGACATTCCCAGCTCGTCTTTGAGCTTCTTCAGTAGCGAGATAATCTGATTCTGGATGGACAGGTCAAGGGCCGAGACCGGCTCATCCGCGATGAACAATTCAGGGGCGTTGGCCAATGCTCGCGCTATGGCGATGCGCTGGCGCTGGCCTCCCGAGAATTCGCTTGGCAGCCGGTCGGCGTCTGTCTCTTGAAGTCCCACCAGAGTCAGCAATTCGAAGACACGATCCCGCCGACGCCTACGATTGCCGAGGGCATGAATAATCAGAGGCTCCTCGATGGTTCCTGAGACCTTCATCCTGGGGTTCAAAGAGGAGAATGGATCTTGAAAAACGGCGCCCATCCTTCTTCGGGCCCGGCGAAGTCTCCGGCCCGAAAGCGCCAGCAGATCTTCTCCGAAGAACTCAATCCTTCCGGCAGTGGGTTCAATGAGCCTCAGAATGCAGCGGGCCAGCGTGCTTTTGCCGCAGCCGGACTCCCCCACCAGCCCAAGCGTCTCGCCCTCATAAATGGAGAACGATACTCCATCGACCGCGATGGTGCGGCCCTCGCTGGTGGAAGCGGAGACCTCATCTTTAATGAACCGCCTGTTCCATGAGCTTACAGGAAAGGACTTGCGAAGATCCTGTACTTTCAGGATCGGCATTTGGCCCCCTGCTTGGAAAGTCTCAGCAGTTGCTGAGTGTACGGGTGGGCGGCGCGGTAATAGATATCATCGGCAGGGCCATACTCGACGAGCTGTCCGGCGGACATGATCGCCACCTGATCGGCCACCTCGGCAATAACTCCCAAGTCATGCGAGATGAAAAGCATTGCCAGCTGGCGCTGCCGGCGCATGCGCGTCAGCAGGCCCAGGATCTGAGACTGGATGGTGACATCCAGAGCGGTCGTGGGCTCATCGGCGATGAGCAGATCCGGTTCGCAGGCCAGCGCCATGGCAATTAAGACCCTCTGGCGCATACCTCCGGAAAGCTGGTGCGGATAAGCGTTCATGCATTCTTCAGGCCGGGAGATCTCGACATCGATCAGGAGCTCGATACCGCGCCGCCACGCTTCTCTGGCCCGCAGGTCCAAATGGGCCCGCATCCCTTCAGTCACCTGGGTGCCTATCTTGAGAACGGGATTGAGGGCGCTGGCCGGCTCTTGAAATACCATGGCGATCCTGCGTCCCCGGATGCGGCGCATCGCTTTGATGGGCAGCTTCAGGAGATCTTGCCCTTCCAACAGGATCTCCCCCTGGACAATCTCGCCGGGCGCTGGCACAAGGCGCAGGATCGACAAAGCGGTGATCGACTTGCCGCAACCGGACTCCCCCACCAGCCCAAGCGTTTCTCCCTTACCGATAGAGAGCGTTACTCCATCCACGGCGGGGGTCTCGTTCATCTGGCGCCGAAAGACGGTGCGCAGGTTAATGACCTCGAGCAGCTTCATTAAATCACGACCGTTTCCTGATGCTCACCGAAGACTTCCCGCAGAGAGCCGGCGATCTCCCCGACGGTCGCATGGGATTCCACAGCGGCAATAATGGGCGGCATCAGGTTTTCTGTTCCGGCGGCGGCTCGCCGCAATTGCGCCAGAGCCCTTTCTACATCCTCTGATCGGCGCGTGTCCCGCAGGAGCTTAAGACGCTCCACCTGCCTTCTTTCCACCTCAGGAGCGATGCGCAGGATTTCGATTCGAGCTTTGTCCTCTTCCTGAAAACGATTGACGCCGACAACCACCTGTTCCCCCGATTCGACCCGCCGCTGCTGCTCATAGGCGGACTGCTGGATCGCTGCATGCACGTACCCCGTTTCGATGGCGCGCAGCATCCCTCCGCGGGAGCGGATTTGATCCAGGTAATCTCTGGCGGCGCCCTCGAGATCGGCAGTCAGCTTCTCGATATACCAGCTTCCGCCGAGAGGATCGACCACAGCATCCACACCGCTTTCGCAGGCCAGGATCTGCTGGGTGCGCAGCGCCAAACGTACGGATGCTTCAGTAGGCAGGGCCAGGGCTTCATCGCGGGAGTTGGTATGCAGCGACTGCACGCCTCCCAGGACACTGGCCAGGGCCTGGAAGGCCACGCGAACGACATTGTTCTCCGGCTGCTGGGCTGTTAATGTGCTTCCCGCCGTTTGCGCGTGGACGCGCAGCATCAGAGACTTCTGATCACGGGCCCCCTTTTCATGCATCAGCCGGGCCCAGAGCCGGCGGGCCGCCCTGAATTTGGCGATTTCCTCAAAGAGATTGTTGTGAGTGCTGAAAAAGAACGACAGGCGCGGAGCGAATTCATCGATTTTCAGCCCAGCTGCCAGCGCGGCTTCTACATAGGTCGCGGCGTTGCCCAGAGTAAATGCGATCTCCTGCGCCGCGGTCGAACCAGCTTCGCGGATGTGATAGCCGCTGATCGAAATCATGTTCCACAGCGGAACCTCTTTAGAGCAAAAGGCGAACACGTCGGTAATTATTCTCAATGAAGCTTCCGGGGGATAGATGTAAGTGCCGCGAGCGATGTACTCCTTCAAAATGTCGTTCTGAACTGTCCCCCGCAGCCGGGCCCAGCCGATCCCGCGCTTCTTGGCCACAGCCAGATAGAGGGCCAGCAGGATGGAGGCTGTGGCATTGATGGTCATTGAGGTGGAGACCTCGTCCAGGGGTATTGTCTCCAGCAGGCGCTCCATATCCTGAAGGCTGTCGATTGCCACGCCGACCCGACCGACCTCGCCCCCCGCCAGCGGGTCGTCAGAGTCCAGGCCGATCTGAGTGGGCAGGTCAAAAGCCACCGAAAGGCCGGTGGTCCCCTGGGAAAGCAGATAGCGGTAACGACGGTTCGACTCTTCGGCACCGGCGTAACCAGCGTACTGGCGCATGGTCCAGAGCCGCTCGCGATACATCTGCGGATGAATGCCGCGGGCGAAAGGAAACTCCCCCGGGTCACCCAGGTCACGAGTGTAATCCAGAAAGCTGGTGTCTTCCGGACGGTAGGTGATCTTGGGGATTGACGGCTCCTTCATTTCCGTTTTACATCGAGTCGGAGTTTGATATCATGATCCAAACGGTCGCTGAAGCCCGTAAATGCTGCAACCTTTTGGCCCGCAATGAGTCGGATATTAGCAGAACAAGAGGTTTTTTATCAATTATGGATGAGGATTTAAAGGACCATAAGAAGAAGCTGGAAGCCGCTATCAATGATGCGCTGACCGAGTCCCCCCAGATCAATGCGGCCATCCAGAGCATCCGGGAAGAAGGTTACGAAGTGTTTCTGATTATTGAAGCCACCATCGGATTCAATAAGCGGGAGGAAGCCGTCAGCAGCGCCAAGCAACTCCCAGTCGTACGTCTGGAGTTGACCACTCAGGACGAAAAGTTTTTGAGATCCTTAAAGATCTCGCCGGATTAAACCACCCACACGGTAAAGGCGGGGTCTTTACCGCGTGTCGCTCCATCATCACTCCTGGGCCCGAGAGCGATAGTCAATTACCCGCACTCTTTCCAACGTCACCAGGCCATCGGCAATCATTTCATCCAGAACGGGCAGAAACTTCTCAATCTTCTCCAGGCCATCGACAATTTCGATCACCATGGGAAGATCTTCGGATAAACGCAAGATCTTTGCCGTGTGCAGCACGCTGTGCTTTCCAAAGCCCATCACACCGCGCACCACCGTCGCTCCGGCTAGGCCAAATTCTCTTGCTTTCAGCACAATGGCCTCGTAGAGGGGATGATGGCCATGCTTGTCGCTCTCTCCGACGAAAATGCGGAGGAGATACCCGTCATTCGGAATACTCATGTGCTCACCATAACCTGGCGAGGTTATACCCGGCCCAGACCAGCAGGATGCCTGCTGCGTTGGAAATAATCATATACAGGCCCGCCAGCAGAATCTCGCCGTCTCGCAGAAGTGTGAAGGTTTGAACCCCGAAGGAGGAGAAAGTGGTGAAAGCGCCCAGGAATCCGATCAGGATGGCTGAGCGGATCAATGGGTCCACCAGGCGCTGCTCGAAAGCGTGGAACAGAAATCCGATGACAAAACAGCCCGCGAGGTTCACCACCAGGGTTCCTGTCGGAAAGGTCTCCCCAAATCTCCGGGCCACAGCTCCGGAGATCCAGTATCTGAAAAGAGTGCCCAGCAAGCCGGCCGAACCGATTAGAAATAAGCGGTACATCATTTTTGTGCTCTGTTTCCTGTTCTTGAAACTAGAGTAGTGGCCATAGTAACATGACCAGGGTCATGGCGAGGTTCATTTCAAAGTCCAAATTTAAACCCCGCGCCTTGGAATATTTTCGCCAGGTACAGAAATCCGGCAAGGAAATAATTATCACCGATCGCGGCAAACCTGTCTTGAAGGTGGTCCCTTTTTCCGCGGAACCGGAAAACGCCTTAAAGGAGCTTCGCAATTCAGTTCTGCAGTATGACAGGCCAACAGAGCCTGTCGGGCTGGAGGATTGGTCGGCCCTGAAGTGATCCTTCTGGACACGCATGCCTGGGTGTGGTGGATCAGCAACCCGGACCAGTTATCTGCAAAAGCCTTAGGAGCACTGCAAAAGGCGCAGCGGGATAACTCGATATATATCTCCTCGATCAGCGCCTGGGAAGTCGCGCTGCTTGTCCTCAAAGGTCGCCTGCTCTTCACTATGAATGCAGCCGATTGGATTGCAAAATCGGAAACTTTACCCTTCCTGAATTTCGTGCCGGTTGACAACATGATCGCCCTGAGGTCAGTCCATCTGCCGTCTCCTTTTCACAACGATCCGAGCGACCGGATCATAATCGCCACGGCCCTCGTGCTGGGAGCCACGATCGTAACTAAAGACGACAATATCCTGCGCTACCCGCATGTGAAAGCCTTCTGGTAATCATAGAGTATTCGCCTCCCGCTGAAAGCCGTCAGGCGTTCACTTCGATGAGGAACTCGCGGCGGGGCTCGACCCGGCCGATGGAACGCCCCAGATATCCCGCCGCCTCAAGCTCTCCCACCAAGTCTTCGGCCTGGGAGCTGGGCATACTGATCAACAGACCCCCCGAAGTTTGAGGATCGAGCACAATCTGCTGCTGAAATTCTGAAGTCCCGTTCCAGCGCACCGAATGTCCCACATAGCGCCGGTTCGTTTCAATCCCGCCCGGAAGCATGCTGTGCCGGGCCAATTCCGCGGCTCCCTCCAGGACGGGAAGCTTGGCGCTTTCCAGCACCATCGTGACATCGCTTCCATTAGCCATCTCGTAGGCATGTCCCAGCAGGCCATAGCCGGTAATGTCGGTGACGGAGTGGACGGTGAACTTGTTCAATAACTCTCCTGCTGCCGCGTTGAGAACCAACATCCATTTGATGGCCTCTGCGGCGACTTCCGGTGTGGCTTTGTTGAATTTGATTCCTGTGGTGATGATCCCCGTGCCCAGCGGCTTTGTCAGAATGAGCGTATCGCCGGGTCTGGCGCCGCTGTTGGTGTATATTCTCTGGGGACTAACGATACCGGTCACGCAGTATCCGAACTTGATCTCCGGATCCTGAACCGAGTGCCCTCCGATCACGGCTACGCGCGCCTCATTCATCTTGTCGGTGCCGCCCTTGAGGATGCTGTGCAGAATCTCTTCGGCACCATTATCTTTTGGAAATCCCAGAACGGAGAGGGCGAAGCGGGGGACGCCTCCCATTGCATAGATATCGCTCAAGGAATTGGCGGCCGCAATCTGACCGTAAACGTAGGGATCGTCCACCACCGGGGTAAAAAAATCAACTGACTGCACCAGAGCCGTTTGGTCGTCCAGTCGATACACTCCGGCATCATCGGCCTTCTCGTACCCAACCAGCACGTTGGGGTCGGCGAAGACCTCTATTCCCGACAATGCTTTCAACAGCGCCTCCGGCGCCAGCTTAGACGCTCAGCCGGCGCAGGCCACCATCTCGGTGAGTCGCTTTTTCTTTCCGAAGATCATGGCGGGATTATATCAGGCCTCGGGCCTGATATAATTCTCTGCTATGTTTGACGGCCACTACGACGTAATTGTGATTGGCGGCGGGCATGCCGGCTGCGAGGCCGCGGCGGCGGCGGCGCGGATGGGGGCAAAAACTGCTTTGTTCACGATCAATCTCGACATGATTGCCCAGATGTCATGCAACCCGTCGGTCGGCGGGATTGCCAAAGGACATCTGGTCCGGGAGATTGACGCCCTGGGCGGCGTCATGGCGGAAGTGACTGACCGTACCGGGATTCAATTTCGGCTGCTCAATCGCAGTCGCGGTCCGGCCGTGCAGGCTCCGCGAGCCCAGGCGGATAAGGAACTTTACCGCCAGGAGATGCAGCGCCTGCTGGGCACGATTGGCGGCCTGTCTCTGGAAGGCGTGGAGGTCACAGCTATTCTCCGGGACAAGGGGCGCATCATCGGAATCGAGACGGCCGACGAACGGCGAATCAGTTGCCACGCCCTGGTCCTCACCACCGGAACCTTTCTGAACGGCCTGTGCCACGTCGGCGAGCAGAAGTTCAGAGCCGGGCGATCCGGAGAGAAAGCTTCCCTGCAACTGGCGGAGTCCATCCGCAGCATTGGTTTCAAAATGGGACGGCTGAAGACCGGCACTCCGCCGCGGCTGGCAAAGGAGAGCATCGACTTCTCGCGCTTCGAGATTCAACCGGGCGACGAGCATCCAACCCTTTTTTCCTTTCGCAGCCGCAGTGTTTCACTGCCGCAGGTTCACTGCTGGATCACCTACACCAACTCCCGGGTCCAGTCGATTATTCAGGAAAACATCCATCGCAGTCCGCTTTACAGTGGCGAGATCGTAGGGATCGGACCGCGTTATTGTCCATCGATCGAGGACAAGATCGTCAAGTTTCCGGACCGCAGCGAGCATCAGCTCTTCCTGGAGCCGGAAGGCCTCAGCACCAACATCATCTACATCAACGGTCTTTCCACCAGCATGCCGATTGACGTGCAGCGGGCGATTCTGGCGAGCATCCAAGGCCTGGAGGGGGCTGCCATGATCCGGCCCGGCTATGCCGTGGAATATGACTTCGTACAACCGGCACAGCTCTACAACACACTGGAGACAAAAGAAGTTCAGGGACTGTTTCATGCCGGTCAGATCAATGGGACAACCGGCTACGAGGAGGCGGCCGCCCAAGGGCTGACGGCGGGCATCAATGCCGCCCTGAAGGCTCAGGGAAAGGCCCCATTCGTCCTGGGACGCCATGAAAGCTACATCGGCATTCTGATCGACGATCTCGTCACGCGGGGCATCGATGAGCCTTACCGCATGTTCACCTCCCGCGCCGAGTATCGCCTGCTGCTGCGCATCGACAACGCCGATCGGCGCCTGATGCCGCATGGTCATCGCCTGGGACTGCTTCCGAGCCTCACCTTCAAGGAATTTGAGAAGAAGTGGGAACGAATTGACCGGACCGTCCAATATCTGAAGGGGAATCATCTCAAGAGAAAGTCTGAGCAATGGACCCCCCTGGCGGCCAAGTTCAACCTGGAAACTGGAGCTTCGCTCCAACAGCTCTTAAAGCGTCCGGAATGCCGGATAGCGGATCTTTTACCCCTATTGCGGCAGGAGGGTCTCGCTCTCACCTCCGAAGAGGCCCAGGTGGTTGAGACGCACATCAAATACGCCGGATATATCGAGCAGCAAGTGCGTGATGTGGAGCGGCTGCAATCCCTGGAAGGACGTCGCATCCCTGCCGGCCTGGACTATCATCGGCTGGATGGTCTTTCTCACGAGATGGTGGAACGTTTTATCTCGGTTCGGCCGCAGAGCCTGGGCCAGGCTTCGCGGATTCCAGGGGTGACTCCCGCGGCAATTTCCATTCTGAACATTCATCTGGAGCGGCGCCGGCGCATTGGAGCCTGAGACCCAAGCGGTGCGTTCTCTGCCTGAGCTCGAGAAAGCCTACGGCCTTTCCCTTCAGGCTGAACAGAAGCACCTGCTGCGCCTTTACCTGAAGCTGCTCCTGAAGTGGAACGAGCGAATCAGTCTGACATCGCTCAGCCGGGTCGAAGAGATCCTGCGCTTTCATTTTTTCGAGTCTTTCTGGGCGGCGCAGGTTTTTCTCCAGGAAAACCAGCGGGTGGCCGATATCGGCACGGGCGCCGGCTTTCCAGGCTTGGCCATGAAACTCTATCGCCCTTCCCTGCAGGTGACGCTGATTGAGAAGAGCCTGAAAAAGGTCATCTTTTTGAAAGAAGTCAGGCGCGCTTTGAACCTGTCTGCGGAGGTCTACCACGGCGCGGGCGAGGACTATCCCCATTGGGACAGGGTCGATGTCGCCAGCGCTCGCGCCCTCAAGCTATCCTCGGAGCTATTGAATCTCCCGGGCTCACACGGCTTCCAACTGCTCTTGCTGCATGGCCGCGATTTTGATCTTCGATCGGGTGACTTCGAACTGCTCCGGCAGGAAAAGGTCCCTCACTCCCAAGGCCGCTACGCGAGCCTGCTGTCGCCGGCGGCGCGTTCTTAAGCCCTCAAGGCGCAGGGGCGAGGCGGGCCGACTTGGCCGAACCGGTTCGTTTACGAGCGTCCGCTCCGTAGCCAGAGGCCATGTTTCACGTGGAACATGAGCGCTCACAATCGCGGCCGAGCGACGGAGTCCTTGTGATATTCTTGCTCGGCCATGGAAAAGGTTATTGCGATTGCCAATCAGAAGGGGGGCGTTGGGAAAACCACGACCGCCATTAACCTGGGGGCTTCCATGGCGGCTGCAGACCTGCGCGTCTTGCTCGTGGATCTGGACCCCCAGGGAAACTCCACCTCCGGGTTGGGGGTAGACAAGAACGCGCTGGAGCAATCGGTTTATCACCTCCTGGCGGATGAAGGCCCCGCCGAAATGGCTGTTCAAAGCACCGACTTAGACAATCTGGACCTTCTTCCCGCCAACCGGGACCTAACTGGCGCCACTGTGGAGCTTCTGGCGGCCGACGGGAGAGAATACCGCCTGAGCCGGGCCCTGCAGAACTTTCGCAATTCCTACGATATCGTTCTTATCGACTGCCCTCCCTCGCTGGGTATCCTGACCCTTAACGCCCTTGTGGCGGCCGACTCCCTGCTGATTCCCATGCAGTGTGAGTTTTTCGCCATGGAAGGCCTCTCCGAGCTGCTGGGCACTCTGGAGCGGGTGAGGCAGAATTATAATCCGCGGCTGCAGATAGAAGGAGTCTTGTTGACTATGTATGATGATCGCCTTAATCTCTCCAGCCAGATTCGCGATAACGTGCAACACCATTTAGGGGCGCAGGTGCTGCGGACCATGATCCCGCGCAATGTGCGACTGGCCGAAGCGCCCAGCTTTGGCCAGCCGATCCTGCTCTATGATGCCCGTTCCAAAGGTGCCAACTGTTACCTGCAATTGGCTCGCGAGGTGCTGGGGAATATGGGCGCAACTGGAGCACAAGCATGAAACGTCAAGCGCTGGGCCGAGGGCTCGATGCGCTCCTGCCCAAGTCCAAGTCAGCCCAGAACCTCATCGACATCGACCTGTTGACCATCCGCCCCAACGCCTTTCAGCCCCGGCTGCATATCGAGGCGCAGGCACTGGAGGAATTGGCGGCATCCATTTCGGAAAATGGGATCTTGCAGCCGGTGGTCGTGCGCTCTACGCCGGGAGGGTACGAGCTGATCGCCGGTGAGCGGCGCTGGAGAGCCGCTCAAAAAGCCGGCTTGGAGCGCATTCCGGCGATTGTCCAGGATGTCTCGGATGAGAAGGCTCTGGAGATGGCGCTGGTGGAAAACATTCAGCGCGATGAGCTGAACTCCGTCGAGGAAGCCCATGCCTACCAGCTTCTGGTGGAGGAGTTCGGACTCACGCAGGAAGAAGTGGCCCGCCGGGTGGGACGCAGCCGGGCCGCAGTGGCCAACACGCTTCGGCTGCTGCGCCTGCATAAGCAGGTCCAACAGGCCCTCCTGGCCGGCGAACTTTCCATGGGCCACGCGCGCGCGCTTCTTCCCTTGCCGGCTAAAGGACAGATCGGCCTCGCCCAAGAAATCGCCACTCAGGGGCTCTCGGTCCGACAGGTCGAAAAGCGCGTGCAGCGTCTTTTGAAGCCCGCGGCCCCAAGATCTGTTGCTCGTAAGGACGCCAACACGCGCGCCGCCGAAGAAACGCTGGAGGAGCGCTGGAAGACACGGGTCGAAATCAAACGTCGCGGCGGCGGCGGACAAATCATTCTCCACTTCCATTCAGAAGAGGAGCTGGATCGGCTTTACTCGGACCTGATGGAGTGAACATCGCTGTCAATAGCAAATTAAAATGACCGGTTTTTGTAGCAAGTGATCTGTCCGGTCTGAGTTAAAAAATTAGGACGATTCTCCCCATGAGAGTCGTCGTAGTAGTAGGACCTGTGGGAAAGTGTGAAACGGCTGCTTTGAGCCGTTTTGCACTTTCCCATCAGGTCGGGATTTTCTTTCTTTTTTGCTTCTTTTTTCTTTCTTTTAGTCATCTGATTGTTTTCCACA
>JBOGJG010000246.1:0-12502 GCA_050747825.1 Acidobacteriota bacterium | reverse complement strand
GGTCAGTGGTCAGCGGTCAGCGGTCAGTGGTCAGCGGTCAGTGGTCAGCGGTCAGTGGTCAGCGGTCAGCTCCTTCGGTTTCCTGCCATCGCACCAACATTGGTATACTTTAAATTTCTTGAGATTTGACTTAGGGACGACCACATGATCAGCCGGGCAATGGAAGACTATCTGAAGGCCATTTATGAATTATCGACGGAGGGAGAAAGAGTCTCTACTTCAAAGCTCGCTCAGCGCATGGCTTGCTCGGCCGCCAGCGCCACCAATATGGTCCAGAAGCTCTCTGCTCTCAAGCTGGTGGAGTACACTCCCTACCAGGGGGTTCTTCTCACGGCGGCGGGCTCCAAAATCGCGCTGGAGACCCTGCGCCACCATCGACTGATTGAGCTTTACCTGCTGGAGGTTCTGGGCTATAGCTGGGATGAGGTGCACGCCGAGGCCGACGAACTGGAGCACGTGATTTCCGAGGAATTCGAAGACCGCATCGACAGGGCGCTCGGTTATCCGACCAGGGATCCCCATGGCCACCCGATCCCCACGCGCGACGGCCAGATCGCTGCCGAGAACGCCTCTTCGCTTTGGGACAGCTCAGAGGGTCAGCAGGTGGTGGTGCAGCGCGTCAGTGACAGAGATCCGGAGGCCTTACGCTACCTCGCCAGCCTGGGGATCTATCCCGAAGTCAAACTAGGCATCATCGGCAAGGCTCCCTTTAACGGCCCTGTTCAAATCGAGATCGGCAACAGCGAGCACAGTCTGAGTGAAGAACTGGCGCGCCAGATCTACGTAATCCCAAAGGGGCCAGACCATTAAAATTTAATTTTTGCGCCGACAAAAATTAAATTTTAATGGTTTGGCCCTGCAACGTCTGGGCGTCTGAGCGATCATGCTATACTCCGCTTTTGAGGAGTTCAGGGATGATTATCGTAATGCAGGCGGGCGCTACGCCGGAGCAGATAGAGCATGTCATCGAGCGGATCAAGATCCTCGGATACACACCACACCCGATCTATGGGGTAGAGCGCACGGTCATCGGCGCTATCGGAGACGAACGGGGCAAAACGGTCCTCGAAAGCTTGATCAGTGTCCAGGGTGTTGAGAGCGTCATCCCCATTTTGAAGCCCTTTAAGCTGGCCTCCCGCGAGATTCGAAAAGAAGCGACCAGTGTCCAGGTCGGAAGCCTACACATTGGCAACGGGGGTTTCGGAGTGATCGCCGGTCCCTGCTCGGTGGAAAGCGAGAAACAAATCCTGGAGGCGGCCAGGCAGGTTAAAGAGGCTGGCGCCAATATGCTGCGCGGAGGCGCTTTCAAGCCCCGGACATCTCCTTACAGTTTCCAGGGATTGGAACGCGAGGGACTTAAACTGCTGGCCAAAGCCCGCCAGGAAACCGGACTGCCGATCGTGACAGAGGTCCTCTCTCCCGAAGATGTCGATTTGGTGGCCGAATACGCCGACGTGCTTCAGATCGGCGCCCGCAACATGCAGAATTTTTCGCTGCTGAAGAAGGTGGGAAAAGTCGATCGTCCGGTCCTGCTCAAGCGCGGGATGATGTGCACCATAAAAGAGACACTGATGTCAGCGGAATACGTCCTGAGCAGCGGAAATCCCCGGGTGATTCTCTGCGAGCGCGGTATTCGAACTTTTGAAGATGCCACGCGCAACACGCTGGACCTTTCCGCCGTTTCACTGATGAAGGAGTGGTCTCATCTGCCCGTGATTGTCGATCCTACACACGGCACCGGGGTACGCCAGTTGATCCTTCCCATGTGCAAGGCCGCAATCGCAGCCGGCGCTGACGGAATCATGGTCGAGGTTCATCCCAACCCGGAAGAGGCTCTCTCCGACGGCTTTCAGGCTCTGGTCTCAGAGCAGTTCCGCCAAATCATGGCGGTCATCCGGCCTTATCTGCAACTGGAAAACAAAACTATAGGGAGGGTATCATGACGAAGACGGGCAGCGTAATTCTTTGGCTCGTGTTACTGCTGATCGGTTTTATTCTGGGCGTCATCCTTTTTTATCCGGAGCTCAACAGGACCAGGACCGATCTGCAGAGTACCAGTCAGACAGCACAGTCCTGCCAAGCCGAATTGAAGCTGGGTCAACTGCGGGATCTTGCCGGCCTGATGTATTTCGAAGCCACCCGTCAAAATTTTGGGGTTGCCAGCCGCTACTCAGCGGATTACTTCAACACATTGAGCGAAATAACCGGCTCAGATCTGCCGGCTCAGGCAGATCCTTCACTGGCCGAATTGGCGCGCTTCCGCGATGATGTCACAGGCAATCTGGCTCAGGCGAACCCCATGGCCGTCCCCGAGCTTCAGAATCTGTTTATAGAGACTTATCAGCGGACGAATCCTGCTGTCGAAGTTCTTCTGCCGGGGCAATAATTGGAAATCAGATTGATGAAGCCGTTTTTGAGGATGTGCCTGCCCGTGCTCTGCTTTTCCGCAGGCGTGCTGGCCCAGGAAAAGCCTCAGGCATTCGTGGGCGCCGCCATGCTACCCATCGGCGCTCCCGAGATTCCGGATGGCGTGCTAGTTGTTCATCTGGGCAAGATTACCGCCCTTGGACCGGCGGGTTCGACAGTCGTCCCGGAGGATGCCGAACGCCACGACGTCAGCGGGAAGATCATCATGCCCGGTCTGGTGGATACTCACAGCCATGTGGGCGAAGTCGAGGGAGCGGATTCGAGCGCACCCATTCAGCCCGAAGTGCGAGTCCTCGATTCGATTGACGTGCGTGACGCCAGCATCCAGAAGGCCCAGGCCGGTGGGATCACCACGGCCAATGTGATGCCAGGATCGGGCCACCTGATCAGCGGGCAGACACTGTATCTGAAGCTGCGTGACGGCGATGTGATCGATGACCTCCTGATCTATAAGGACGATGGCGGGATCGCGGGCGGCCTCAAGATGGCCAACGGGACCAATTCACGCGACGAGCCCCCTTTCCCCGGCACACGCGCCAAATCGGCTGCTCTGGTACGCGAGCAATTTATCAAAGCCCAGGAATATCGGAATAAAATCGAGCTCGCCAATGGTGATCCGGAGAAAGCGCCTGCTCGCGATCTGGCGATGGAGGCGCTGGTAGAGGTATTGAACGGTCAGAGGACTGTCCATCATCACACGCACCGCCATGACGATATCCTTACCGTGCTGCGTCTGGCTGAGGAATTTGGCTTTAAAGTCGTGCTCCAGCACGTCACCGAAGCCTGGCGGGTCGCTGATGAAATCGCTGCCGCCGAAGTTCCCTCCTCCATCATCGTGATCGACAGCCCCGGCGGCAAGCTCGAGGCTGTCAATTTGAGCCTCTTTAATGGAGCCGCTCTGGAAGAAGCAGGCGCGCCGGTTGGGTTCCACACAGACGACCCCATCACCGACTCTCGACTTTTTCTGCGCTCGGCTGCTTTGGCTGTGCGGGGCGGCATGTCGCGCCGGAAGGCTCTGGAGGGACTCACTATCACGGGAGCCAGGATGCTCGACTTGGAAGATCGAGTGGGTTCGCTGCAAGCGGGTAAAGACGCTGATTTTATCGTGCTCTCAGGCGACCCCCTCAGCGTCTACACCAAGGTCCTGGAGACCTGGGTGGATGGAATCAAAGTCTTCGATAAAAATGATCCCCAGGATCAGCTTTACGCGGTGGGAGGCTACGGGGCGGGCAAAGATCCACAAACAGGCTCGAGGCCTGAGGCCCACCCTGAGGGCACCCTCCTGAGGCTGGAGGGTGGAGCTTCATATACCCAGCCTGCGCCGCTGAATCTGCCCGGCTCTAGCTCAAGTTCACAGTCTGCCGGTTCAAGCCTCAGGCCTCAGGCCTCAGGCCTCAGGCCTCCTACAGCAGTCCACGCCCAGCTTATCTACACCATGGCCGGAGAGCCGATCAGCGACGGCGTCATCCTCATTCGCGACGGCAAGATCGAGAGTGTCGGATCCGCTGCGGAGATCACAGTTCCTGACGAATACGAGACCATTTCTGCCACGGTGGTCACACCCGGCCTGATTGATGCCCATACGGTCGTGGGACTGGCAGGTTATCTGAATCAGCCTCACGACCAGGATCAACTCGAGGATTCCGCCCCCGTTTCGCCCCAGCTTCGGGCCATCGACGCCTACAATGCCAGGGAGCCTCTGGTCGAATGGATCCGCAGCCTGGGTGTGACGGTCATTCACACCGGTCACGGGCCCGGCGCCCTGATTTCGGGTCAGACCATGATCGCCAAGACTCGCGGCGAGACCGTCCAGGAAGCGGTGATCGTACCAACCGCCATGGTAGCGGCAACGCTCGGGTCAGGAGCCCGGGAGGGCGGAGGAAAGTCCCCCGGGACTCGCGCCAAAATGATCGCGATGCTCAGGTCCGAGTTCCTGAAGGCTCAGGATTACTCTGAAAAGCAGGATAGCGACGAGTTGGATCAGCGGCCCTCCCGCGACCTGGGCATGGAGACCCTGGCACGAGTGCTGAAACGCGAGCTTCCCTTTCTCGTGACTGTCCATGCGGCGAATGACATCATGTCGGCCCTTCGCCTGGCCCAGGAGTTCAACATCCGCCTGGTGCTGGATGGCGCCTCGGAAAGTTATCTGCTCGCCGATCAGATCAAAGAGGCCGGTGTGCCGGTTATCGTGCATCCGACCATGTTCCGTTCTGACGGCGACCTTGAAAATCTGAGCATGGAGACCCCGGCGAGGTTGAAGCAAGCAGGCATTCTGATGGCGCTTCAAAGCGGCTACGAAAGCTACGTCCCCAAGACGCGCGTGGTGCTGTTTGAGGCGGGTATCGCCGCCGCCAACGGGCTTTCCAGGGAGGAAGCTCTGGCCAGTGTCACCATAGACGCAGCAGAGCTTCTTGGAATTGCCGATCGAGTGGGTTCGCTGGAGCCCGGAAAGGACGCCGATCTGGTGCTCTTTGACGGTGATCCGTTTGAGTATACAACCCACGTGATGGGGGTCGTGATCGACGGAGAAGTCGTGAGCGAAGGGAGATGAGGCCTGAGGGCCCAGGAGGCCTGAGGCCTCTATAGAAAGGACACCAATGCCGCACAAAGTAATCATTCTCGGCTCGGGCTGCGCCGGCTCTACGGCCGCCATTTATGCCGCTCGGGCCAACATGCAGCCGCTGGTGCTGGAGGGCCATGAGCCCGGAGGACAGCTCTCTTTGACGACCGCTGTAGAAAATTTCCCAGGCTTTCCCGAGGGGATTCAGGGCCCTGACCTGGTTCAGCGCATGAAGGAGCAGGCCGAACGCTTCGGCGCAGAATATAGGATGGAGGTGGTCAGGGAAGCCGACCTGAGGCGGCGCCCGTTTGCGGTCAAGACTGACCACGGCTCTTACGAGGCCGAAAGTCTTATCGTCGCTTCGGGAGCTTCCGCTCAACTGCTGGGGCTTCCGTCCGAAAAGACCCTGATGGGCCATGGAATCTCAACTTGCGCCACCTGTGACGGATACTTTTTCAGAGGCCAGAAAGTGATCGTGGTGGGTGGAGGCGACACGGCCATGGAAGATTCCCTCTTTCTCACCAAATTTGCCGACAAGGTGACGATCGTCCATCGGCGCGGAGAGCTGCGGGCCTCCAAGATCATGGCCGAGAGGGCCCTGAATCATCCCAAGATTGAGTTTTGCTGGAACACTGTCGTCACCGACATCCTGAGCCCTGAAGTCATGAAGGTGGAGGCGGCCCGCGTGAAGAATGTGAAGACCGGAGAGGAGCAGATGGTGCCCATCGACGGCGTCTTCGTTGCCATCGGCCATAAGCCCAACACGAAGATCTTCGAGGGACAACTCGAAATGGATAAGGGCTACATCCTGGTCCATGATGGTTCCAAGACCAGCGTCGAGGGAGTGTTCGCAGCCGGCGACGTGCACGATCCCATTTACCGCCAGGCCATCACGGCCGCGGGCGCAGGCTGCCGCGCCGCCATGGACGCCGAAA
The DNA here is from genome assembly GCA_050747825.1 of Acidobacteriota bacterium. Lineage (GTDB taxonomy): Bacteria > Acidobacteriota > UBA6911 > RPQK01 > JBOGJG01 > JBOGJG01. Next base: position 6,580 of record JBOGJG010000246.1, on the reverse strand, counting down.
AATTCCTTGAGGAGCACGCCATGGGCGAGCCCCTGATGACGGCGCCGATCAAGGACCGCTCGAAGGAGGACTGACAATCGACAAGCTGACCCCTGACCACTGAGCGCTGACAGCGAAGCACTTGGTCAGCGCTCAGTGGTCAGCGCTCAGTGACTCGCATGCCGATATGATCGAACGTTTGGAAATCCCCACAAACCTCGAAGACTTCCTGGCCTGGTTCGGAGACAACGTCTACCTGCAGGCGGCTGTGGTCGTGGTGCTGTCCTTTATCCTGGCCAGGATTGCCGTTTTCTTTTGGAGCCGCGTGTTTGGTCAGATTGCACGCCGCACGTCCATTGAAATTGATGATCAGATCATCACTCTGCTGAGAAGGCCGATCTTCTACAGCGTGATTTTGGCGGGGTTCGGGACGGCTTTGGACCTGCTGGCGCTGCGTTCCCCGTTCGACTTCATAGGAGCCGGACTCATTGCTACAGTCGCTGTGCTGGTCTGGACCGTATTTGGCATCCGATTGACGGTCGCCATTCTGGGTTGGATGACCAGCCGTCCCGATCGCTTCCAGATCGTACAGCCTCCAACTCTCCCTCTGTTTGAGATCACAGCCAAGATCATCCTGGTTGGGCTGGCGATCTACTTCTTTTTCATTTCGTGGGGAATCGATGTGACCGCCTGGGTGGCTTCAGCCGGCATTGTCGGTATCGTGCTCGGCCTGGCCGCCAGGGACAGCCTTGCCAATCTCTTTGCCGGGCTGTTTATCCTGACCGACGCTCCCTATAGAGTGGGCGACTTCATCGACCTGGCTACGGGAGAGCGGGGACAGGTCACGCAGATCGGGATGCGCAGCACGCGCATTCTGACCAGGGATGATATCGAAATCAACATTCCCAATTCCATCATGGGCAACTCCATGATTACGAATGAAAGTGCCGGCCCTTCCATAAAACACCGCATTCGAGTCCCAGTGGGGGTAGCCTACGGGTCGGACATCGACAAAGTCCGTGATGTTCTGGTCGAAGCGGCCAAGTCGGAAAAACTGGTCGCCGAAGAGCCCTCACCCCGGGCCCGATTTAGGCACTTCGGCAACTCCTCGCTCGATTTTGAGCTGCTGTGCTGGATCAGTGATCCAACCACCCGCGGCCGGATTATTCACTCCCTGAACACTGCTATTTACAAAGGATTCGCTGAGGCGGGGATCGTCATCCCCTTTCCTCAGCGAGACCTCTGGATCAAAGAGATGCCTCAGAAAAATCTAACCGAATAAGTAAGGCGGATTCTCCTGCCCATCTCGGGCGCCAGCTCTTTAATGAATGACAAGTGGTTTCGGTAGAGCCGATCTCCGAGGTTGGATACATTCACCACAAAGTGATGTGTAAAGTGCTGCCGCGGCAAAGTGTAGGAGGCGATCAGATTCACCAGGCCGTAGCCTGGAGTCCGAGTTTCCGTGACGAAGATATCCTCCTGCTCATCAGCCAGGATCAATTCGGGACGAATGCTCAAGCCGTTGGACCGGAAATCGACTCCTATGCGGGCTCGCAGCGGAGGAATGCGCGGAAGCGGCGTACCAACCTCTTTTAGTTCGGCGTCCACGCTTTCCAGCCCCAGATTAAGCCAGAGGCGTTCCTGAAGCTGCAAGTCCAATCCGCCGTCCACTCCGGCGTACCGGCTGTCTGCTTGAAAATACAGAGCTTCGACAAGACCATCTTCAATTTCCCCGGTGGGCGCCAGGAAAATGAAATCGCCTATGTTGTAATAGAAAACATTGCCCTGAGCTCGCAGGCGGCCGCTGGAGTGGCGAAGAGAAAATTCAATGCCGTTGCTAAGCTCCCTGGTCAATCCCGGGTTCCCAATCTCAAAAGTCAGATTGCCGGTGTGGGGACCAAAGTTGTACAACTCTTCAAGAGCGGGAGCCCGATAGGAGTGGGTGTAGTTTGCGACCAAGGCTCCGTTGGTCCACAGAGGGATGCGCAGCCCAGCGCCGGCTGAAAACCCGGTGAAGTCAAGTTCAGTAAGGGCTATCAACTCCTGCTCGCCCTGCTCGCCCTCTTCTTCTTCATGGGGCGCTCTTTCGAACAAGCCCTGGGGAGCATACCTGGTGTGCTCAAGCCGGGCGCCAAATTCCACTTTGACCGCTTCAAAGTCGAGTTCTTCAAGGGCGAAGACAGCGAAATTATTCTGTTTAACCGGCGGTGAAAGCGCCTCCTCTCCCGCCACATCATAATCGCGATGCTTAGCCCAGACTCCAAAAGTACCCGACAAAGGGCCTCTTGGCTGCTGTTCGAGCGTTCCCTTGAAGGTCAACTGGCGGTTGTCGAAAGCGGTCCCAACCTCTTCGATGCCCTCATCGAAAAGCTCGAGTTCATTATGCTCCCAGTCACTGTAGTTCAGCGATAGCTGCAAGCCGCTGAAAAGGGACTGGACATCGCGAAAACCTCCGGAAAGCCGGATGTTGTGCCTTCGGAATGCCAGATCCACGGCTTCCAATTCCTCCTCTTCGTGTCCGTGCAGCTGGGCGGCGAAAGGGATGCCATAGCGACCATCATCTAGGTCGTAGCCCAGGCTGAAGAAAGGCTTCTCTCCATACCACCCCAGGCCCATGGAAGCATTGTTCACTCGAGTCTGGGAGTTCTCGATCAACCCAAGAGGGCTTTCATAGTCATCCGTTCGCTGGCCCCCGCCGCCGCCCCAGAACAGAAAGTTGCCGGCGCCGTATTCAAAGCTGGCGCTGCTCCCAAATTGAGCATTTGTGGATCCAAGGACGCCGGTGTAGTGACCGCTAAAGCCTTCGTGAGCGTGCTGATGGAGGCTATGGTACCCGCCAATGGCATTGACTACCCCACCCAGCGCATTGCTGCCATACAGTAGAGTAGCGGGGCCCTTTACGACCTCCAGGCGCTCGAGATTTGAAGGATCGATCGGCTCCCCATGATCTCCCGACTGGGAACCGAGCGCGCCTACCTCCAGGCCGTCCTGCAATACGAGAACGCGATCGCCCCCGAAGCCCCGGATGACCGGCCGGGTCGAGCCTGGGCCGAAGCTCGTCTTGGCCACTCCCGGTTGCGTATCCAGTACTTCACCCAGAGTAGGCGCCATGTTTTCGGCCAGATCAAAGGTGTCGAGGGTAAGCGTCGAATGCACCGCTTCAAAAACGAACTGCTCCCGTCCGGTGGCCGTGACGGTAACTTCCTGTTTGAGCGGCGCGACTCGCAATTGGAAGTTGATCTCTTTCACTTTCCCGGGCGCCACCTCCACCAGTTGTGAATCGGAACTCAGGGACGTCATATAGGCGACCACATCATAAACTCCCGCCGGAATGTCCGTAAAAATGTAATGGCCCAGGTCGTCCGTCTCAGCCAGACGGTCCAGTTGTACGATCATAACTGTGGCATTGTGCAGTGGAGTCCCTCTGCCTTGCAGGGTTACGGTTCCTTCAATCCCTCCAGGAGATTGAGCGTTTACCGGCATGATTAAAAGAATAACGGCCAAAATGGCTAGCCTGTATTTGTGCATGGTTTCGTCCCCTCGTTGAAACAAGTCTGAATGGGCTGGGTTTGACACACTGCCCGCCCGTTTCGCATCCTCGCTTTCAGGCGAGAGAAGGGGGACCCCGAAGTGAGACTCCAGCGCGGGCCAGAAAGGGCGCGGCTTTGGCCGGCGCCAGAGGCGCTGATTCGGCGCAAATCGCCCGGGCAGCCTGGGACAGACTGGGGACAGGGGTCGCCGACTGGCTGTGGGCACAGATGTGTAGGGAATGACAGTCCAACTCGCCCGGCTGGGCGGCTCGAATAAAATCAGTCTGACTGGAATGGACCAGGAGGTGAAGAGTGCCAGAGGTCTGGCTGTCCGAGGTCAGCCCTTCCTCGATCGGGTGGAGCACTTCCAATGCTCCGCCCGCCGCAAATGACACATAAGCCAGCAGAACAAACCAGACCCAAGTTTTGCGCCCGGCTGCCATGACTCAGCAAGTATACTCTTTTCGCCTGATGTTCATGTGTTTTCGCGGCTCAACCCTGAACTGCTTCCATAAGTTCAATGATCTATGATTGTATCAATGCGAACGAACACGACTCCTCTGACTATTCTGCTCATCCTCTTTTTGGCTGGCTGCTCTGGAGAAAACCGAACGGTGAGCCGGGAAACGACCGCCACGCTCGGAGAGAAGCGTATTCAGATCCTGGTTCATGAGGTGAGAACAGGAGAACCGCTGTTCTTTAACATGCACGACAATGAGAATACGGCCGTCGAGGCGGCGCTGGTGGTGATCGAAAAGCGGGGAGGTCGCGTGCTGGAACTACGCCACAGCGGTGAGCGCATGATTTCCTTCGATCTGAACGAGACCACCTACACCTTTGATCCTAATCGAATCTTTACTGATGAGGGGGCCCGCAAAACATTGCAGGAGCAGGGTCCCTTCTCCGATCAGGCGCTGGTGGCGGTCAGAAAATTCGCCAATCAGTTGCTGGACAACTTTGGGCTGGTTGAAGCCGAAATGATCCTGACCGTCCACAATAATACCGACGGGCAATACTCCGCCCGCAGCTATCTGGAAGGCGGAGAATACGAATCCGAGGCGGCAGCAGTTCACTTGCAGGCGGGCTCCGACCCGGATGACTTTTTCTTCGTGACCGATGAGGAATTATTTTACTTTTTCCAGGAGCGTGGTTTTAACGTCGTCTTGCAGGACAATGCCGCCATGACCAATGACGGTTCGCTTTCCGTGTTTGCAGGGCACAGGGGAATCCCCTATATCAACATCGAAGCTGAACATGGACATCTGGATAGGCAGTTGAGACTGCTGGAAGCAGTTTACAGGCTGATGGATAGGGCCAACGAATCGCGCCAATCACATGAATGAGGGCGCTTGAAAACTGCGCCCAGCCGTGAGACAAATACAACATGCCTTTCCCAAGACCACATTGGAACCGGCGTCATTTCCTTTGGACCATGGCCGCTTCACCCTTCTGGAATATTGCCTTCGCAGGGCCGGCGATCCGGCAGCTTAAATTGTCAGATTACCCATTTCAGCTCGGTGTCGCCTCCGGGGATCCGAGTCCTGACGGTTTTGTCCTCTGGACCCGTCTCGCTCCGGATCCGGTAACTGGCGGCGGCATGCCCTCGCAGGATGTGCAGGTAGACTGGCAGCTCGCCAGCGATGAAAACATGTCACGGGTCATCCGCCAAGGATCTGCCACCGCCTCCCCGCAACTGGCTCATTCCGTACACGTCGAGATCGATGGGCTCGAGCCGGATCGATGGTACTGGTATCAGTTCAAGGCGGGGAGCGAAGTAAGCCCGCGCGGCCGCACTCGTACGGCTCCTCCCGCTCAGCAGATGCCTTCCCGGCTCAGATTTGCTTTCGCCTCCTGCCAACACTTCGAACAGGGCTTGTTTACGGCTTACGAGCACATGGCCCGTGAAGATCTCGACCTCGTCGTTCACCTGGGGGACTATATCTATGAGGGGCCGGGAATTGATGGGCGCATCCGCAAGCATGGCGGCGGCGAGTTGTACACGCTGGAGAATTACCGAAACCGCTATGCCCAGTACAAAGCAGACAAAAATCTCCAGGAAGCGCATGCGGCCTTCCCCTGGATCGTCACATGGGACGACCACGAAGTAGACGACAATTATGCCAATGATATCTCGGAACAGCCGAATGTTACGCCCGAGAAGTTTCTAAAGCGGCGCGCTGACGCCTACCAGGCCTATTACGAGCACATGCCGCTGCGCCGAAGCTCTCTGCCAAGCGGTCCCAACCTGCCGCTATACCGGCGCCTGTCTTTCGGTCGCCTGGCCCAATTTTCAGTTCTCGACACGCGCCAGTACCGTACCGACCAGCCTTGCGGCGAAGGCCGCAAACCTCCTTGCGATGAGGTTTACGACCCTCAGGCCACACTGCTGGGAGCGGAGCAGGAAGAATGGTTGCGCAATGGATTGCTGCAGTCAAACGTCCGCTGGAATGTCCTGGCTCAACAGGTCATGATGGCGCGCGTGGACCGCCAGCCCGGAGAAGAGATTCGTTACCAGATGGACCAGTGGCCGGGGTATGAAGCCAATCGACGACGGGTTTTGCAGTTCCTGCAAGAGAACAGGATTGCCAACCCTGTGGTGCTGACAGGCGATATCCACTCGAATTGGGTGAATGACCTTAAAACCAATTTTGACAAACCCGAAGGTCCGACCGTAGCCACGGAACTGGTTGGGACATCGATCAGTTCAGGCGGTGACGGAGCTCAGACGCGTGCTGACACAGAGCGAGTCCTGGCGGAGAACCCTTTCGTGAAATTTTACAACAGTGAGCGCGGCTACGTGCGCTGCGAGGTTACACCTGAAGAGTGGCGGGCGGATTACAGGGTGGTTGAATACGTCAGCCGGCCCGGCGCCCCTTCTCTTACCCGGGCTTCCTTTCTACTGGAAGACGGCCGGCCCGGCGCGCAAAGGCTGACCGCTGACCGCTGACCGCTGACCACTGACCGCTGACCGGCTGACCGCTGACCGCTGACCGCCACCCGCCCCCGCGAGCGAAGCGAGCTTGCCACCTGCCACCGCGAGCGATGCGAGCTTGCCACCTGCCACCGCGAGC
>JBOGJG010000245.1:0-47136 GCA_050747825.1 Acidobacteriota bacterium | reverse complement strand
GGTCAGTGGTCAGCTCGCTTCGCTCGCGGTGGCGGGTGGCAAGCTCGCTTCGCTCGCGGTGGCGGGTGGCAAGCTCGCTTCGCTCGCGGTGGCGGGTGGCGGGTGGCAAGCTCGCTTCGCTCGCGGTGGCAGGTGGCGGCCAGCGGTCAGCGGTCAGCCGGTCAGCGGTCAGCGGTCAGTGGTCAGCGGTCAGCGGTCAGCGGTCAGCGGATCAGCCGGTCAGTGGTCAGCGGTCAGCGGTCAGCCGGTCAGCGGTCAGCGGTCAGTGGTAAGCGGTCAGCAGGGCTCCCTGTGCTAAACTGACTAGTTTCCATATGCCCAATGAAGACCTCAACGGGTGCATCCGAATTTTAGGAGCATGCCAAAACAACTTGAAGGACCTGGACGTGGACATCCCTGCCGAGCGGCTCACGGTGATCACCGGAGTAAGCGGCTCGGGGAAATCCAGCCTGGCTTTTGACACGCTCTATGCGGAGGGCCAGCGCCGCTATGTGGAATCCCTCTCCGCCTACGCCCGTCAATTTCTGGAACGCATAAACAAACCACAGGTCAGGGAGATCATTGGCATCCGTCCAGCCATTGCCATCCGGCAGAAAAACAGCAGCCGCAATCCGCGCTCGACAGTCGGTACCGTGACCGAAATCTACGATTATCTGCGGCTGCTTTATTCCCGGATTGGCATTATTCGCTGCCACGGCTGCGACCGTCAGGTCAAACGGGATACGGTAGATGAAGCGGTTGAGAAGCTGCTCGGGCTGCCGGAAGGTTCGCGGACATACGTCAGCTTCCCCTTTCAAGGAAGTCTTCTCGACCTGGATCTTCAAAACAAGGACAAGAGCATCTCTCTGCGCGAGCTGCTGGAGAACATGATCAAACATGGTTTTCATCGGCTTATGATCGGAAAAATCGGAGAAGCGCCCATTCAGCAGTTACCCGACTCGCCGCCTTCCTCAATAGAGGAGCTGAAATCGGCGCACATTCTGGTGGACCGGCTGGTCATCCGCGATGATATTCGCGACCGGCTCACAGAATCGCTGGAGACCTGTTATTCCGAGGGCAACGGAATCGCCCAGGTGTCGGTGCTTGGAGACCCATCCGAAACGCATCGCTTCACGGAGCGCTTCGAATGCCAGTACTGCAATATTCCATATCGCGCTCTGGAACCGCGGTTGTTCTCGTTCAACAATCCCTATGGAGCCTGCCCGACCTGCCATGGCTTCGGAAATACGATCACTCTCGACCCCGGACTGGTGATTCCCTATCCGGAGAAGTCGCTGGGCCAAGAAGCGATCGAACCGTTCACCAAGCCGCGCTACCGACGTTTCCAGAAAAGGCTGGAGTCCTGGGCAGTCCAAAATGATGTTCCTCTGGATGTCCCTTTTGAGCAGCTCTCTGAGCCAATCCGGCGGAAAGTGTGGGAAGGAGAGGCTGGCTTTCCTGGAATAAAAGGGTTTTTCCGCTATTTGACTCGCAAGAAGTACAAGATGCACGTACGCATCTTCATCAGCCGCTACCGGGGCTATGCTCGCTGTCCGGACTGTGATGGAGAGCGGCTGCGCCGGGAAGCTCGGGATGTTTATGTCGGCGCTAGAAGAATAGCCGAGCTGACGGCGCTGCCTATTTCCGAAGCCCACCAATTTTTCTCAGATCTGGAAATCTCGCCGTCTGATAGGGAGATTGCCGGCAGACTGCTGCTGGAGATCCGCCAACGTCTTAACTTTCTGATCAAGACCGGCCTGGATTACCTGACCCTTGACCGGCTGACCTCCACGCTGAGCGGCGGAGAAATGCAACGCATTCAACTGTCGGCTTCCCTCAGCTCATCACTGGTGGGAACACTGTACATCCTGGACGAGCCCTCGATAGGACTGCATCCACGCGACGAACATCGCCTGATCGAGATTTTGAAAGATCTGCGCGACCTGGGAAACACCATCGTGGTGGTGGAACACGAAAAGGAAATGATCAAGTCGGCCGATCGGGTGATTGATATAGGCCCAGGGGCCGGCGAATTGGGCGGGAAGCTGATCCATCAGGGAGATCTATCTTCACTCATGAGCAACAGCGACTCCTTAACCGGCAAGTACCTGGCGGGCTGCCTCAAAATTCCGATCCCGGTGTTCAGGCGCTCTGCCGGCGACCAGTTCCTGACTATCGAGGGCGCCGCAGAACATAATCTTAAGAACTTGAGCTTGCGTATCCCGCTGGGTGTGCTGGTGTGCATTACCGGCGTATCCGGCTCCGGCAAATCGACGCTGGTACAGGACATCCTCTACCCAGTCCTGAAGAAACTCAAAGGCGAATGGAAAGAGGCAGCGGGCAAGGTGGAACGCATTGAAGGATGGGAAAAGCTTGGAGAGGTCGTCCTCATCGATCAGGCGCCGATCGGCAAAACTCCACGCTCCAACCCGGTCACGTACATCAAGGCCTTCGATGAAATTCGCCAGATCTTTGCGTCGGTACGAGAGTCCCGTTCGCTGGGGCTGACGCCCGGCCATTTTTCCTTCAACGTCCCCGGAGGGCGCTGCGACACCTGCCAGGGCTCAGGATCAGTGACGGTCGAGATGCAATTCCTGGCCGATGTAGAGTTGGAATGCGAAGACTGCAAAGGTAAGCGCTACAAGAAGAAAATCCTGGAGATCACCTATAAGGGCAGGAACATCGCCGAAGTGTTGGATCTCACCGTCAATGAAGCCATCGATATTTTCAAGGCGCATTCAGCTCTGATTCGAAAGCTAAGGGTGCTGCAGGAAGTCGGCCTGGGCTACCTGCGCCTGGGCCAGTCGGCTACCACTCTTTCTGGCGGTGAAGCCCAGAGGATCAAGCTGACTTCATATCTCTCGAAACAGACTTCAAAGAACCCTCTGTTCATTCTGGATGAGCCGACTACGGGACTGCACTTCGACGACATCAACAAGCTGCTGAGGACCTTCGATCGACTGATATCACAGGGAGCTACGGTGATTGTGATCGAGCACAATCTGGACGTGATCAAGTGCGCCGACTGGATTATCGACCTGGGTCCCGAAGGAGGCGAAGCCGGTGGGCGCCTGGTGGCCGAAGGCCCTCCCGAGCAACTCGCCCGCTCGCCGCACTCTCATACGGGGAAGTTCCTCAAGGAAGCTCTGGAGAGCTGATGGGGCGCCCGAACGGCAGCTCAACGATGATGGGGCTGTGATCGGAGATGCGGTCTGTGATGCTTCCATTCAAATTGGTCAAGGTACGCGGGAAGTGGGGTGCGAAGCGGCAGGACTGCCCTTTGTCCCGAGGGTCACGCAGGGAAGGCGGCTTGACGAAAATCCAATCGAGCTTGAACTTTCCGGAAGGTCCAATGGTACGGGCTACCTCGTAGGTAGTCACAAAACCTTTACTTCCTCTCTCATTTGAATTCGCGAGCGTTCCACTGCGGCCTTGACCGGCACATTTTGGCTCACCACGGAAATCAAATGCTCCGCCATCGCTGAATCGGAAGTCTTCCAGCGTCTTAAAGAACGTCCTCTCCGGATTGTGGGCGAAGATGGGCACATTGATGACGGTGGGATCGGCATGCGTCCGGCTGAAGTTGAAGCCTCCAATCACCAGATCTAGAAGCATGCCAAAGCCTGTCGCAAGCTTGAAAGCCTGTGTCAACCAGAAACTCTCACTACCCAGACGCCTCGCGATTTCCCCGCGGACGGAAATCGGAGTGCCGTCCCTGGCAGTCGTGTTCATGTCGCCTGCGATAATCACCGGATGGGCCACGTCCTGAATGCGTGCGAGCAGTTCTTTCAATTGTCTCAGACGTCCAGCCGGCTGGGCATGATTTTCCAGATGGGTGGCTATCACAACCGCTTTGCCTGTTGGTATATCCGGATCGGCGATTTCGGCCATCAACATCATCCTCCCACCGCGGCGGACTTGGCGATGCATTTTCTGGAGGAAGACCATTTCGGCCAAGGTGCGCTTCCCCGACTCCAGTCTGGGCATCCCTTTCTTTTCATCTTCGTACCAGTCGTGGCTCTGATGATCGAACGGAATGAGCCGCACGTTGTTCAGCCGGTAGCGGCTCAGAATGGCCGTCCCATGCAGCCCTTTATAGCGCTGTCGGTCCACCCTGGTGTACTCAATCAGTCGGGCCTGAGTTTCAGGGTCCATCTCCTCGAACCTCTCGATCCCGAGAGAGAGTGGATCGACTTCGACGAATTGAACGCCGAAGGCATAGTTCATGTTCAGAGCGGCAGCAAGCTCTTTTGCCACATTGCGGTAGCCCGTCCGTTTCATGCCCCAGTCCACTTCGTTGAGAACGATGACATCAGCCTCCTGCAGAAGCAGCATCTGATGCTTGATGCGGGAAAGCTGATCCTCTAGGGCGGCGTTTTCAGAAGCTTCCGGCCGGATCACGAGCTCGGTGTCGTTGCTGAAAGCCGCTTTAACAAAATCGAACTTCAATCCACGTTCGATATTCCATAAAGCAACGCGAATACCTGCTCCGAATCCGGGGACTGCCGGCCTGAAGGGCATGGCGCCCCGATCAGAGGCCTGGTTGCTCACAAAGGGAGTTGTCAGAAGCCGCCGCTGCTTTTCCTGCAGCGCTTCAGCCGGGACGGCTAGCTCATAAAGCTGAACGAGTTCTTCGTAGGCGAAAAGGGGCGATTGCTCCAACTCGGCCGCCCACGGGTCAGCGACCAGCGCCGGGAATATCGTAAGGAAAACTAAAACTCGGACCATGCAAGTATGTATAGCATCATCTGAATCAGAGCAGTGGCCGCTCCTTTACAGTCGCGGTTCTGATGCCACTCAGCGGAGCCGCGACCACTCAGAGGATATCCGGGGAGCGGCCGCCGAGCAGATTGCTCGGGACCAATTATATTCGCAGGCGGTGAATAGAGCGAGCGCGGCCGGAGCTTTCGTCGATATCGAGAATAACGGAGGAGAAGCGCGCCGGTTCGGTTTCGGCCTCCAGTCGGGAGGGAAGTCCGGTGATAAAGCGCTGCAAGGCTATTTCCGTCTTCATGCCAATAACGGAATCATAGGATGCGGTCATGCCCACATCGGTGATATAGGCGGTACCGCGGGGCAGAACTCGCTCGTCAGCGGTGGGAATGTGCGTGTGGGTGCCGATGACAGCGGAAACTTTCCCGTCCAGAAACCAGCCGAAGGCTACCTTCTCGGAAGTGGCTTCCGCATGGAAATCGACGACTATCACCGGCGTCTCACGCGCCAATTTGGGAATCTCCCGTTCGGCCATCTGAAAAGGGCAATCGATATTGGGCATGAACACGCGCCCCTGAAGATTGATCACAGCGACCCCAACACCGGCAGGCGTCTCGCCAACAAACTTGTAGGCGCCGGGATTTCCAGGCGGGTAATTTCCCGGACGAAGCAAGCGAGGCTGCCCCGAAAAATATTCCAGGATCTCCTTCTTGTCCCAAATGTGATTGCCCGAGGTCATCACATCCACTCCGTAGTTGCGGATTTCGTCGGCCAGAGTTGGCGTGATACCGAAGCCGCCGGCAGCATTCTCGACATTCACAATGGTGAAATCGATTCCATTCTTCTCCTGGACTTCCGCCAGCCTCTCCTTGAGAACCACTCGACCCGCCCGGCCCACGATGTCGCCGACGAATAGGATTTTCATCGGTTACTTCGCGTAATCCACCACCCTCATTTCTCGAATCAGAGTCACGCGGATCTGGCCGGGGTACTGCAACTCGCTCTCGATCTTTTTGGCGATATCCTTGGTCAGCCAGAAGGCCTGTTCATCAGAGACCTTGCTGCTTTCCACGATAATGCGGATTTCGCGGCCTGCCTGGAGCGCGAAGGCTTTGGATACCCCCGAGAAGGACGAGGCCAGGCTTTCCAATTTTTCCAGGCGCTTGACGTAATTCTCCAAGACCTCGCGCCGGGCGCCCGGGCGGGCTGCCGAAATAGCATCCGCGGCCTGCACGAGCACCGCTTCCATAGTCCGAAACTCGACGTCGAAATGGTGAGCTTCGATAGCGTGGATCACGTCCATGCTCTCGCCATACTTGCGAGCCAGTTCCACGCCCAATTGGAGGTGAGTTCCCTCAGTATCCCGATCGACGGCCTTGCCGACGTCGTGCAGAAGCCCTCCGCGTTTGCATACCTTCACATCCGCTCCCAGCTCGCAAGCCATAATGCCTGCCAGATTAGCCACCTCGCGGCTGTGATAAAGGACGTTTTGGCCATAACTGGTTCGGTACCTGAGCCTGCCGAGAAGCTTCAGAAGATCCCGATGCAGGTCATGGATCCCCAGTTCAAAGGCAACATGCTCGCCTTCTTCAGAGAGCTTTCCATCCATTTCCTCCTGCACCCTGGCCACAACCTCCTCAATGCGGGCCGGGTGAATTCTGCCGTCTTTAATGAGCTGCTCGATGGAGAGCTTGGCAATTTCCCGGCGCAGCGGATCGAATCCCGAAAGAATGACGGCCTCCGGCGTATCGTCCACGATCAGATCCACTCCGGTGGCCTGTTCGAGGGCCCGGATATTGCGGCCTTCGCGGCCGATGATTCTCCCCTTCATCTCTTCCGAGGGGAGATCCACCACCGACACACTGGTCTCGACCACGTGTTCGGCCGCGCAGCGTTGGATAGCCTGAGTGATGATCTTTCGCGCCTCCTGCTCGGCCTTTTCCCGGGCTTCCTCCTCGATGCGCTTGGCCAGCATGGCCGAATCATGGACGGCCTGTTCCTCGACCGACTTGATCAAAATCCTTTTGGCTTCCTCGGCCGTCATGCCGGCAACGGCTTCAAGCCTGCGGGTATGCTCCAGGCGCGCTGCTTCGAGCTGGGTTTCGATCTCCGCAACAGAACTCTCTCGCTTTCTAAGGCGTTGATACTTCTGGTCACTGTCTCTTTCCTTGCGGCGCAGCATGCGTTCCCTTCGACTTAGAAACTCGTCGCGCTGCGCCAGCTTCTGCTCTTCGGAAATCAGCAGCCGCTTGCTTTCCTGGACCTGCTTTTCGGCCTCAGTGCGCCAATCGAAAATCTGATCCTTGGCCTCCAGAAGCTTTTCTTTTTTGACTCTTTCCGCCTCCTGTTGAGCCCTCTTCTCGAGAGCCTCCGCTTTATTCGTCGATTCGGCGATCATTGTGCCGATCACGCGAACCTTCAGGATGTACCAGGTTAGTATTGCTACGGCCGCAAGTGCTGCGATGCCCATAATCTCGTATTGCATACGGTAACTCCAAGCAGGTTTTGCGGTCCGGGAAGGATTTTTAGGATCCCCGCTCTGTCGTGCGGCTCGCGAGATTGAACCTGCGGTTAGCAGGCAGGAAACCTGCCTCTCACATCAGGCAATTCCGCAAGGGATTGCTCACAATGAGAGGACCCCGGCTTCCGTTTTCGTTGGTGTTGGAACAAATCCCACTCACCACACGAGCATTGCAGGGTGGGCGGATTGTAACCCAGCCACAGTATGCCGTCAACCAGACTTCGACCGCACAAAGGGTTCGAGCATCGACAGCATCCCAGCCGTTTTATGGGAAACGTTCCGCTCCAGCTCATCCAACTTTTCCTTTGCAGAAAAATACTCGTCTGCAATATTCAAAGCCGCCAGAATGGCGACTTTCAAGCTGTCCACTGTGGGAGTACGATCGGAGATTTCTCTGATTTTTTGATCGACGTGATCTGCCAGCATTTTGACATATTCAGGATTACCGCCACTGCGCACGTGATATTCCTGGTTGTTGATTTTCACTGCGGTAATCTGTCCTAATTTTTCACTCACGGCAATTTTCCCAAAGTTTAGACTGAATCTCTGATCGGCTCTTCGAGGTCGGCAATATTGCGTACGATCTTTTCCACCCGGGACCGGATCTTTAAACGGTCACTTTCAAACCGCTCAATTTGTTGACTCTTTAGCTGGTTCGCTTCTTTGAGTTCCTCCAGATGTTGCTTTAATTCTTGGATTTCCTTATTCAGGTCTTCGTTTTCGGCCTGGAGAGCCTTAAGCAGATCAAGGACCTGGCAGAGAGACTGTTCCAAATGGGCGAGAGAGTTTTCAGACATTCCTGCTCCTAAAGACTCAGCTCAGCTCCGCCCCTCCGCTGCAAACTGCGAGCGAAGAGCCGAAAATGCGTTGTCGCTGTACTGACTGACTTCCTCTTGCGTCAAGGTCCTTTCAGGATGCGCAAAAGTCAATCGTACTGTCAGACTAACTTTGTCTACAGGAAGCTTAGTGCCGTGATAGAGGTCAATGACCTGAACTTTCTGAAGTTCGGGAATGTTCAGGCCTTCAATAGCGCCAGCTATTTTATCGTACTCGACGCTTTTGTCAATTACAAAAGAGAGGTCCCGTTCCACCGAAGGGAATTTCTCCAGCAGGGAATAGCAGGGTTCGGCCAGCGCCCGCTCATACACAGACCCTAATCCAATCTCACAAACATAAACCCTCTGGAGAAATTTCCAGGACTGGGACAGGCGGGGGTGGAACTCGCCGATGCAACCCAGGAGCGTGCCCTCAGCCCAAATCTCAGCCGCGGCTCCAGGATGCAGGAGCGGATGGTCGCCGAGCCGCCGGTACTCGCTATGAAGCCCGAAATCTTCCAGCAGCGACTCCATGACGCCTTTGAGATGGTAAAAATCGAATTGGTCGCGAATGTCCCTCCAGTGCGGATCATAGAAGCGGCCGGTGGCGATCAGGCCGAGTCTGGTCTGCTCCTCGTAATCCTCTACGCGGCCGGAAGATCCAGGCACGAAAACGTGGCCGACCTCGAAGAGCCGAACGTCTTGCGTGCCGTGGTTGAGATTCCGTCGCACTGCTTCCACCAAACCCGGGATCAGATCGGTCCGCAGATGGGTGTCCTCTTCAGTCAAGGGGTTGCTGATCGGAACCATTGCAGGCGGCTTTTGATAAAAATGCGCTTCTCGGTCGGGAGTCCTGAAGACGTAGTTTACCGCCTCGAAAAAACCCAGCCCTCTCAAAGTTCGGGTGAGGCGGCGCTCATGCGAGTAGGTGGGTAAAAATTTTCCAGGCACAGGTGCTGCCGGATAGGTATTCTCAATGCGCTCGTAGCCATAATGCCGTGCCACTTCTTCAACCAGGTCATCCTCGATCCCAACATCACTGCGAAAGCTCGGTACCTGCACTTGAAGGTCCTGGGCATTTGCAGAGGAAACTTCAAATTCCAGGCGGGAAAGAAGATCGGTCAAGAACTCGTGGTCAAAGCTGACACCGGTAACCTTTCTCAAGCGTTCGGCGCGAAGTTGCAGGCGTCGCGGAAGCTGTTTGTTCGGGTACTCATCGATGACAGGTCCGGCCGCTTTTCCTCCCGCGATCTCCAGAATTAGACGGCAGGCTCGATTGAGCGCCTTCTCCGGCATCTCCGGGTCCGCGCCGCGCTCGAAGCGATAGGAAGCTTCGGTGCGCATCGCCAGGTTCCTGGCGGTGCTACGGATGGAAGACGGGTCAAAGTAGGCGCTCTCCAGAAGAATCGTTTTGGTCCTGGAGGAAACCTCGGTGTCCTCTCCGCCCATTACGCCAGCCACTGCCACCGGCTTTTCGGCATCACAAATCATGAGCATGGACGGGCCGGCCGGCCGCTTGATACCGTCCAGCGTGGTAATGGTTTCCGCCTCTCTCGCCGTCCTGACGATGATCCGATTCTCCCTCAGGAGATCGTAGTCGAAGGCATGCAGGGGATGTCCCAGTTCCAGAAGGACATAATTGGTGATATCGACAATATTATTAATGGGCCGCTGACCGACCGCTTCCAAACGCTCCTTCAGCCAGCCGGGAGATTCTTTAATTTCAACTCCGGTGAGTACACGAGCCGTATAGCGCGGGCATAGTTCAGGACTCTCGATCACCACACCGGCAGGATAATCCGGGACGCTCTTTTCCTGGCCGGGCGCGGATAAATCCGGCTTTGTCAAATCACGCCTGAAGATGGCAGCGAGTTCACGGGCAAGGCCGAGGTGATTCAGGCAATCCGAGCGATTCGTCGTAATCTCCAGATCCAGAACCGTGTCCTCGCCTCTGTGCTCGATCCCTTCTACCGGGAAACCGGTCATCGTGAGGGCGTGAGCAATGTCACTGATCTCAAGCCCCTCCAGATCGACGAAGTCCTGAAGCCATGCGTGACTGAATTTCATAGGAACTGTCGCAAAAAGCGGATGTCGTTTTCGAAAAACAAGCGCATGTCATCGATCTGATACTTTAGGATAGCAATGCGGTCGATCCCCATCCCCCAGGCAAAGCCCGTATACTTCTCGGGATCGTAGCCCACCATCTCGAGAATCCGAGGGTGCACCATTCCGGCGCCCAAAACCTCAATCCAGCCCGTTCTCTTGCAGACGCGGCAGCCGGCGCCGGCGCAAAAGATGCAGCTTATATCAGCTTCCGCCCCCGGCTCTACAAAGGGAAAATAACTGGGGCGCAGCCGAATTCGGGTGTCGGCAGAAAAAAGCTCTTTCAGGAAGACATCGAGCGTACCCTTCAGGTCAGCCAGCGTAATTCCTTCATCGACCACCAGGCCTTCCAGTTGGTGAAACATGGGACTGTGAGTGGCGTCTACCGCATCGCGACGAAAGACCCGTCCCGGTACGACGATCCGAATGGGTGGCGCTGACTTCTCCATGGTGCGGATTTGCACCGGCGAAGTGTGTGTGCGCAGCAGCAGGTTTTCCGTGATGTAAAGGGTGTCCTGCGCATCGCGGGCTGGATGCCCTTTGGGAATATTCAGGGCTTCGAAGTTGTAATAGTCCTGTTCCAGCTCGGGACCCGAAACCACCGTGAAGCCCATGCGCACGGCAATTTCTTCCATCTCTTCCTGAACTCGCCTCAGGGGATGGATGCCTCCCTGGGGAAAGGAGTAGCCCGGAAGGGTGACATCGATTCGTTCTTTTTCCAGGCTGATGGCCTGCTCTTGGGCCGCGAGCTGGGACTGCCGCCGGGAAAGAGACTCTTCCACTCGCAGCTTGAGCTGGTTCAGGCGCTGCCCGGCGGCGGGACGTTCCTCGCGAGGCAAGCTGCCCAGATCTCTGAGCTGCAGGCTGATCAGCCCTCGATGGCGACTCAGGTACTTGTCCCTGATCTCGCCCAGCTCTTCTACTGCCGAAACAGACTCCAAATCCCGCTGAAACTCCTCCCATAGCGGATGGGGACTTTCCTGGAATAGGCTCATGATTGCTGAATCGCGTGAATTAGCATCGTGGCCGCTCCCTGACGGTCGCGGCTCTGATGTCCGGACACAGGCCCCCCAACGGCCATCCATCCGATCGCTGACTCCGGATATGGACCTCAAGCAGAGCCGCGACCGTAAAGGAGCGGGCCTTTCTTATCCGATAGCCTTTCGGGCACTCTCAGCGAGTTTGGCAAAGGCCTCAGGATCGCGCACGGCGATGTCGGCCAGGACTTTTCTGTTCAAATCGAGCCCGGCTTTGCTCAGGCCGTCGATAAACTGGCTGTAGGACAGTTCGTGCTGCCGGGCGGCAGCATTAATACGGATGATCCATAAGCTGCGGAAATTTCTCTTCTTCTGCCGCCGGTCGCGATAGGCGTAAGCAAGCGATTTCATCACCTGCTCTTTGGCAGCTCGATGCAGCTTGCTCTTGGTTCCCCAGTATCCCTTGCTCAACTTCAGAATCTTCTTCCGGCGCTGAGTCCTCTTCGTTCCTCTTTTTACTCTAGGCATGGTTTGTCCCCTAATTCAATTTGAGCATTTTCTTAACGCGATTCTCGTCGGGACCCGAAACCAGAGACCACTTGCGCAGCTTTCTTTTCCGCTTGGCAGACTTCTTGGTCAAGATATGACTGTGAAAGCTGTGGCGCTTCTTTATCTTTCCGGTCCCGGTCAGCTTAAAGCGTTTGGCTGCCGCTCTTTTGGTTTTCAATTTCATAACACTTTTCAAACCTTTCTGGGCACGAGGATCATGGTCATTGTGTAACCCTCCAGCTTGGGTTCTTTTTCCACGTTGACCACTTCGCCCAGTTCTTCTTTCAATCGTCTTAAAATCTGCTCTCCGATTTCCGAATGCGTGACCTCGCGTCCCCGGAACATCACCGTTGCCTTCACCTTGTTATCTTCCTTGATGAATCGGATGATGTGCTTTTTCTTAAACTCGTAATCATGTTCGTCGATCTTGGGACGGAACTTTACTTCTTTGACCTGGATCGTTTTCTGATGTTTCTTCGCCTCCTGGGCCTTTTTGCTCTGCTGGTACATGAATTTTCCATAATCCATGATCCGGCAGACCGGAGGCTTGGCCGTTGGCGCCACCTCCACCAGATCCAACCCTTTTTCTCTGGCCAGGCTCATGGCCCGATCAGGCTCCATGATACCAAGCTGCCCTCCTTCCTCGTCGATCACCCGAATCTCACGGGCCCGGATCTGGTGATTTACTCTAGTTCTGTTGCTGATGCGTTGTCCTTCCCTTCTTCATTTCTGTTCCAAGAATATTATCAAGGTTTCACTGATCTTTGATTCACAATATTGCCGACGGTTTTGGCAAACTCCTCAATGGAAACCGCTCCCTGGTCCCCCTCAAAGCGATTGCGCACCGAAACATTCCCATTCTCCACTTCACGGTCTCCCACAATCAACATGTAAGGGACCTTCTGAAGCTGCGCCTGCCGGATCTTATATCCCACTTTCTCGTTTCTAAGATCTGCCTCCACCCGGACCGATGATTCTTTGAGCTTCCGCTGGACCTGCAGCGCGTAGTCGTGATGCTTTTCACTTACCGGAATGATCACAGCCTGAAGCGGCGCCAGCCAGATTGGAAAGGAACCCGCGTAGTGTTCTACGAGAATTCCCATGAATCTCTCCATGGAACCCAGCAACGCGCGGTGGATCATGATCACCTGATGTTCTCTGGAGTCTGAGCCGACATAGTGGACGTTAAATCTCGCCGGAAGATTAAAATCAAATTGAAAGGTGCTTAATTGCCAGGAACGTCCCAGGGCGTCGATAAGCTGCACGTCAATTTTCGGACCATAAAAAGCCGCCTCTCCCCCGGCCCGCTCGTATTCCCATCCCTTCTGGGCCAGAGCCTGAACCAGTACCGATTGGGCATTCTCCCAGTCTTCCCGCCTGCCGGCGTAGTTTTGAGGCTTCTCCGGATCCCAGACCGACAGAGTGACCTTGAACTGGTCGAAGCCAAAAGACTTCAGGATGTGCTCGGCGAGGTCGAGTGTCTGCAGGACTTCGTCCTGGACCTGTTCGGGGCGGCAGAAAATATGGGCGTCGTCCTGTGTAAATCCACGGACGCGCAACATTCCGTGCAGAGTTCCCGATTTTTCGTAACGGTAGACAGTTCCAAATTCAGCCAGCCGGACCGGCAGGTCTCGGTAGCTTTTTTTGGACGACTGATAAATCCGTATATGCCCAGGGCAATTCATGGGCTTGAGCACGTACTCCTCTTCGTCCACCGGCAAGGTATACATATTCTCGCGAAAGAATTCGTAATGGCCCGATGTCTTCCAGAGGTCGCTCTTGGCAATGTGCGGTGTATAGACGAATTGATAGTCGCGCTTTTCCAGTTCCTGACGGAGGAACTCTTCAATCAGAGAACGGATTTTGGCCCCTTTGGGATGCCAGAAGATGAGACCGGGAGCCACTTCTTCCTGCACGGTGAAAAGGTCCAGGTCCTTTCCCAGACGGCGATGATCCCGCTTGCGGGCTTCTTCCCGCTTGTGCAGATAATCCCGGAGATCTTCTTCAGTAAAGAAGGCGGTGCCGTAGATCCGCTGCAACTGCTCGCGGTGCTCGTCGCCTTTCCAGTAAGACCCGGCGATGGACAGAAGCTTGAAAGCGCCCAATTCGGCCGTCGATTGGACATGGGGTCCGGTGCAGAAGTCCACCAGATTTCCCACCTGGTAAGTAGACAATACCTGGCCGTCTCGATCTTCGATCAACTCAGTTTTCAGGCGTTCCCCTTTTCCCCGGAAAAACTCCACCGCCCTCGATTTGTCCACGATGGCCGGCTCATAAACCAGGTTTTGGCTTTTCAAGTCCTTCATTCGGGCTTCGATCTTCTCCAGGTCCTCTTCCGAAAAGCGGTGAGGCGTCTCGAAGTCGTAGTAAAAACCTTCACTGGTAGGCGGGCCGATGCCCAGATGCACGTCGGAGTAAAGCTCGCTTACGGCCAACGCCATCAAGTGGGACGTGGAATGACGCACGATCTCCAGAGCTTGCGCCGGATCTCCGACCTCAAACTGTTGACCGTCCCTGCTGATTGCCTTTATAGCCATACCCCTAAAAATAAAATGGTAGGTGCGAGCGGAATTGAACCGCTGACCCCTTCCGTGTCAAGGAAGTGCTCTTCCCCTGAGCTACGCACCTACGCAAAAAGAAACCGATAGGGTGTGGAGGGGGTCAGGACCTGACCCCCTCCACACCTTGAAAATCACTGGATCGAATCTTTCAAAGACTTTCCAGCCGTGAACTTGGCGACCTTCTTGGCCGCGATTTTGATTGGTTTTCCAGTCTGTGGATTACGCCCGGTGCGCGCCGCCCGCTTTGAGGTGGCAAACGTACCGAATCCAACCAGCGTAACCTTTTGACCTTTCTTCAAAGACTTCTGGACGTTGTTGACGAAAGCGTCTAGAGCGTCCTGTGCCTGCGATCTTGAGATCTTGGCTTCCTTTGAAATTGCTTCCACCAATTCACCCTTGTTCATCTCTCTCCTCCTTTGGTTTGTGTTGTGGTGATTTGATTCCAGTTAAGCGGCCTTTTTCAACAATAAACTACGAACCTGCTTCAATCCCGCCTCCAACTGCTCTTGATTTATCGCTTGATCCAACCGTCTGTAAAAGTCGTCCGTGAGAGCCTCTTCCCTGTCTTCGGATGTATTCTCGAAATAGAAGTTCGAGATGAAATCCTGACCCGGAGCTCGCAAATCAGGCTCAATTCCTGAATCTCTCAGTTGGCGCTCCTGAATGGAATCACCCGAAGGCCGATAATACAAGCTCGTGGAAAGAAACAAGACAGAACCATCTTCGAGTGTGAACTGCTTCTGAATGGAAGCTTTTCCATTGCTGCGCTCACCGACCGATGTTGCCAACTCATGATCCCGAAGAGCCGCCGCCAAAATCTCGGCTGGTCCGCTGGTGCCGCTGTCGATTAGCAACACAATCGGAATTCCGGAAATGACGGCGTTTGTTTTGGACTCATAGCGCGTAGCGCTGCCGTCACGGCCCCGGAGTGCGACGATTTCCCGGCCCGGAGCCAGGAAGTAATCAGTGATCTGTACTGCTTCCTCGATCGTTCCTTTGGAAACCCCGCGAAGGTCGATCAACAGACCTCTGATATCAGAAGACTCCAGCATCTTCACCTTGGTCAGGACTTCGTCGGCCGCCCCTTCGCGAAAGCTTGGAATTCTGAGGACACCGATCTGGTCCTCGACAATCCTGGCCGTCGTGGGCTCAGAAGTCAGCTCTCGGCGAGCCAGTTCAATCTCGGCAGGCTCCGTTCTGCGGCTTCGAATGACTCGGAGCTTCACAGTGCTTTCGGCCGGACCCATCAAGCGCCGCTGCGCCTCCCAGAGACTCATCTGACCAGTCGGAGCTGAGTCGATCGACTCCAGGAGATCGCCGGAGCGCAGTCCCTGATCCTCGGCCGGGCTGCCAGGGTGAACCGAGATGATATAGATGTAGCCGTAACGTCTGGAGAGCACCAAACCTGTGGTGGCGCCTTCTCTGCCTTCCAGAGACTGATAGGTTTCACGATCAACAAAGCTGGAATAAGGATCTAAAGCTTCCATCATCCCCAGGAGAGCGCCATGCATGGCCTCTTCCATATCCGGTCTTTCCACGTAGTCTTCCCGGATTTTATTCAGGACCTCTGTAAAAACCGACAGATCCCCGTACGAATCGTCGCGAGCCGACACCTTATCCATCATCCCGCCGATCAGGCCGTAAGCGACGATCAGAGCGGAAAAAACAAGGATCACGAGTTTGGCCCGCACAAAGTTTATATTTCTAGCCATACCTGTGCGATTATAGCCTACGAATCCGGCCTCGAACAAGAGAAGAAAACAAGAGAAGAAAACAAGATCAGACGGGAATTTCACGAGTGGCGGTGCCAGGTGGCGGGTGGCGGGTGCCAGGTGGCGGGTGGCCGGTGGCGGGCACCCCACCCAGAGAGCACCGGGCACCCGGATGGCGGTTGGGATTGGGTTATGTTACGTTGGATGGCGCTGGATATCGGCTCAAAAACGATTGGCGTTGCGTTGAGTGATGCGCTCAAATTGACCACCCGTCCCTTGACTACGATTCGGCGTCGGGACTTGACGGCGGACGTAGCACAGGTCGTGGAACTGGCGCGAGTGCACGGGGTCGAAAGGCTGATTGTGGGACGCCCCGTCCACCTGGACGGCACGCCCAGTGCTACACTGGAGTATATCGAACCTCTGGTTCGTGGACTGCAGGAGACCTGCTCAATTCCCATCGAATGGGCCGAAGAGCGGCTTTCCACAAAGGAAGCCGAGCAGGTGATGGCCCAGGCCGGGCTGCCCATTGCCGAACGGCGCAAGAAACGCAACGAGTATGCGGCCGCGGTCATCTTGAGCTGGTATATCGAGGACAACAGGTGACGGGTGGCGGGTGGCGATTCAGCCAAGTGGGCGCCTAATCCCCGCCACCCTCCACCACTGGTAATGACTAAGATAGCTAAACTGCTCCTGATGACTCTTCTGATCATCGTCATACTCCTGGCCTGGCTTGCCCTCTGGATCGGCTGGCAGGTGTATAGCCCGTATAAAGGGTATGAGGGGGACGAGCAGTTTGTCATGATTTACCCGGGCTATTCGGTTCCTAAGATTGCCCGTGAGCTGCAAGAAAACGGCGTGATTCAGTCGGTCTCGCTGTTTCAGTGGTATGTGCGGCTGCGATACGGCTCGCCTTCATTGAAGGCCGGCGAATACCGCTTCGACAGCGCCCTGAGTCCGGCCGACGTGGCTGAGAAGATCGAAGAAGGACGAGTCTACTACCACCGCGTCACCATTCCCGAAGGCTACAGCATGGAGCTGATCCTGGAGGCCCTCGTAGCAAGAGGCCTGGGCGTCCGCGAACGTTTTGAGTCGGCTATGCAGCGCACCCAATGGATACAGAATATCGATCCCGAGGCGCCCGATCTGGAGGGCTATCTCTTCCCCGAGACCTACCTCTTCACCCGAACCATGACGGAAGAGCAGATGATCAGAGCCATGGTTGAGAATTTCCGTCGCACCTGGAGCCCGGAGCGGCAGGCACGGGCCAAGGATCTGGCCATGAAAGCGCGCGAAGTCATCACGCTGGCTTCGCTGATTGAAAAGGAAACCGGACTGCGTGAAGAGCGAAAGTTGGTGTCCGCCGTTTTTCACAACCGTCTTGAAAAGAATATCGCCCTGGCTTCCGACCCTACGGTCATTTACGGGGTGAAGCAAGTTAAGGAATACGACGGCGTGATCCATCAAAGCGATCTCGACCTAGACTCGCCTTACAACACCTATCTATACGCCGGACTCCCTCCCGGCCCCATCGCCAGTCCAGGGCTGGCCTCCATCGACGCCGCTTTGTACCCCGCCGAGGCCAACTACCTCTACTTCGTCTCCAGAAACGACGGCAGCCATGTCTTCTCCGACAACTACCGCGCCCACTCGGACGCCGTGCGCAAGTACCAGCGGAAATAGTTCCAAGTTCCAGGTGAGGAGCTATCTCCACACTTGATGATACTATTCGATCCCGTTCAAACTCTCAGCCACCGGAGTGGAAGCTTCAGCTTTAACACTTGGAACTTGGAACTTGGAACTTGTTCTACAATAGGAAATCGATGCGCTACTTACAGTCCGTGCTGGTCCTCCTATCCATGCCTCTGATCTCCGCAGCACAGGATGACTACTACATCCCGCCGCCTTTGCGCGTTTACATTCCGTTCGAAGCGGCCTGGGAGGGCATGATTGGCGAACTGGAGAAACGCAAGCTGGAGCTGATCGAAGAAGACCGCGGGCAGGGTCGGATCTTCACCGAGTTTCGCGAGTATATTTCGGGACCTCTGACCGAGAGGCACCTGGCGAAGGTGGGGAGGCCGACAGAGCTGACCAGCGGCGACTGGCTTCGCGTAAAATACCAATATGATATTCGCATTGAGTTGGTTGAGTCCAAAGAGACACTGGTCACCGTTTATACCAATATCAAGGCGCTCAAGAGGGAATTCCTGGCTGCCGAGGAATGGGTGGACATCCCCTCCAACGGGAATCTGGAGGAAGGTCTCTTGACCGATTTCGGCCAGTCGCTTTTCGGGCAAAACTTTAGGCTGGAAGAGCCCAGGAAAGGCTTCTGGAAGCGTGATCCAAAATATGTTCCAAATCCCGATGACAGGATTCCCAGAGTTATCGGACCGGAGAGACCATGAACGAGTCTATTGTTGGAATTCTGGACAACGCTCTTCGATATTCACTCTGGTTTTTTGTGATCGCTTTCTCGATCATCCTGGTCTATGTGGTGATCCGAACGCGCAGGCGCAAAAAAGGTCTAATCGACTATTTGCGCACCGAGTTTGACACCAGGTTCGAAAAAGAGATCAAGGGAGAAAAGCCGGAGGCGGAAAAGCCTTATATTCCCTCTGCCGGTTACTGGCGGGCCGCCGGACGCTCTCTGGCCGCAACGCTGGTCCTGACCGCACTCTTTTTCGTGGTGATCAGCTTCACTCCCTTGTCCTTCTTTGCAAACTTCGCAACGAATCGCTCCTGGGATGTGACGCCTCTGCGGGTCACCAGTCTCACTTATGAAAGGTTCTACGAGGGATTCTCGCTGGAGGGCGAGGTTTGGAATCAGACCGGCGAGCCGATTGAAGAGCTGCAGGCAGTGGTTCGGATCCTGGGCGAAGATGAAGAATTGCTGGATGAAGTCCTGCTTCCGGTAACCCCCGCAACGCTGCCCCCCGGTTCCGCCGGAGTTTTCACGCTGCGTTATACCGAGAACTCTCCCTTCCTGCGCGGCTATCAAGTCCACTTCAGCGGCGCCGAGGAGGAAGTAATCCCACACGTTAAAGGCTTTGATGTCCAGTGAGTCCACTTCCCGGGTCCGGCACCTGCTGCGGCTCGTCCCTTATTTAAAGAAGTATCGCAGGCAAATCCTTACCGGCACGCTCATGGTCCTGCTCACCAATATGGCGGCCGTAATTCTGCCCAAAGTATTGGGAAATGCCGTTGACGAGTTATACAGGGAAGTCCGCCGCGATCTGCTGATCTATTACGCTGCCCTGATCGTTGGCCTGAGCGCCGTGGAAGGCTTCTTTCGTTATCAGATGAGGCGCATCCTGATCGGGGTCTCGCGCTTCCTCGAATACGACCTGCGCAACGACCTGTTCGCCCATTTGCAGAAACTTTCACCTTATTACTACCAGAAGAATCCCACCGGCGACATCATGTCGCGCAGCACCAACGACCTGAGCGCCGTGCGGATGGTCATGGGCCCGGGGATCATGTACTCGGTCAACACGATCTTCACCGCTGTCCTGACCATTGGAGTCCTCGTCACCATCAACTTCAGGCTGACCGTTCTCACGCTGATTCCCCTGGTCGCGGTCTTTTACTGCATGAAATATTTCGGCAAGCAGATTCATCACAGATTCGAGAAGATTCAGGCCCAATTCTCCGATCTGACCACGATGGCTCAGGAGAACGTGGCGGGCATCCGTGTGGTCAAGGCTTACAATCAGGAGAAGGCGTTTATCGAACGCTTCCGGCGGGTCAATGATGAATACATTCAAAAGAGCCTCTCGATGGTCAGGATCTCCGGCCTTCTCTTTCCGCTCTTGACGCTGCTGCTTGGACTTTCTCTGGTGGGTGTGCTTTGGTACGGCGGCCGCCAGGTGATTCAGGGGACTATCACGATTGGCGACTTTGTGGCCTTTATGGCCTATCTGGCCATGCTCACCTGGCCCAGTATCGCCCTGGGATGGGTCATCAATATCTTCGAGCGCGGATCTGCATCCATGGCGCGCATCAACCAGATTCTGGACACGCAGCCGGCCATCAGGGACGAAGATCCAGTCGTCCTATCCCAGATCAAAGGCGATATTCAGATCCGCGGCCTGAGCTTCTCCTATAACGGAGTTCCGGTCTTGAAAGATATCGATCTGGACGTCCGGGCGGGTGAGACGGTGGCCATTGTGGGAAGCACCGGCAGCGGCAAGAGCACGCTCTCGAATCTGCTGTGCCGACTTTATCCCGTCCCCCGCGAGACCATTTTCATCGATGGCGTGGACATCAATGACATTCCACTGAGCACGTTGAGAGGAAATATCGGGTATGTCCCTCAGGATACTTTCCTCTTCTCCGAAACCATCCAGGAAAACATCGCCTTTGGCAGGCCGGCGGCTGAATTCAAGGCCATCGAGGAAAGTTCTCAGGTGAGCAACATTCTGCCCGATATTGAGGACTTCCCTCAGAAATTCGGGACATTCGTTGGAGAGCGCGGCATCACGCTGTCCGGCGGACAAAAACAAAGAATCGCCATCAGCCGGGCGCTTTTGGTCGATCCTCGAATCCTGATCCTGGACGACGCGCTGTCCAGCGTGGATACCTACACGGAAGAGCAGATCTTGAGCAGGCTCTCACAAGAGCTGGCAGACCGGACCGCCATCCTGATCTCCCACCGCGTCTCTACGGTTAAGATGGCCGATCACATCGTGGTGCTGGAGGATGGCCGAATCGTGGAGCGTGGCAGTCATCAGACTCTCCTCCAGGCGGACGGCTATTATGCTCAGCTCTACGAGCGACAGCTCTTGAAGGAAGAACTGGGACTGGAATGAGCTACCACGAGGAAGAGGTTCTAGGGAAAGCTTACGACAGGCGCCTTGCCCGGCGACTCTTGAAGTATCTGTATCCCTACAGAGGAGTGGTGGCGCTCTCCGTTTTTCTACTGCTGATCGCCAGCGCCTTGCAGCTTGCGGGGCCCTATTTGACCA
Source organism: Acidobacteriota bacterium (assembly GCA_050747825.1). Classification (GTDB taxonomy): domain Bacteria; phylum Acidobacteriota; class UBA6911; order RPQK01; family JBOGJG01; genus JBOGJG01. The sequence continues at coordinate 26,242 of JBOGJG010000245.1, read as the reverse complement.
AGGTAGCGATCGACCAGTATATCCACCAGGGAGACGCCGGGGGACTGGATACAATCGCCCTGCTCTTTCTGGGCGTCCTGGTGCTGCAATTCATCTTCTCTTTCCTCCAGACCTACCTGATGAACTGGACCGGACAGAAGATCATGTATGACTTGCGGGTGGAAATTTTTTCGCACATCCAGGGCCTGCACATCGAGTACTTTGACCGCAATCCGGTAGGGCGAATCATTACACGGATGACCACCGACGTGGATGTCCTCAATGAGCTCTTTACCGCCGGGGTGGTCAGCATCTTCGGCGATATCTTTCTGCTGACCGGAATCATTGGCGTGATGATGTTTATCAACTGGAAACTGGCTCTCGTCAGCTTCGCGGTCATCCCCCTGCTTTTCCTGGCCAGCTTTATCTTCAAGACCAAGGTGCGTGGATCCTACCGCTGGGTACGGACGTGCATCGCCAAGATCAACGCCTTCCTGCAGGAAAACATCACGGGAATGTCGGTGGTCCAGATCTTCGTCCAGGAAGATCGAAAATTGAGGCAGTTTGACGGACTCAACCGCGAGCACCTGCAGGCCAATCTGCAATCGATTTTTTACTATGCGGTGTTTTACCCCGTCATCAATCTCCTGGGAGCTGTGGCCATAGCCCTGATTCTCTGGTATGGCGGCAATCAGGTCCTGAGCGGACTTCTCACGCTGGGAGCGCTGGTGGCCTTTCTTCAATACTCCGAGCGTTTCTACAAACCGATCAGCGACCTGAGTGAAAAGTTCAACATCCTGCAGAGCGCTATGGCCAGCTCGGAGCGGATTTTCAAGCTCCTGGATACGCCGCCCAGGATTCTGCCGGCGGAGTACCCGCTGGCGCCTGATGTTGTGGAGGGAAAAATCGAATTCAAGAACGTTTCCTTTGCTTACAAGGAAGACAATCCTGTCCTGAAGAACATTAATCTGGAAATTCAGCCGGGCGAGAAGGTGGCCATCGTAGGCGCCACCGGATCAGGCAAGTCCACTATGATTAATCTGCTCTGCCGTTTTTACGAGCTCAAGAGGGGCGAGCTGCGCATAGACGGAATCGACATCAAACAGTGGGATTTTAATCTGCTGCGGCAGTCGATTGCTATCGTTCTCCAGGATGTCTTTCTTTTCAGCGGCACGGTTGAGGAAAATATCCGTCTCTGGAGCAAGCCGATTCCCAGGGAGAAGGTGGAAGAGGCGGCCATGAGGGTGCATGCCGAGCGCTTTATCCAGCGCATGCCTGGCGGCTATGACGCCGCCGTGGCCGAGCGGGGTAGTTCGCTTTCCGTCGGACAGCGGCAACTACTGGCCTTTGCCCGGGCGCTGGCTCACGACCCCAGGATACTGATCCTAGATGAAGCCACCTCTTCCGTGGACACGGAAACCGAGCTTCTCATTCAGGATGCTCTGGACAAGCTCATGCGCGGACGCACTTCCCTGATCATCGCCCACCGCCTCTCCACGATCCAGAACTGCGACCGCATCATCGTGCTCCACAAAGGCGAGATCAAAGAGCAGGGTTCACATGCCGATTTGCTCAAGCAGCGCGGCATCTACTACAAGCTCTACCAGCTCCAGTACAAGGAGCAGTTGGTGTCCTAACAGGTGTCAGGTACGACAGTTCGGTTGGGCAAGTCAGCCAGCATCGCAGTTTGCAGGTAAGAAATCCAGTACGATCGGGTCGTGATCGGAGAGGCGAAGACTGGGATGCAGGTTGCACAAAACCTTTGGAGGATGGCTGGAAGAAGCCTCGATCTCCTTGCCCGCGAACCAGTCCAGCTTCATCGAACATTGCCCGCCGGTTCGCTTCAGGGCCCAGCGGATGAACCAGAAACACCACTGGGGAATCCATTCAGCCATATTCTCGTTGACAGCCGGATCCGCCACATCGTAATGCAGCGTGCAAACTCCCAGTTCGTTCAGCTCATGATAGGAATAGCCGCGGCGCTCCAACTCCCGGAAGAGTCGTCTTTCGAACCAGCGCTCGGGATAAGGGTAATGGTTCGCAAGCACGTTGCGAATGCCCATCAAGACACGCCGGGCATAGCCGAGGATGGAGTAGAGAGCCCGCCTGGAATTGTAAGTCGAGGTGTTCCAGTCGCCGCCGATCACGACTGGAAGTCTTGGCGACAGCTTCTCCAGATGATCCAACACCAGCTTCATCTGAAAACAGCGGTGCCGCTGGGTCGAGTGGGCGTCGAGATGCAGAGTGACGGCGCGAAAGGCGCCCAGAGGATGGTCGATATCGGCCACCAGTGCGCGTTGGCAGCCGAGCCTTTTTTCCGAGCCGTTCATCTTGTCCTTGCCGTTCGGAAGGGCAATGGCATGCACCTGGCTAATAGGATAGCGCGAGAAGAGCGAGTTGCCGTGAAGAGCCTGAGCGTTTTCTCCCTCGATGAGAGTTTCCAGTCCGGTGCCTCTGTTCAGGTTGAGATAACAGGTCGCGAAGGCGTAGTTCAGGTCCAAGGCTTCAGCGATCTCCTTAGCCACAAAACGGTTGCCGGTGCGTACCATCCCGTAGTCCAGTTCGGTCAGCAGGAGCAAGTCGCTTTCTTTGAGGACGGGGTGCTCGCCCAGGCTGCGAATAATCTCCTCCAGCCGCATGCCGCGCTCGATATTCCAGGCTGTGGCTCGCACCGAGCGGCGCGGCTGAACCGGCCTGCGATCCAGGTTTGCCCAGATGACTCCTGCAAGCACTCTCTCGATCTCAGGCCGCAGCTTCCGATATAGCGGAGAGCCTTCCATTTTCGCTGTGCAAGAAAACCGGCTCAGCTCGTCAAAATAAGGATTGAGTTGATGGTCTAGAACTTCAGGCCAACTGGGAAGCGTCGAGGGAACATTCAAGGCACAGAAAATCATACGGGTTTGGACGACGGTGTTCAACTTGATCTCAAGTGACGATTGGCTAAAAAGTGCTAAACTACTCACGTGTCTAACCTAAACATCAGGAAGCTCTGGGATCGAATCCCTGAATCGCAAGCCACTCCCGAATCGCTTTATCTGAACCGCCGCCATTTTCTCAAGAAACTTGGATTTTCAGCCGGTGTCACTTCTCTCGTTACCGGCTGCTCGCTGGGAGGGAACAGCGGCGCGGCGGCAGCTCCAGCTTATGGCCCTTATGGAAACGTTCCCCGCTTTTGGGTCGAGAAGTGGTCCGAACTGTTTCCCGCAGCGCGCAATTCCGATTTTAAGGTGGAGGGAGGCATCACTTCTGAAGAGATCGCAGCCGGCTATAACAACTTTTACGAGTTCAGCACCAATAAACTAAAAGTGAAGGAACTGGTTAGCTCATTTGAAGCCAATCCATGGCAGGTGGAGATCAGCGGTGAAGTCGAGAAGAAGGCAAAATACAACCTGGACGATCTGATTCGCATGGGACAACTGGAGGAGCGGCTTTACCACTTCCGCTGCGTCGAAGCCTGGTCGATGAATGTCCCCTGGTCCGGTTTCCCTCTGGCGCGTCTTATCGAAAAGGTGAAGCCCACTTCAAAAGCCAAATATGTTCGTTTTGTGACCGTCTATCGGCCCAGTCAGATGATTGGCCAGCACGACAAAACCTATCCCTGGCCCTATTACGAAGCTTTGACTCTGGAAGAGGCTATGAATGAGCTGGCCCTGCTCACCTTCGGCATGTACGGCCATCCGCTCAATAAGCAGAACGGCGCTCCCTTGCGCCTTGTGTTGCCCTGGAAATTCGGGTTCAAGAGCATTAAATCGATTGTTAAGATTGAATTCCTGGAGAAGAGGCCCGGCACTTTGTGGGGCGACCTATCCCGGGAATACGGCTTCTGGGCCAATATTAATCCCAAATTCGATCATCCCCGCTGGAGCCAGGCCACCGAGCGCTTCCTGAACACCGGCGAACGCATTCCCACTCAGCTCTATAACGGCTATGGCGAGTATGTCGCGGGTCTCTACGACGAAAACGACCGCCGCTACTTTTACTAGCAGCCTGTGTTAGACACGCATGCTCCTGGGCCTTGGATGCTGCGGTGGTGGGCTCTGAACAGGCCGGAACAAGACCGGTCCTCGTAATCAGCGACCAAGATTTCAATCAACTGATGCCCGTGATCACGGTGCTGCCTTTAACATCGCGAAAGCCGGGCCGGAAAATCTACCCCAACGAAGTGCGTGCAAGGATCTGCGACGCCCTGAGAGTACATCTTCCCTTATAAAGCGTTTGACTGAAGCCATAGGCGCCTGATTGTCACATCCAAAGAGTAGAATTTCGATACGTGGGCGATATGGTATCTTTTTTCTTTCTAGTCGCCGGCCTTTTGGCGGGTGGTCTGGGCACCTGGTTGTTCTTCAGAACACGAAGCGAAGAAGCTCGGACACTGAGGGTGGAAGTGACAAGCCTTCGTGACAGGTTGAGCGCCGAAACCGAACGCCGCGCGTGTGCAGAAGAGCGAAACAGTCGAATACCCAATCTGGAATCACTTCTTGAGGCGAAATCGGCCGCGGCTGACGACCTCCAGAGGCAAGTCGGCAATCTGAGGGAAACCCTTTCGAAAGTCCAGACACAGCTTGAAGAAGAACGCGCTGCCGCAAAGGAAAAGCTGAGCCTGCTTGAAGATGCCCGCAAGCAGCTTCGGGAGGCCTTCCAGGCTCTGGCTGCCGAGACGCTCAAGAGCAATAACGAATCCTTCCTGGAGTTGGCCAAGGCCACGCTCGGGGAGTTTCAGCAGAATGCCAAGGGAGATCTCGAGAAAAAGCAGCAAGCCATCACCGAAATTGTGAAGCCCGTCCGGGAAACCCTGGAAAAATTCGAATCCCGAGTGCGAGACCTGGAAAAAGAAAGAGTGGGCGCTTACAAGGGCCTCAGCGCTCAGGTGCAGTCGCTCATGGATCTGCAGAAAGAGTTGCGATCGGAAACCACTAATCTGGTCAAGGCCCTGCGGACTCCCACAATACGGGGGCGATGGGGAGAGATCCAGCTCAAGCGGGTGGTTGAGATGGCAGGGATGGTCGATCATTGCGACTTCTTCGAACAGGAGACCGCGAGCAACGAAGACGGCCGCTTCCGGGCAGATCTCATTGTTAAGCTGCCCGGTAACAAGAACATCGTCGTTGATGCAAAGGTTCCGCTAAGCGCCTACCTTGAGGCCCACGAGACCACCGATGAGAAGCTCAGAGCTGAGAAACTCAAGGAACATGCCGGTCAGGTCAGGAGCCATCTCAACGCTCTGGGGAAAAAGTCCTATTGGGACCAGTACCAGCCCGCTCCCGAATTTGTCATTCTCTTTTTGCCAGGCGAAAGCTTCTTCAGCGCTGCCCTGGAACAAGATCCCAGCCTGATAGAGGCCGGCGTGGAGCAGAGGGTGATCGTTGCCACTCCGGTTACCTTGATCACGCTCCTGCGAGCTGTTGCTTACGGCTGGAGACAGGAGGTCCTGGCTGAAAACGCCTACAGGATCAGTACGCTGGGCCGCGAGCTTTACAAGAGGATAGCCGATATGACGGAACACTGGCTCAGGGTCGGCAGAAGCCTGGGGACCGCCGTGCAGAACTACAACCGCGCCACCGGCTCGCTGGAGTCGCGCGTGCTTGTCACGGCCCGAAAGTTCAAGGAATTGGAGGCGGCCCCTCTCAATTCGGATATCTCTGATCTGATCCCTGTGGAACGAAACGTCCGCCTCCTTCATTCCGAAGAACTGTCGGCCCCCAAAGCAGCCGAAGACTCCGACACCGGCAACGTGCACTGAGGCCATCACTTCTGCCGGCTATACCACCCGCAAGGCAATCTACCGGTTGCGCCAGAGGGCATCCAACGGAGGCTAATCCGGTTTCAGCCACCAGAATTCGAATTTGATGGGGCGATTGGGGAACAGGCGGTGGAGTGCTTCGGTGTACAGGCGCTGCTGCTGAAGATAGGCTTGGGGCAGCGGTTGCCGGGCGCAACCGGCTTTGTAATCGATGCCGTAAATGGCCTGACCGTCCTCCAGGACCAAGTCAATCACTCCGTTCCAGGTTTGCCCCTCGTACTGGAGGTAGACAGGCACCTCTCGTCCTAAAACTCGCGTATTCTGCAGCCGGTCTCGGTAAGGTCGGCCTGAGAAGTCTGCTGATTTTCCGCAGTAGAAGTCGGAAAGCAGCGATCTTGTGGCTTGCAGTTCAGATTCCCTGATCGCCGCGGCGGGCTGATCTAGTAAATCCTGCAGAACTGTAAGCTTGTCCTCTTCAAATGCGTCCTCCAATAGATGGCGCTCCAGGTAAAGATGCGCGAGCCGGCCGATGAGGAGGCTATCGGGCTTGAAGTTGGAAGCCCGAGAGCGGGAGGAAACCGATGTGGAGGGAATGATCACGGCGTCTTCGGCCAATCCGGAAAACAGAGGTAAATATGGGCGATGCCTGGGGTTCGGATCACCAGACCGGGCCGAAGGAAGGGCGGACGGTGAAGCACTGGGCGCACCCGGCGGGAGATCGGCAATGGGCGGCGGTTCGGAAGGATGGGAGAGGAGGGGTGCAGCGATAGTTTTTAAACCGGCGTAACGTTCCTGCCAGCTTTCCTTGTAGCGCGCGAGGTCAAGGGCAACGGGAGCAGATGCCGGCAGAGGCGCCGGTTCTTCAATCTCCTCTCCTTCAATCTCCTCTCTAAGCGTAAGGCGAACGGTGTTGCCGCAGAGAAGCGCGCTACCGCCATCGGCCGCAGCCAGGGCCTTACTCTCATTCAGCAAATCTTGAAGTGCCTCTGGAATGTTCGAGCGCAGGCCCTTAGCCGAGATCAGGACCAGGCGGTCCTGGGCGCGGGTCGCGGCGACATAAGCCAGGCGCGCGGCTTCCTGCTGCCGGGTCTCAAGCTTGCTATTCCGGGCGCGACCGTAGCCGGGTGAGATCAGCTCCAGGGGTCCCCACTCCAGGCAAAAACCTCGCAAGGATTCCCCACCGGTCTCCGATGTTGAAGGCAGGCGCGCCTCTTCGCTTTTCAAGTAGGCGACCTTCATTTCCTCCAGGACGGAGTGCCAGCCGTAGACAATAACAAAGCGGCCCTGCAGTCCCTTGGCCTTGTGTATGGTCATCACCCGTACCGCCTCCACGCTCTCGTCCGTAAGGGCCACGTCCTCACCGAGGTCCGACTCCCAACTATCTCCGCTAGCGGCGCGCGCCCTCTGGCGAAGAAGCCAGACCAGGGGAGGCGTCAACCCGCTCTCCACTTCCTCCTGGAAGGTCTCCAGAACTCGATCTATTCGCACCAGGGCCCGCCCTTCCCGATCCTCGCGATCCGTATAGAAGGCGGACGGGATAAAGTTGCGAACAGTCTGAAGCCAATTTGGCAGTGGCTCGGATTTTCGGGCAGCCGCAAGACCCCGCAGGGCTTCGATTCGTCCGAGCGCAGGAGCCTGCAAAGAATCAGGCAGAGGGAAATCGCCGTGAATAACCCGGCTGGATTGCAAAGTCGTCAGCACAGCGTGCAGATCGGGGTCCGACAGATGAACCAGAGGGCTTCTTAGCACTGCCGCCACCGCCAGGCTGTCGCCCGGGTGATGAAGAGCGATCAGCAGATTCAACACATCCAGCACCTCCGGACGGCCGTAAAACACCTTGGCTCCGCTGCTGACCACGGGGATTCCCGCATCCTGCAAGGCTGGCACCAGGACGTCCAGCTCGCGAAAGTTGGCGACGAGTACAACAATGTCCTTGTAACCTCGATGGCCGGTCGCTGACGCTCCCGGCTCGGATGGGGGAAACTGGTCCACGTAGGAGCGGATCTGCCGGACCGTTTCAGAGGCAGCCACCGACCTGGCCTGCCCCGCCTTCAGGTTCTGTCCATCTGAGTCCGATTCGATGAGAACCCATTCGGGAAGATCTGCCGCTTCCAGCCGCCAGGGGCTCAACTTCTCAACCGAAGCGGCCAAGGGCACGTGATTTTCAAAGAAGGCGTTTACGAAATCGGTGACCGGCTTGAGGCTGCGGAAGCTGGTGCTCAATTGGAAATCATCCGGCGGCTGCTCAGAGCGCACGAGACTCTGATAGCGCCGGCGAAAATCCTGGATGGCGGGGACATCGGCTCCGCGGAAGCTGTAAATCGACTGTTTGAGATCTCCGACAAAGAAACCCAGAGTTTCGGCCTGGCCGCCTGAGTCGCGCCCCAGAAGCAGCTCGATCAGTTCGAGCTGATGCGGATCGGTATCCTGGAATTCGTCCACGAGAATAGCCCGAAAACGCGCTTGCTCTGAACGACGCACATGCGCGTTGGAGCGAAGCAGTTTCGCCGCTACTTCGATCATGTCGTCGAAGGTCACAAGGCCCAACTCGCGGATGGCAGATCCTTCGGCCCAGTGGGAAAAGCGCGTTAAGACTCTCTTCCAAATCTGCCACGTCCGAGCATGCTCCCTGAACAGACAAACAGCGACGGCAAGTGCGCTAAAGTCGAAGTAAGACTCGAAATAACGGCCGAGTTCGGGAGACTCCTGAACAGCCGTTTCCACCTGGCGACTGGGGCGGCCGCTGAGAAACAGATTCTTCTTGCTCTCCCCGCTTTTGATCGTGCGGCACAGATACGTCCAGGCCTGGGCATCGCCGGCGTCAAGCCGATCCAGAAATCCTTTCAGGGCGTCGCGGCTGGCCTCGATTCTGTTTCCATTGGGGATCCCCAGAGCATTCACCAGCAGCCGGCAGGCCTGGCTGATCTCCCGCACGGCCTCTTCAGCCGGCGCCCGGAGTCTCTCCAGTTCAGCAAGGAGCCAGTCATTCTCATAAATGTGTTTCAACCAGACACGGATCTGCGAGGCCGGCAGGACCTTCAGCAGGTCGCTCAAATCTTCCTGAAGGTCTGGGCTGGACGGAAGCTCGCGCTGCCACCAAAGATCGACGATCTGGTCGGAAACCGAGTCCAGGTCCGTTTCGTCTTCGCGGGCAAAGCGGGCCGTCGGAGGGATCTGCGCCTCCAGGGGATGACGGCGCAAAATGGAGGCAGCGAAACTGTGAATGGTCGAGATTTGAAGCTGGGCGGCCAGCTCCGTCAATGCTTCGGCCCCCTTACGGAGGCGATCAAAGGCATCGGCGGCTCCTCCCATGTCCTCCAGGATCTTCTCTATCATCTGAAGGAAGAGTGGATCCCGGGCCGCTCTCTCCGAGGTTGTCATTTCAGTCGGGCTATTGGCCCCCGCCAAACCGTCCAGATACTCATAAAGCCGGACCTGCATTTCGGCCGCGGCCTTGCGGGTGAAGGTGACGAGGGCCAGGGAGCGAATGGCCTCGCGCGCCGCCTGCATTCTCCCGGAGTGATCGCCGGCTGACAGAAGGCCAGGCTGCCTGTCCGAGGCGCTCCCATCCGAGCCGCGACTGTAATGGAGCGGGCCCCTGGGATCCAACAGCAGATAGAGCGCCCGGAGCGTCAGAGTATGCGTTTTTCCCGTACCCGCGCTGGCCCAGACGAAAGCATGGTTGGAGGTGAGAACGGCGGAGGCGCGGACTTGGTTGTCGATTGGAGTGCCGTTCATGTCGAGGCCTCGTGGTCAGGGCCCGCTTCCCGGGTACCGGGTGCCCCTTGGGCGGGGTGGTCGCGGCTCGGAAAATCGTCGCTCGTAAGATGACCGGCCTCAGCCAGGAAGCGCAGCCGTTCGGGAGCCATTGTCTTGAATAGCTCGGCGTAGCGGCGAGTGGCGCCGCGGTCAGCCCGGCGGCATAGCGAGGTGCACTCGCAATACTGGCAGGGCTGTACGTTCTCGAGACCCAACTGCCTAATGGCCGGAGTGGACATGGGGAGAAAAAGACCGTCCATCAGGACCTTACGGACCGACTCCAGGAACGGCAGCGCTGCGGGCGCCGAAAACTTTGAGCCGGCCGCCTCTTTGGGCGGGTCATCTCCCAGAAAAACAAAGGAAAACTCGACCGGCTGCTGAGGAGACTCGTTCTCGCCAAAAAGCCAGGGATAAAGTACCGCCTGCAGCCGAAAAGCCATTTCGATTTCTTTTTTCAGATCGCTGGGCTGAAAGCCCGTTTTGTAATCGACGACACGCAGGCTTCCATTCTTCTGGTCCACGCGGTCGATCTTTCCTGAGACCAGAAGGCGCTCCAGGCCGGGAAAGGGCACTCGGTACTTCTGCTCGATCTTCACGGGCCTGGCCTCAGCGCAATCCTCCTGGAGTTGCGATTGCAGATAGGAGCTTACGGTCTCCAGTATGCGGCCCAGAGTGGCCTGGCGAAAAAGTGGAGGAAGCATAGCAAGGTCCACAGCCAGACTTCCGGGGAGGGACTGCAGAGCTTCCCGCAGCCCACGCTGATTGTCGTTCAGAAGACGCTGCCCAATTTGCCGCAGTGAGACTCCTCCTCCGACGTAAGGCTCCAGCAAAACTTGCATTGCCAGGTGCACTGCCTTGCCCCAATCGAGGCTGGAAAGCCTGTCGGCAAAAGTGAGGGGCTCGAGAGCCTCCAGGCGAGCCACGCTCTGCGCGAAAAAACGGAAAGGACAGCGGGAAAGCGATTCCAGGGCGGTAACGGCAATAGTTTTGTCCGCTGGCCAGTGTCGGGCCGAAGCAGCCGGGATCAGTCCGTTCCAGTAAGGATCACCGTTTCGACGCAGGTCCCTGGTCTCTGCCAGGTGGACATAGGCGCCGCCACTGTCAAAACTGCGCACAATCTCCGGGTCGATAAATATGGAAAAATCAGGAGGAAGAAAACGGCAGCACTCGGGTTCCAGTTGCCTCAGGAAGAAAGCCTGCTCGGCTGGACCGCGGGGGATGCGCGCCTGAGCCGAGTCATTATTTGAGACGGATTTTTGCCAGCGCTGCAGGTAGCGCTGCACCCAGGGAGTAGGCGCCACGCTTTTTCCGGAGGCATCCGACTCCGGAACGATCCAGTGAATGTGATCTGCACAGGTATTAAAGAGCAGGAAGAGCAGGACCATTTCGTCTGAGGCGGAGGATTTGACCGGCAGGCGATGTCCCACATCCCGCGCCTTTCCAATCAGACGGCGCCTGGAAGCATCCGATAAGAGCGGATCCTCTTCGACGCGAAACGGAAGGGCGCCCGAAGCCAGTCCCAGGATAACGACGGCCCTGCCCGTAAGGCCGCGGGTGCGCATCAGGGGGCCAAAGACCACCCCGGGCTGCTCCAGGGAGTCGCTGTGCAGGCGGGACTCCCCACAGGAAAGCAGCATCTCGCGCAGGAGAGGGCCGCTGATCCGAAGCCCGGGAGAGCGTAAATGAGTAGAGCGGAGCGCCTGAATCAGAGGATCGAGAAACTCCGCCTGTTCCAGCCAGCCGGCCCGGATGCGCTCGAGATAATCGGCTGCCTCCCGAGAAGTGAACGGCCCTGTTGAGGCTCCACCCACCCATAGAGCGCAGATCTCCTCAACGAGAACTCGTTCCTGGCGGGAAAACTGGGGAACATCATCGCGTTCCTCTCCGGATTCGCTCTTTCCGCGACTGATCTCCAGGATGGATTGCCAGGTGATTCCGCCCCACACCCCCAGGCGGCGCACCTTAGACTCGAAGACACCCATATCAATTGCGTGCAGCACCGGCAAATCAGGATGATTGCGTAAATAATCCAACACCCATTCTGCGGGAGCCTGGTCTTCCCAAATACGGGCGAGCGCCTGAAAAGCTCGGTCCTGCAGCGTCCTCCCCTGCGGAACATCGACGACCCGCAAAGGAATGGCAAAACAGGCGAAAATCTCTCTTACGTTCTGCAGGTAAATCTCTGCCTGCGGAGCGATAAGCAGTACCTCGTGCGGCTCAATGGGACTCTCTGGATCATCCAGCCAGCGGCGGATGCGAACAGCCGCTGAGAGGACCTCTGCCTGAATTCCGGATGCGGTCTGGAAGGTGAGGAAATCGGGAGGCCGATCAGGAACCTGGCCCTCCATAAACGTGGAAGCAAAAAACTGCGTACTGGAATGGGGTGCCGGTCCTAAATGGCTCAGCTCGACGCGGTTGCCCATTCGAAGCGTCAAGTCATCCTGCACCTGCCGGCAAAATGAAAAGACTGGATGCGATTCCCGCCCCTGCTCCCCACTCGGGAAAAAGATGGAAATATCAAGTCGGCCAGCCAGCGCTGCTACAAGCTGCGCATTGTTATCGGTGAAATCGTAAAAGCCATAAAAGAAAACACGCGGGTTCCGGCCGGCCTCCGCCGCCAGACAGGACCGCAGAGCGGACTCTTCAGCTTTCAAGACGTCTTCAGCCAGCTCCTGCTGCAGGAGCGGCTCCCAGGCGATTTCGTGATGCTGAAGGATCGTGATCCAGCGCGCGTACAGGAGCAGCGTCTCCCGCTCCACGCTAGACAGATCAGGTTCGGCGGCCAGTTCCTCCAGAAGCTCGATCTGACCGAGCCCGAATCCGCCCTCGGCGAGATCCAGAAAGGTAGGCTTCAGAAGACGGAAACCGTTGCTCATGCTGCGCAGAGAGGACAGGGGAGAGCCAGCCGGCAGTTGGGAAATCATCTCGCTGAGTGACAGGTCGAGATCCGGTCCCCAGCGATGTCCGGCAGGACTGGAAGTAAAGCGGCGCACAAAAGGGAGTAACGGGACGACCCTGACTCCTGCGATAATCCCGGTACCGGCCGTTTGTCCCAACCGGACGCGCACATGGTTGGCCACCGTGGCCGTGGGCGCCACGACCCATTTCGGAGCCAGCCGATCTTCCTGGCAGGATCGCCTGACCCGCTCCACCAGTTCCGAAAGGAGTAGCGGAAACGAGGGTGCTAAAACAAATTCACAGGGCATGACGCGGCCTCTTCGAAGGAAGTTTTTAATTCTACTCGTGAGCCCTGACAATATATAAACTGGTCCAAGTGAGGCGCTCAGCAGCAATCATCCTGGCTTTCCTTCTGACTCTGGTAATCCTTTCTATCTTTGCAACAGGGGTACCGGGCGTGGTCTCCGAAAACGCCCCATCGACCCTGTTTTCGGCGGTTCGGGCCCTGCGCCACCTGGAGCAGATCGCCTCCCAACCGCACCCGATCGGCTCGGCGGAACACGTACGGGTTCGAGATTACATCCTGAGCGCTCTGGCAGGCATGGGCCTGCAGCCGCAGGTCCAGCAGACTGTCCAGTTGAAAGAGTCCGATTCGTCGGCGCTGGCCGCTCGAGTATCCAACATTGTGGCTCGTCTGCCGGGAAAGGACAACAGCAAGGCTGTCCTGCTTTGTGCTCATTACGATTCGGTGGTGACCGGTCCGGGAGCCGGCGATGACGGCGCCGGGGTGGCGACGCTCCTGGAGACGCTGAGGGCAATCCAGGCCGTAGCTCCCCTGAAAAACGATGTAATCCTTCTTTTCACCGATGCCGAAGAAAACGGACTGCTGGGCGCCGGCGCTTTCATCGAACAGCATCCCTGGAGCCAGGATATCGGCCTGGTCCTCAATTTTGAGGCGCGCGGCAACAGCGGCCCGGTCTGGATGTTCGAGACCAGTTTTCCCAATGGATGGTTGATTCAGGAGTTTGGCAGAGCTGTGCCGCATCCGGTCGCCTCCTCCGCAGCTCCGGAAATCTACAAGTATATGCCCTATGATACGGACTTCAGCCGGTTCCTGGAGGCCGGAATTCCCGGACTGAACTTTGCCTGTATTCGCAATCCGTCCTCTTACCACACACGGCTGGACGCTCCCGAAAACCTGGATCTCGAAACCCTACAGCATCACGGTTCCTACGCGCTGGCTCTGGCCGGACATTTCGGCAATCTGGACCTGAAGCGGGAAAGCGGAGATGGAACAGCAGGCAGTCTGGTTTACTTCCACCTGCTGGGATTCAAGCTTTTCCACTACCCGGAAAGCTGGGTGCTCCCGCTGCTGATTGTGGCGGTTGCTCTTTTTCTGACCATCATGATGGTCGGGCTGGCCAAAAGGCGCCTCACGGTCGGCGGGATAATCGGAGGCTTTTTCAAGATTTTACTGGCCCTGCTGCTCGTCTCGCTTGCCCTTACGGCTCTCTGGTTCGCCCTGCAACTTCTGGATGAGGCTTATGCCTGGATGTCCATGGGACACACCTACAATGACTGGCTGATTTTTGCCGGATTTGCGAGCGTGACAGTCGCTATCACGCTGAGCCTGTACAGGCGTTTCTTGAATATTGTCCGGGCTGGAAATCTGGCTGCCGGCGCCAGTCTGGTGTGGCTTGGCCTGGCTGCTCTCAGCAGCGTCTTCGCACCTGGCGCAAGCTACCTGTTCATCTGGCCGCTACTTTTCGGTCTGCTATCGCTGGGAACCTCCGTTGTGGCATCTTCGGGACTGCTTCATCTTTTCCTCCTCTGCCTGGGCGCCGTGCCGGCTCTCGTCTTGTTTCTGCCTACCGTGTACACGCTTTACGCGGGCTTGGGACAACCACTGAGCGGCATGATCATGAGCTCCCTGGCGCTGCTGATCGGGCTGCTGGCCCCGCAAATCGCGGTAGTCATGAGGCCGTGGAAATGGCTGCTCCCGGGAGTTGCCACACTGGCGGGAATTCTGTTCCTGATCGCGGGAACGATCTGGAACGGCTTTAACGCCGAGCAGCCCAAGCCCAACAGCATCCTCTATGGCCTGAATGCGGATATGGGAGATGCCGTCTGGGCCAGTACCGATCATGAAGTGGATGAATGGACGCAGCAGTTCTTCCGTAATTCCTACGGCAGCGGCAGGATCTGGGAATTCCTGCCCGCTGACCCGCCGCGTGTCCTCAGGGGACCCGCTCCCCTGGCGTCCTTGGCCGCGCCTGTGGTTTCCCTCGTCGAAGATCGAACAAGCGGCGGCACGCGCTCGCTGCGCGTCCGGATCAAGTCCTCCCGAGGCGCGCCCAATCTGGCAGTCGAGGTAAGCCCGCCAAATTACGTCCAAAGCATCGATCTGGACGGACAGCCGTTGAAGCGGGCTGGGCGATGGGTTCTCATCTACTTCAATGCTCCCGATCAGGGCTTCGATCTGGTTCTTCGCACCAGAGCAGGTCGCTCGATCCGGGTCAGGGCAATCGATCAATCCTACGGCCTGCCTGCCTTTCCCGACTTTTCAATCCGGCTCCGCCCGCCTGACATGATGCCCACGCCGTTCCAAAGCCGCATCCAGGATTGCACGTTCGTCAGCCGATCGTTCAGCTTTTAGGGTTCCTTGGTTCCTGGGTTTATTAGTTTCTTGAGTGAGATTGACGGGTGGAGAAGGATTATGGCAAAGGCGACAATGAAGGGGAGGACACGCTCTAGGACGCCGCCGCGGGTCTCGGGAAAGGAATAGGCCAGTACGCTGAGACTGAACCCGGCGATCATCGCCGCCAGTGTGCGCCCAGACGATACCGGACCCTTCAGAACCGTGATCAGCAGCAGAGGACCAAAGGCCGCCCCCATGGCGGTCCAGGCGAAGAGGACCTGTGAGAAGATCCGCTGGCTGCCGACCAAAGCAATGACCACCGCCCCCAGGCTGATAAGGACCACGACCAGCCGGGAGCGCAGCAGAACAGAGCCGCGACCACGCAAAGGATACCCGGAGAGCGGCCCCCCGCCATCCGGAGCCAAATCTCCAAACTTTAGATCGTAGGTGATGGAGGAGGCGGCCACCAGCAGTTGGCTGTCGGCCGTAGACATGATGGCCGACAGAACGGCGGCAATGATAATGCCTGAGACAATCGGGTGAAAGAGTTGGTTGGCGGCAGAGATAAAGACCACTTCGCTGTCCAGCAGGTCGGGAAATAAAATCCGCCCGCACAGGCCCAGCAGCAGCATGCCCGCATAAACGACTACCGCCCAGACCATGGCGATGCGGCGGGCCCGCTTCAACGCGCCTTCTCCCTTACGCAGAGCCATGAAACGGTTGACCACGTGAGGCTGGCCGGGGTAACCGAATCCGATCCCCAGAAGGCTCAACACGAATCCAACAGCCAGTACCGGAGACAAATTCCGGGTCGGGCTCAGGTAGCCATCGGCAGGGACTCGACTCAGGCCGGTCATCAGTCCGTCCACTCCTCCCACCGCTATCAACGCGCCGGCGGGCAGCAAAATCGCGCTAATCGCCATCAGCAAGCCCTGCAGAGTATCGGTGACGCTGACCGCCCAGAAACCTCCCAAGAGCGTATAAAAGAGAACGATTGCAGCTCCGAGCAGCACGCTTTCAAGCAGGGAAATTCCGAAGGTCTCGTTAAAGGCTTTCCCTGCCCCCTGAAACTGCGAGGCGACGTACGTAACCAGCGAAACCAGGATAATCAGAGAAGCGACTGTCGCTATCAATGGGCGCTCGGGACGGGCCACCGGACCGGCCAGGACTTCCGTGACCGTGACCGCTCCATTCTGATGGCTCAGGTTCTGCAAAGGGCGGGCCAATACATACCAGTTGAGCAGGAATCCTCCGACGCAGGCCGGGAAGAGCCATAACGCAGAAAGTCCCCAGGCGTAAGCAGCCCCGCTCACGCCCAGGAGCGTCCAGGCGGAAGAAGAACTGGCGGAGGCGCTGACCGCCGCCACCAGCGGCCCCAGCTTGCGGCCTCCCAGAAAGAAGTCCACATGATCGCGGGTCCTGCGCTGCATCAGGACACCAATCAGCACCAGCAGGAGCTTATAGACGATCAGGGTTGCCAAAACGGCTTGGTCGCGGGTCATGAGGATAACGTTGCTGAAAATAGAGGGACGCTCACCTCTATTTCCATTTTAGCGGACGAAGTCAGACTTAGCGGACGAAGTCAGACCGGGTGGGATTCGGTTCGGGTTCAAAGCGGCGCCGCTCGGTAAAAGCCTGTTGCATGGCGGCGCCGATCTGCTCTGTGACCTCCGGATTGTCCTGGGAAACATCCCGGGTTTCCGCCACGTCCGACTCCAAATCATAAACTTCGAGCGGAGCATCGGGCGCAGGTTGAACGCCTTTCCAGTTCCCCATGCGGACGGCCTGACTGCTGGGTCGCTCGGCATAGCTCTGATAGTGCGCCCAGTAGAGATAGGGATGCGTCTGCTGCCCCTCCTGTCCCAGCAGCGTGGGAAGGAAGGAAATACCGTCGATCTCCTGGGGCGGCTTTGCTCCGGCCACCTCGGCCAGCGTCGGCATCACATCGGCAAAGTAACACACATGATCGGTCACCGAACCTGCTTCAATGCGACCCGGCCAGTGCGCGATCAGCGGCACCCGTATGCCGCCTTCGTACACTTCGCCCTTACTGCCGCGCAAGCCGCCGGTCCCGTCGAAGAACTCAACCAGTTGACCCCACCTCTGGCCTCCCTGAGCGCCGTTGTCGGAGGTAAAGATCACGAGCGTGTCCTCTTCGAGATTGAGCTCCTTGAGCAGCGCCATCACTTCGCCCACCTGGCGATCCAGGCGGCTGATCATGCCTGCATAAGTGGCATAACCATGGTCGGAGCCGATGTAACCCTCACGGCTGTCGAGAATGCTTACCTTTGGAAACTGATCGCGGTAGGGGTGTTCGGAATCTTCCGGCACGACCAGCTCAACATGAGGAAGGATGTACGGAAGATAAGCGAAGAAAGGCCTCTCTTTATTGCGGCGGATGAAATCCAGCGCCTTGGCATGAATCTCGTCCTGAACATACTGGCTGCGCTGTTCCCCTTCGTTCTGGGGCAACGCGTACTTCTCCTGATTGTGCCAGACCCAGTAAGGGTAATAAAAATGGGCGTGCACCTGATCGAGTTGGCCGAAGAATTCGTCAAAACCCTGCCGATTGGGATGGCCAGGATCTCCCTCATCGCCAAGACCCCATTTTCCGAAAGCACCTGTTGAATAGCCGGCCTGCTGGAGAACTTCGGCCAGCGTGAGGTCCTCATCGTTCAGATACATCCCCTGGCCGTTGGCGCGGATGGGCGTGTGTCCCATGTGCAGCCCGGTCATTAAGACGCTGCGCGAGGGGGCGCAAACGGACTCGCCCGCATAGGCGTTTAGAAACTTCATCCCTTGGGCAGCGAGCCAGTCGAGATTCGGCGTTCTGATCTTTTCCTGACCGTAGGCGCCCAGGTGGCCATAGCCGAGGTCATCGGCCATGATGAAGATGATGTTCGGTTTTTGCTGCTGCTCGACGGCTTCCCCGCTGCTGCAGGATGCCAGGGCGAGTAATCCCGTTAATAGCCAAGTCCAACATTTCATGGTATTCTTCGATTCTAGTTCCTTAGTTCTTTGCTTCTATCGCTGCGAGATTCCGGTGCCCTGCAAGTATGTTCAAACCGGAAAGAACTTTCAATAGACTTATGAAATTGACATCAGCTGTTTGAAATATGGGGGCGCTGATATCCGAATTCGGCTTTCTTGACGTTTCTTGACGTTAAGAATCCTTTTGAATGATGCCGGAAAGAGTGAATAGGAACACAGGCGCAGGTACTCGGGTTATTCTGGGCTTCGTTTCTGGATTCGTGGCCGTGCTTCTCTTTCACCAGGTGATGTTGGGCCTTCTCAAAGTTGTGGGCCTGACAGACCGCGGGCCGTTTCCTTTCCAGCCGACTGCACCCTTTGGAATCCCGCAAGTGGTCTCGGCCGCCTTTTGGGGCGGTCTGTGGGGCATCATTTTGGCATTTGTCGAACGGAAGTTCGGTCGCGGCAGTGCCTATTGGACAGCGGCTTTGCTGTTTGGCGCACTGGCGCTCTCGCTTGTGGCCTGGTTTGTGGTCCTGCCTCTGAAGGGCCAACCGGCCGCGGGAGGCTGGGACCCCGCCGCGATGGCCGCTGCGCTGCTCGTCAATGGCGCCTGGGGTGTGGGCACCGCGATGCTGCTCAAGCTCTTGCTCCGGCGCAGGGACTGACGGAGATTTACCATGAAACCCTCGTCTCGCGCTCTCCGGAATCGATCAACTGGACCTCAGCATCGGAACGATCGAGTATCCGCCGGTGACGTTTAGAATACGAGTCGCGGATTCCGGCTCCGACCCGGTGCAAGGAGACCTTCTGCTTGAGCGCACGTTAACGACTCCCCATCGCTGGGAATCCGTTCCCATCGACCTTGCCGAATACGCCGGCAAGCAGGTTGCGATTTCGCTCTCGATTGAGGCGGAATCGCCGGGTACGTTGGGCCTCTGGGGCAGCCCTGTGGTGCGAGACAGAGGAAGGATGCCTTCTGCTGCGCGCCCGGAGCCCTCCTTCAAACTGGTCGCCGATGACTCGGCAGGGCCACCGCAGGGGGTGATCCTGATTCTCGCCGATACGCTGCGCAAGGATCACCTTGACCTCTACGGTTACGGCTCGATTCGAGCGCTGGATGTTGAGATTGCACGATTACAGGAGCGGCTCAGGAGCCTTGGCCTGACTGAGAAGACTCTGCTGGTCTTTACCAGCGATCATGGAGAGGAATTCCACGACCACGGCCGGATGTTTCACGGTCAAAGCGTATACGGGGAGCTAACCGGAAACGGCCGGCCATTTCGGAAAAGGCGGCAACTGAACACGTCGGAGGTCCGCCTCCGCGAAACACCGAGTCTTTCGCTGTTGTTCTCGATGGCTGGAAGCTTATTCACAATTCCCCGAGAGCTGACGGTATGCCTGAATTCGAGCTTTACGACCATGTCAAGGACCCGCTCGACCAGCACGATCTGGCCGCACAGAACCCGGAAGTCGTCCAAAGACTTAAAGCTGAGTTGGATGACTGGCGCAAGGCGGCCCTGGCGGCGCAGCTTCCGGAAGCGGACTCCACCGAGGGTTTAAGCAGGGAGGAACTGGAGCGCCTGCGCAGCCTGGGGTATATTCAGTAGAATAGAGCGCGCATGTTTCGATCATCCTGGAGAACGGTAGCTTTATCAGCCGGCCTCTGCGCCTTGCTCCATCTGCTCTTTCCGCTGGGGGCACAGGCTTATATCGGACCCGGCGCCGGGATCGCTTTTGTCTCCTCGTTCTTTATTGTCCTGATCACGTTCTTCCTGGCCTTTCTCACGCTGTTGACCTGGCCCTTGCGCTGGGCCTGGCAGACCCTCAGGGGACGAAGAGCCCTGCACAAGAGCCGAGTCAGGAAAGTCATCATCGTCGGATTGGACGGCCAGGACCCGGAGCTGACCGACCGATTCATGGCCCAAGGACTTCTCCCCAATCTGGCAAAGCTGCGTGACCTGGGCTGCTATGCCCGGTTGGAGACGACACTGCCTGCCGAGTCTCCCGTGGCCTGGTCGTCTTTCCAGACCGGCTGCAATCCGGGACGGCATAAAGTCTTCGACTTCCTGGTGCCCAACCGCAAGTATTATCTGCCTGAGCTTTGTTCCGCCCGGATCGAGCCGCCCAGCCGAAAACTTCGCGTCGGGAAGTACACGATTCCGTTGGGAAAACCCCGCATTCTTTTCGAGCGTAAGAGCCAGTCCTTCTGGAAGATCCTGGGAGATTACGGCGTCTTCAGCACCATTCTGCGTGTCCCCATCAGCTTTCCTCCGGAGAAATTCAAGGGTTTGATCCTATCGGCCATGCCTGCGCCTGACCTGAAAGGGACGCAGGGGACGTTTTCCTATTACAGCAGCGACCCGGCCGAGCAAGGGAAGTTCACGGGAGGAGTCCAGATTCCGGTGGCGGCGAATAACGGGACGGTCGAATCGTACATTTCCGGGCCTGATAACCCGCTGCTGAATAACGGCGGCGAAATGCGGATTCCGTTTTCGATTGCGAGGAAAATGGGGGAACGTTCACCTGATTTTGCCCTGCACATCGGCGCCAAATCCTACCCGCTTGCCCTGCGCCGGTTCACCCCCTGGATTCCGCTGGAATTCCGCCCGGGAGCCGGCATGAAAATCCGGGGGATGTGCCGCTTCTACCTCAAGGAGAGTTCACCTGACTTCAAGCTTTACATGACGCCCGTGAACATCGCTCCTGAAAAACCGATTTTGCCCATTTCGCACCCCGTCACCTACGCCATGTATCTGGCCAAGACCCAGGGAAATTTCTGCACCCTTGGACTGGCGGAAGATACCTGGGCCCTGAACGAGCGGGTCCTGGACGAGGCAGCTTTCCTCGAACAGGCATACTCGATTCACGATGAGCGGGAGCGCATGCTTTTTGACGCCATTGAGAAGACCCGCCGCGGAGCGGTCGTGTGCGTCTTCGATATCACCGACCGGCTGCAGCATATGTTCTGGCGCTATCTCGAAGATGATCATCCGGCCAACCGCGATAAGGACGTGCAGATGCATCGCGGCGAGATCCAAAAGCTTTACCGGAAAATGGACGACCTGGTCGGCCGGGTCATGAATCAGGTCGATGAGGACACGCTCCTGATCGTCATGTCAGACCACGGGTTCAAGCCATTCAAGCGCGGAGTCAATCTGAACACCTGGCTGCACCAGAATGGCTACCTGGCCGTCAAGGACCAGCCGAGCGGCGCCGAGTGCTTTGCCGACGTAGATTGGAGCCGAACCCGAGCCTACGCTGTGGGCCTGGGCGGAATCTATCTCAACCTGAAGGACCGCGAAGCCAAAGGCATCGTTTCCCCCGGAGCAGAGGCCGAAGCTTTGAAGGCGGAGATCATCGGCAAGCTGCGCGAGCTGCAAGACCAGGAACGGAATACGCCCGCGGTCGCAGAGGTCTATGACACTCGCGAGGTCTACAAGGGTCCTTATGTGGCAGAGGCCCCTGATCTGATCGCCGGTTTCAAGCCGGGCTATCGAGTGTCCTGGACATGCGCTACGGGAGCCGTCACCGCCCGGGTTTTCGAAGACAATCTGAAGAGCTGGAGCGGAGATCACTGCATGAATCCGCCCGACGTCCCCGGCATCTTCTTCTGCAACCGCAGAATCGACCAGGCCAGCGTCAGCATCATGGACGTTGCCCCGACCGTACTCGACCTTTTCGGAGTTCCGGTCCCGTCCTACTGCGATGGAAGGCCTCTGGCTGTCGAAGAGTCGATCAGGGGGCCGCTCCCCGGGTACCCCTTGGCTGGTCGCGGCTCGGATAAGTCTGCGCCATCTGAACCGAGCCGCGACCGTGAGGAGCGGCCATATAGATGACGCTACATAGATCATTCAGATTCGTCATTTCGATCCTGGTGCTTTTGGCCCTCGTCGCGGTCGTAATCACCATGAGGCCCCCGGTATCCACCGCAGCAAAAAAGATGATCATCCTGGGAATCGATGGCCTCGACCCGCGCCTGCTCCAGGAATTTGTGGACCAGGGCCATCTACCCCACTTCAGGAAACTGATCACCGAAGGCGATTTCAGCGCCCTTCAAACCACCATGCCCCCTTTAAGCCCGGTGGCCTGGTCCACCTTCATTACAGGGACTGACCCGGGCGCCCATGGGATCTTCGATTTCATCCATCGCAATCCGGTCACCATCAGGCCCGAGTTTGCGATGGTGCGAACCCTTCCCTCCAACTGGAATATCTCCATCGGGTCCTGGGTGATTCCTCTCAGCGGCGGGAAAATAGAACTACTGAGACAGGGCCGCGCCTTCTGGGAAATTCTGGAGGAGCATGGAGTGCCGACCACCGTCTTTCGCATGCCGGTCAACTTCCCCCCTTCCTCTGAGGGCAAGTCGTTTTCGGGAATGGGGACGCCGGACATCCTGGGAACTCCAGGAACGTTTTCTTTCTATACGGACTTTCCTGCGCAGAACGCCGGCGATCTCTCAGGAGGACGAGTCTTCGAGGTGGAAATTGAGGATAACAAAGTGCAGGCCCAACTGGTAGGGCCGGAGAATCCCTTCCGGCGCGAACAAACCTCCGGAGAGTCCTACAGCCATCCCGAAATGACAATCGACTTCGAGGTCTTCATCGACCCCCAGGAGCCGGTGGCCAAGTTCGTCATCCAGGACGATGAGTTCATCCTGCGCGAAGGCGAATGGAGCGACTGGATCAGAGTCGATTTTGAAGCGCTTCCCTATCTGGTTGGCGTCAGCGCCGTAGGCCGTTTTTACCTGCAGGAGCTTCGCCCCGATTTTCGCCTCTACGTGACTCCCCTGCAGATCAACCCTGAAGACCCGGTGATGCCGCTCTCCACTCCGGAGAGTTGGGCAGGCAAGCTTCAGGACGACCTCGGCTATTTTTACACCCAGGAGCTTCCCGAAGACACAAAGGCTTTCTCGGGCGGTATTTTCAGCGGCCAGGAGTTCTGGCAGCAGTCGCAGTTCGTCTTCCGGGAGCAGCGGCAGGCGCTCGGGCATCTGCTGAATAGCTTCCAGGAAGGGCTTCTGTTCTTTTACTTTTCCAGCGTGGACCAGGGATCTCACATGTTCTGGAGTTACATGGACCCGCAGCACCCCAGCTCGACGGTCGACAAGGAGCTTCACGACCCCATTCGCGTGCTTTATCAGGAGATGGATGAGGCCCTGGGACGAGTTCTGCAGTCGGTGGACAAAGAGACCACTCTCATCGTCATGTCGGATCATGGGTTCGCACCCTTTTACTGGGGGATGAATCTGAATTCCTGGCTGGTCGAGAAGGGCTATGTCAAGCTGAAGGACCCGACGCGCCGGGGAGACGATCCTCTATTCTCGAACGTGGATTGGTCCGGGACCAGGGCCTATGCGGTGGGCTTGAACGGGCTCTATGTGAACCTGAGAGGCCGTGAAGAGAACGGAATCGTATCCCAGGGAGCCGAATACCAGCGACTGCTCGATCAATTGGAAGCCGATCTCCTCGCCGCCAAAGATCCCCGCAACGGCCGCTCGCCGGTGAGCCTGGTGCTTCAGACACGCCGCGATTTCCGGGGCCAAAATCTGGAGGCCGCCCCTGATATCATCGCCGGCTACAACTGGGGTTATCGCAGCTCCTGGGAGAGCCCCCTGGGGGAATTCCCCAGGGAAGTGTTCGTCGATAATCTCGATCCCTGGAGTGGAGACCACAGCATGGATTACCGGCTGGTCCCGGGTGTCCTGATCACCAATCTCCAAATCAGCCTGGAGAAGCCGGCCTTGTACGACCTGACCGTGGCTGTGTTGGATGAGTACGGCGTCTCCAAGCTTCCGGAGATGATCGGTCAGGACTGCTTGGATTAAGAGAGGAAGGATATGTTTGGTCCAAAAGTCAAAATTGAGAAAGGTCTTTTCGAGAAGGTCAGGAAGTATGCCGAGTTGGCCGGCTACTCGTCGGTCGATGAGTTCGTAACTCATGCTCTTGAAAAGGAAATCGCCAAGCTGGAGGACGCCGGCTCCGAGGATGAGATCAAGAAGAGGCTGAAGGGACTCGGGTATATTTCCTGAAGCATGGCACAGCATTTATGACCATCGTTCACATACTGAACACTATCTTATCGACGCTTTTTGATTTACTGTTCCGGCCCTTCCGGGGGTTCGATCCCGTCTGGGCGCTTGTTTTTGTGTCCCTGCTGACTGGGATTCTGATGGTCTGGGTTTTCGGCAAGGTCTCGAACCAGGAGGGCATCCGCCAGAAGAAGAACAAGATCCGCGGCAATCTGCTGGGAGTGCGGCTTTATCAGCATGATGTGGCCGTCGTTCTGCGCCTGCAGAGACGTATCTTTCGGGACACTCTGAGTTACATGGGCTATTCGCTGGCGCCCATGCTGGCCCTCATCATTCCCCTCCTGCTGATCATAGCGCAGCTCAATTTATACTTCTCTGCCAGACCGTTTCAGGCGGGCGAGCAGGCTCTGGTAAAAGCCAGATTTGATGGCATCGCTCTCATGACCCAGCCGATCTCTTTGAAAAGCTCAGGCGGTGTGACCGTCGAAACTCCGCCGGTGCGCATCGACAGCCAGAGCGAGGTGGCCTGGCGGGTCCGGGCGCAAGAGGCCGGGCATCACAGGTTGGCAGTTCAGGTTGGTGAAACAACTGTGGACAAAGGCTTTTACGTGGAAGAAGGCTGGGGGCCTGCGCCAGGCTTGCGGACCAGCTCAGCCCTCGATCTGCTCCTCTATCCGGGCGAGGCTCCGCTCGACCCAGACCAGAACCTGAAGTCCATTGAGGTCAGCTACCGTCCTCTGCCACTCGCCATTTGGGGATGGGAAATTCACTGGCTGGTGCTTTTCTTTGTTCTTTCGATGATTTTTGCCTTCGCATTCAAGGGAGTTTTCGGTGTGGAGCTTTAGAAGGCTTTTCCCAGCCAAAAGGCGGTTAGAACCGATCATTGTCGTCTCCGGGCTGCCTCGCTCCGGCACTTCAATGCTGATGAAGATGCTGGAAGCCGGCGGCATGGAGATCTTTAGCGACGGACTGCGCCAGTCCGACGAAGACAACCCCAAGGGCTATTTTGAATTCGAGCGCATAAAGAATCTTCATAAGGAAAAGGACAAAAGTTGGCTGGCGGAGACCCGGGGAAAGGCCGTCAAAATCATCTCCGACCTCTTGACCGAGCTGCCCGGGGAGCACCGTTACAAGATTATCTTCATGCACCGCGACCTGGACGAAGTGATTGCTTCCCAAAACAAGATGCTGACAAGGCGGGGAGAATCGCTGGCTCAGGACGATCAAAAGATTAGAGAACTGTTTTCGTCCCACCTGCGTCGAGTGGGTGTCTGGCTGCGAAAGCAATCGAATATTGAGGTCGTGGATCTGCACTACAGGGAAATCCTCGACGACCCCCTCGCTCAGGCGCAGCTCATGCGCCGCTTCCTGGACCTTTCGCTCGACGCGGAAAAGATGGCCCAGGCCGTCGATTCAACGCTCTACCGCAACCGGCGCTGAGTCCTCTTGCCGAGACGCGGCAAACGCAGGTGAACGGGATTGCTTAGCCTGGTATTTACTTTAATCAACGCATATTTGAAGCAATTTATCCGAGGCAGAAATGGACAGGACACCAGGCCAACTCACAGCTCATATTTGTTGATCGCAAGGGCCGTTGGTGTCGCGTTTCAAACTGAGACCCTGTATTCTGCCGGAGGCACTCGATCCAATGGTATGATGATTGATTGAAGCGGCCAGTCCCCCTGACGCGAAGCCCCATGCACCCCGGCGAAAAACTCTTCATTGAACAGCGCGCTTACGAAGCGCTACGGACCGTGTTCGGCCCCGAGATCCCGGTGAACATCTACGAGTTGGGCCTGGTATCCGACGTGATCGGCGGCGAGAGCAGCGAAGTCAACGTCCGGATGACCCTTGCGACGCGCGACTGTCCGGTGGCGCAGTCGCTGCCGGTCGACGTCGAGAAGAAAGTCCGCGGCGTGGAGGGCGACGATGGCGGTTACCGACAGATCAATCCCGGCGGTGATCAAGACAAAGGTTTGCCCTATGGCGGCCACGGCCAGCGGGAGCATATTCGAGGAAAAGTTAGCGATATTCTGCGGGGATGCGAGTCCGGGAGTAAAGGGCCAGAGAAGCAGAAAATAGGTGATGCTTAAATACAGGACTAGTGCTTCGTAACATAAATAAGTGCGCTATCGTCGCGAGCCGGGTACCCTATGGGTGCGGTCTGATGGCGAGGCGCGACGAGGGAGCATATCGGGAATATGGGACCGAGGAGCAACAAAGCCAG